>NZ_CP124543.1:3433012-3745104 GCF_029953635.1 Halotia branconii CENA392 | reverse complement strand
AAAAGTCAATATTGGAATTTGCTTTGGAATCATTAACTAATAAAATCACATAACCTTTATTAGTTATTGCTGCCATAGATCTGTTAGTCGCTTGTCTACAAGCAAATTCTCCTAAATCTTCACAAATATCTTTAAATTTACCTTGACGATAGAATCTGCCATTACCACCGACTAAATTATAATTAAGAATATTTGCTGCTCTTTTACCAGCCTGAATAGTAGCTTTTCGCTCTTGTGGTTTCCCTCCTGAAATTCCAAAAGAAGAACGTCTATTTTTAAAAGCTCCCGAATACTCTACTCCACGAGAAATATTTAATCCTTGGGGTTGATTATCAGTATCTATATAATCGGCGTTAATTGCTGCTATAGGTTGTAGTCCATCTAATGTAGCATTTTGATCAGAGATAATTTCCTGAAACTGTTTTGGTACATATTCTTTGCGTATTTTTCCTCTAGCATCTTGGGCATAAAGTTTATGAGATAAACCTACATTAACTTTAAAATCTAATGCTGGTGATTGAGGATTAAAAATAATCACATGGTTGATACCTTTTGTGTATTTATCTCCTTGATTATTAGTTTTGAAAAACTCAATACTGAATTTAGGATCTTCTCCAATACAAGTTTGAGATAATTCTGGTGCGGAGATTGCCTTGATTTGTTTACAACCTGATAACAAGCTCATACTAAAGATAAATACAGATAAAAACAATATTTTGTTTACAGACATCTTAATTAATCAATAAAAACCCGCTACAGAACGACTATAGCGGGGAATAATTCAAAATTTCAATCTGGGGTTATTTTAAGAAAACCATTCTACAACGGCTTCTTCTTTGGTGTTGGTATTTCGAGAAGGTGTTTCACGATTAAACTTCATCTGAATTGACCGTGTTTGCTCACCATCGGCAGCAACAGCCAAAATTGGATAGTCAATTAAACCATCTTGGAAGGACATTTGGAAGCGGAATGTACCATCTGGATTCAACTGAATTGGGCGACCGCCAATAGTCACAGTAGCATCAGGTTCAGTTGCACCGTAGACAATTAGTTCAGCGTCAGCAATTAACCAGAATTGGCGTGGACGCATTGGTACAGCGGAAGCTGAGAAGCCAACACCTGACATTCCTGCACCAGACATGGTTAAACCAGATGTGGTGGGAACTGCCCACATACCTACACCAGAGGGGAAGATGTAGGAACTGATAGCTTCTTCAGGACGAGCAGAACCCGGTACTTGTTGCATGGAACCAAATAAAGAACCAGCAACTCTTTGTGCTTCGGCAGATTCAGCCATGCCAAAGATTTGGTCATAGATGGGGTTGCTGCCGTTTGCGCCTGTTTTTGCTGTCGCTGCGATCTTTTTGGCAGGAGGAACTAATTCGTAGACAGTCTTACCGCGCAAGTCTTCTTCAAAGTTGACGGTGACGAACACATCCTCAATCCAATCGGATGGATAAACAGGGGGGATGTGTACACGAGCAGAACGAGCCAATACCAACCAACGTCCATCACTAGCACGATAGCCGATATCAATCACATAATCGCGATCGCTCACCGGAACTGGGATGTACCATTCCCTTGCAAGCTCATCAGAAGGATATTCTTGAATGCTGTGAGGGCTTTGGTGATCTAGATCAATGTCAGTGACATCGTAGATCCGCAGTGCTAGTTGTTGTCCACCTTGCCGCCGCAGTTCTTCTTTATGTTCATTAGGAACATCCCAATAAGTATAAGCCCACTGGGGATCACGGGGTAAAAGCACAATCCGGCTGTCACCGTAACCTGCTGGTAGATCTGCGAGTCCTTCATCAACATCAGCTAGAGAGCCACCAGTGCGATCTTCTTGTCCTAATTCAAATTTTGCTGCTTCCACGGTTTCCTGTGCCTCCAGTGAACGAGATGGGCTAAGTGAAACTTTATGACGCTGGACTTCTTGAATTGCTGCCAGCAGTTGAGATTTACGCATTCGGCTATAGCGAGAAATGCTACATTCACTAGCAACTTTACGTAGTTGCCGCAGTGTCATTTCCTCTAGCGGTGGGCGTTCTTTTGCCATGAATTTGGCCTCCAGTAGTTTGAAATGTGAGTGATTTCCCCTGGTTAAAGAACCTATTCAAAATGTCATTCAGCCAGATGAATTTTTTATTCCTGACTTCTGGGTTGCCCAGTTTGTAAGTTTTTTAGTCTGTTTTTAAATTAAAGTTGACTTCCTTTCCATTCCTTGTTCGTGCCAAGATTAGCATTTCTTTGGGATCAGAAGGTGTCCTTTTGTTAAGTAAATACTAACCAGTAACCCCTAGTAGGGATCAAGGGGTATAAAGGCACTTTTTTAACTGTTCTACGAATTTATTAGCTCTTGGGGGATCAAATTGTTATAGTTTTCTGACATTTAAAGCTAGCTCGGCTTTGGAGACGCAAGTTATATGATGATTTCATGACAATAAATTTATGGATGAGTCAAAAATCTTAGTCTGCCAAGAAAAAGCAACTTGGTTGTATGCAAATTACCCGACACCTTCAAGGATGCAATGGATTATGTAAAAGTGAGTTTCTGACGCTCGATAGCAAAGCGTTGACAACTGCGCGGACTACGGAAAACTAAAATTGTTATGTATGCTAAACGGTGTATTCCAAAGATGTACCAGCGGCTAATCTTTGAGTTTTTGATCAGGAGTACCCGTAGGATAAGTAGTGGTCTGTCCCATTAATTTTGAGGGTTAGAAGAACGCAGACGCGCTCTTAGGCTACTCTTCTCCTGACGGAGACGCTACGCGAACGAGAATGCCAAGGGCGAACCTGCAAAGTACCCTAAGAGTACACAGTTAAGAGGTAAAGAAGAGAAATTTAAAACCTGATTCACCTATCAAAACTTTTGCGACAGACCACTAGTGGTCTGCCAAGAGAACTTTGCGGAGTTAATGTGAAAAAGTCCAGTTCTTTTCTCCCCCTGCTTCCCCTGCTTCCCCTGCTTCCCCTGCTTCCCCTGCCTGCCTCCACCTGTCATTTTTGGGTTGCCAGACCACTAAAGGCTTTTTGAGGATAAATTTTTGACTTGGCTGGGTGTATCCTAACCCACATTTTGCACCCCTCCCTCTAGTCAAAATAGATTTACAAGAGCAAAATGGGGAATTGCCAATTTAATTAAATCAACCTAACAAGAGAGACCAAATACCCAAAAAACTGTTAGTTAATAGCTAGTGACTTTTTGCCAAACATGACTTTGATTGCAGACGAATTGTGATGAATATAACTAATTTCCCGTGGCTGACGACGATTATTCTGTTGCCGATAGCCGCGTCACTACTGATTCCCATCATCCCAGATAAAGACGGCAAAACAGTACGCTGGTATTCCCTGATCGTAGGGTTGATAGATTTTGCGCTGATTGTTTATGCTTTTTATACTGGGTACGACTTCTCCAATCCCGATTTGCAACTGGTAGAGAGTTACCCTTGGGTTCCGCAACTAGATTTGAATTGGTCAGTAGGGGCAGATGGCTTATCAATGCCCCTAATTATTTTGACTGGATTCATTACCACGCTGGCGATTTTAGCAGCTTGGCCTGTGACTTTTAAGCCAAAGCTATTTTACTTCTTGATTTTGGCGATGTATGGCGGTCAGATTGCCGTGTTCGCTGTTCAGGATATGCTGTTATTTTTCCTGGTGTGGGAACTGGAACTAGTACCGATATACTTTCTGCTATCGATTTGGGGAGGCAAAAAGCGACAATACGCAGCGACGAAGTTCATTTTATACACTGCTGGTGGTTCGCTGTTTATTTTGCTGTCAGCCCTAACAATGGGATTTTATGGCGATACGGTGACATTTGACATGCGAGCGATCGCCCTTAAAGACTTCGCCCTCAATTTTCAACTAGCACTATATGCCGGGTTCCTGATTGCCTACGCTGTTAAATTGCCAATTATTCCCTTGCACACTTGGCTACCAGATGCCCACGGTGAAGCCACAGCGCCAGTACACATGTTACTGGCAGGTATTCTGCTGAAAATGGGCGGTTATGCCTTAATTCGGATGAATGCTCAAATGCTCCCCGATGCCCACGCTTATTTTGCGCCGGTGCTAGTAGTTTTGGGGGTAGTTAATATCATTTACGCAGCCCTTACATCCTTTGCCCAGCGAAATCTCAAACGAAAAATTGCTTACTCCTCAATTTCACACATGGGCTTTGTCACTATTGGTATTGCCTCCTTCACAGATTTGGGATTGAGTGGGGCAGTTTTACAAATGGTTTCTCACGGATTAATTGGGGCAAGTTTATTCTTCCTCGTCGGTGCAACTTATGACCGCACACACACCTTAATGTTGGATGAAATGGGTGGTGTTGGTAAGAGGATGCGGAAAATTTTCGCTATGTTTACTGCCTGTTCGATGGCTTCTTTAGCATTGCCAGGAATGAGTGGTTTTGTAGCTGAATTAATGGTGTTTGTTGGCTTTGCGACTAGCGATGCTTACAGCTCCACATTTAAAGTCATCGTGGTATTTTTGATGGCAGTTGGGGTGATTTTAACTCCGATTTATTTGCTGTCAATGTTGCGAGAAATTTTCTACGGTCAAGAGAACGAAGAATTAGTTTCTCACCAAGCTTTGATAGATGCTGAACCCCGCGAAGTTTTTATCATTGCTTGTTTGTTAGTACCAATTATTGGTATTGGTCTTTATCCCAAGTTACTTACTCAGATGTATGACGCGACAACTGTACAGTTGACAGCAAGGTTGCGTGATTCTGTGCCGACGTTAGCACAGCAAAAACAAGAAGCGCCACAAATTTCTTTGAGTGCGCCAGCGATTAGCAATTAGATAGCTATTGATTTAAATTACTACTGCTTTGAGGGTGGGTTTTTTACCCACTCTTTTTTTTTAAAATTTGCTGTCAACAGAAGTGCAGAACAGAATTTTTTACTTCAATGTTGATTAACTTAATTATTCAGGGAATTATATAACAGGGAACGGGGAATAAGCTTGAAAGTCTCTTGATATCAGGGTTTTATATTCAGCTGATGTTCTAAACTATTTGGCAACAGTTATATCTATCAAGTAACTTGTACATTAACCGGAAATATGGAAGTAAAATTAGGATTTGGAGCAGTTCCAAGACCTCAATATGTCTTTGTCAAAAAAGATAATGATTGCTGCTGGTATATGCTTGCTGAAGATAATAGGCGCATTCCAATTTATGAAAGAGCTTTAACTGGAGTGATAACAGAAATAAAAGTTGATAGACAAGTTGAAAATACATTTGGAACAGACAAAAAAACAAATTTGTGTGTCTTAGCAGATAAACCTTATATTATTCAATCAGGAAATGATACTTACTTTTCCAAAAGTTTATTATTATCCTTAGATGCCCTTACCTTTGAACAACTGCGTAATCCACTGACGATCGCAGTCAGCCCAGGAGATAGTAATGTAGTTTTTTGCAATATTTATGATCCGATGAGTTATCGCTCCTTAGATGTTAGTTGGAACGGACATCAAGAGATAGATTGGCAAGCATTAGGACAAAAAGTCAGTCTAAAAATTAACGAAAATCATAACTATCATCAAAACCAAAGTTACACATCTGAAAAACGTGAAATCTTTATAACTCAAACCGACACGTATTTAGCACAATTAAATTGGACACCAGACCAAGGAAGAGAGTATTTACAACAGAAGTATGGCAAGCGATCGCGCTTACAATTAACTGATGCAGAAATTATAGATTTCATTAATTACCTGAAACTACAACTAGCTTGATACTTTCCTTTGTGCCTTTGTGTCTTAGTGGTTAAAAAACCAATTTTTGACCACAAAGACACTAATAAAGACTAATTACACTTCGGCAGGTTGCTGTTCTTGTTGTCTCTCTATAAAAGCCTGAACACGAGTGCGATAGTTTCTCGAAGTTTCATCTGCCCAATCGCGATCATTACTATTGGCATATAAATGTACTAAAGGTTCACTAGCATCTGGCAAAACTAACAGCCAACTATCATCGTAGGGCTGACAAATTTTCACTCCATCAATCAGTTCTAAATTTTGGGCTGGATGAGTTTCGACCAAATAACGCATCAGCGCCCCCTTAGATGTCCAAGGACAGCGGACTGTGTGAGTTTTGTAAACTACACGAGGTAATTCTGCTCGCACAGTAGCAAGCGATCGCTCTTGAATAGTCAGCATTTCAATTAGTTTAGCAATGCAGAACATGGAATCAAATCCCGGATGCAGATGTGGGAAAATAAAACCAGTTTCTCCACTCCCTCCTAGTATGACATTAGGATTTTTCTGACAAGCTTCCATTAAGGCTGTAGGGTTAGCCTTGGTACGAATTACCCTGCCATCGTGGCGACGGGCAACTTGTTCGACAGCACTGGAAGCATGAACTGGTACTACTACTGTTCCTCTGGGATTAGAGGTTAACATCATGTCTACCATCAAGGCTGTTAAAGTTTCTCCACGAATCGCGGAGCCTGATTCATCAACTAAAATCAGCTGTTCTCCATTAGCTGAGACTTGGACACCAAAGTTAGCTTTGAGTGCTTCCACTACATGACCTAATTGAGTCAATAGTCCTTCACGATCAGTCACAGATACAGCCGTTTTATTTACACTAGCATTCAACACCACTGCATCAGCGCCAAATTTATCTAACATTTGGGGTAAAACTGCCCCAGACACCGCATAAACATAGTCAATTACTACTTTGGCTCGACTATGGCGCAGGGTATGAACATGTAACAGTTTCTCAAAGGCAGTGCAGTAACGGTCAATGACTTGACTGGGGTATGACACATCGCCAATTTCATGAATTTGCGATCGCCGCATGTCTTCTTTAAAGTAAGCCCCTTCGATTTTCTTTTCTAAAGCTTTGGTGATATTAATCCCCTTAGTATCCATAAATTCAATCAGGATGTAGTCAGGGCGATCTGGATGTACCCGTACATGAATGCCACCAGCCACCGCCATTGTCGGGATAATTGTCCGAGCGATGGGGATAGCTGTAGCATCAAGGTTTTGAATATTAATCCCTACTGACATCAAACCAGCAATGAGCGATCGCGTCACCATGCGCGAAACATTACGTTGGTCACGGGAGACTGTCACCTTAGAACCAGGTTTTAAAGTAGAACCATAAGCGGCTCCTAACTTCACCGCAAATTCTGGAGTAATGTCAATATTAGCTAATCCTTGTACACCACGTTGCCCAAATAAATTACGTTGGGCTGTGTTACCCCAAATCAAATTAATGTTTAAAATTGCCCCCGATTCAATCTTTTTACTCGGCCAAACACGTACACCTGGGCTAATTTGAGCTTCTTCTCCCACAGTAGAAAGAGAACCGACCACAGATGCTTCTAATACATGAGCGCGGCGGTCTACACGAGTCCCACGAGAAATTACACAAGCGCTCAGATGTGCTTCATCCCCTATAATTGCTCCATTCCAGACAATCGGACGCTTGAGATTAGCATCAGCGCCAATAGTGACGTTATCCCCAATAATGGTTCCCGACTCAATTTGCACTCTCGCCCCAATTCGGCAATTATCACCAATAATTGCTGGGGTTTCAATCGTAGCTGTTGGGTCAATGAAAGTATTTTGCCCTACCCATAAATCACTCGAAACTTCTTTATAAGCAAAATCGAGGTTGACTTTACGCTCTAATGCATCATACTGAGCTTCACGATAAGCATCTAAGTGACCTACATCACACCAGTAACCTTGAGCAATGTAACCATACATTGGCTCACCTTTTTCTAAAAGTAGAGGAAATAGATCTTTGGAAAAGTCAGATTCAGTGTTATCTGGTAGATATTCCAAAACCTCAGGTTCTAGAATATAAGTGCCAGTATTAACAGTATCTGAAAAAATCTCACTGGTAGAGGGTTTTTCTAAAAAGCGGCGAATGTTGGCTTGATCGTCGGTAATCACCACCCCAAATTCAATGGGGTTAGGAACCCTGGTTAAAATTAAAGTTGCTTTTGAGCCTTTTCGTTTGTGAAAGGCGATCGCTGCACTTAAGTCAAAATCTGTGATACTATCACCACTAATGACTAAAAAAGTTTCATCTAAAAGTTCGGCAATATTTTTTACACAGCCTGCCGTACCAAGAGGCTGGTCTTCTTCGACGGCATAAGTCATTTGTACGCCAAAATCGTCGCCATCTTGAAAGTAGTCTCTCAAAACATCAGGTAAGTAATGCAATGTTGCAATGACTTCTGTAATTTGATGTCGTTTGAGAAGATTAATAATGTGTTCGGCAATTGGTCTATTTAAGATTGGCACCATCGGTTTGGGCAAATCGCAAGTTAACGGGCGAAGCCGTGTTCCCGAACCGCCTGCCATCAGTACTGCACGCATAAATCCTCCTTAACTGTTTGCAATATTTGCTGCTTTAAGACCTGTGATAGTTATGTTGTGTTTTTCTTTCTTTAGTCTCCTACGGATATTCATATTTGAGGAACTTCCGCAAGATGCATCTGAACAGGAATAAGCATTTTTACTCATTTCATCAGCCTATCCGCTCAGAGAAAATCAATCAAGATAATTGTCAGCAAGTAACATAGATTACAAGATCAATATTTTGATCTTTTGATTTGTTTTTCTGAGGCTGATGTTCTATTTTGGCAATAGGTACTTCTGTTTGTTAACTAATTAGCTGTGATATGGAAAGCTACTTTAAACTGGAATAAGAGAATTTATCATCAAGTGACTTAGATGTCAAAGACTGATGGTTTTAATCAATACCATCAATGCTGAAATCAAATTTTATCAGTTACTAGCGGAGTTGATGAGAATGGGTAGTTTAATTACTTTTGGTTTAATAGTAGTTTATATAGGTGGTGTTTGGAAATTCTGGACTGGTTTTAGACGAACTAATTTTACTCCTAGTATATCTAACCGTCTTGGCTTGTCTTTGTTATGGCCAGCTTTATTTATTAGTAATAAATCTTATCGTCAAAACTTTAGAAAGGCGTTGAAAGGTTAGAAGTTGTTGTTACTTTGGTAGACATTTGAATTAAGAAATTGCTTGGTTTTGTATACTAATATATTAAGCTCGTAGTTGGCACTTGAGCGATCAAATGCCAACTACACAATCGTAGTAGGTAATTTTTCTACAAAACTTTGATGTTCTGATGTAGATAATCCTTGATTTAAAATGGCTAATACTTTAGCTAAGTTTCCTGATAATAAAGCCGATTTTGCTAACCATAACCCAGGAAATACTTGCGAACAAATAATATCACCTGTGTTCGGCTCAAGTTGGATATACTCTCCTTCGTTTAACCTAAACCAATCAAATTGACGATCATAAACTCGCCAAACTAAATATTCTTGGACTTGATTACGACGATATACTTTTAGTTTTTCATGCAAATCGTATGAAGCACTAGAAGCGGCAATTTCTACAATTAATTCTGGCGCACCTTCAACATAATCATCTTTGCTAATCGTTGATTGTCCACCTTGTTCTATTCTCAGTATCGCATCCGGTTGTGGTTCGTTATCGGCATCGATGATAACTGTAGTATTATCTGCTAAGCCTACGCCTGGGGTTGCTGCTTTGTAAACTCCTAGCCAAGTCATAATATAAGCATGGGGTTCTCCATGACTTTTGATTCTCAAGGGTGATGCTACGTAAACAGTTCCTGCAATCAATTCTGCTTTCTTTAGATGAGGCATAGCGCGATAACGCCGCTCAAAGTCTTGGCGGGTGAGTTTGTCGCCGTTTTCTAAAGGCGGAATTGTCAACAGTTCAGAAGTTGTGTCAGCAGATATCATAATTTTTAAGGGTGATGGCGAATTACTGACATGACTAAATTTTACCGAAAAAAGCAAATCCCGACCTGATGTTACAAGTTTTTGGCTGTGATTAATTTCTTTAGTGTTGCCACAACTTTTGTAAGCTCAAGGTGTGTTGCTAGAAAGGAAATATATTCTGTTTCAACACATCTAGGCGCGAACATTTCCAATAATCAATATGGGAAATAATCAAACTATCAGAATTTAGACCTAACTCACTCCAACCAGGGATAGAAATGCGTGGTTTCCAAGGTAAAGGAGTATTCCAACTCAGTGTCCACTCAGTTTTAATTGTGTTTCCCAAAAGTTTGATATCGTGCAAATCCATTTGGGGATCGATAAACCAAGTTTGGATAAACTTAATCATCGTTTTGTAACGTTCAACGCCGTTAAATTTATTTAATGGATCTTGAAAATAAACATCTTCTGAATAAATGCTATATGTTTGATTAGCTGGAAATCTTTGATAGTCTTGTTTGAGGATTTCAATAATATCCATAATGATTGCCTTTTAGGGATTTAAATCTACCTCACTCCAGAGGCGTTCTAACTGACGTTGCCAAGCTGCTAGTACTTCTTCTCGCGCTGCTGATGTTTGATTGATTTCCCCCATCAATCCTTCTGCATAAAAGCGTTCTAAAGTTTGCATAGTAGCTGAAAGTGATTGTCCCTGCTGTTTTGCAACCTGGATAATTTGCCGGATGCGGCTTTCAATTAATTGGTTAAAGACATTATTTAAACCAGCTTCATGTAAAGATATTAGTCGAGCGATCGCACTCTTAAAATCTGCACTTACTAAAGTGATAGTATTGTGATAGAACACTCCCCAAATTACCCCTTCATGGAAAGCGTAGCGGACTTCTTGAGTTTCATCAAAATTAGCTTCTAAAAACTGTGCTAAAAATTCCTGAGCTTCTTGAATTGGGGCAATTGGTAGTAAAATTCGTAGCCAAGCATGATCTTCAGATAGTAGTACCAATAAGCGAAAATTAGCAGTATCTACTTGCCAAGAGGTAGGAGCGATCGCTTGTACATCTGTTGGCTCAAATAATTCTGTCAGCGTAGCCGCAATTTCTTCAGGTGTCATTATTATAATAGGGAACAGGGAACAGGAGATAAGCTTGAAAGTCTTTTGATGTCAGGGTTTTATGATTAGTTGATGTTCTAAATCACCTGACAAAAACTATATCTATCCTACTCATTAGTTGCTGCTTCTAGCCAAACTTCCACATCATCAGCTAATAACTTTTGTGCTGCTTCTAACATTGATGATGCTATGTCTTTGAGATCTTCGCGGTTATTTAAGTAGGTTTTTAAAGCTTCCATTGGGTCAATACTACTACTAGCGCTTAATTCGGGAATACGGGGCCGAGCTAACTGACTAACTAATTCTGCTTGAATAGTATAGGTGTGGGCTGGACTTAAGGCAGTATGTAAAGAGGCGCTATCAATTATATCGATCTGTTCTGAGCGAAGCTTATAAATTAATCGCACTACAGCATCTTGAATATCATGTTTAGCGATCGCTTTGATTAATGCAGCTTGAGGATCGTCGGCTTTGGAGATATCCACCTCGATTGTGCAGAAAGTCCGAACTGGCAAAGGACAAAATTCCCAATCAACTTGTTTCCCTTCCAGTGTGATCATTACATAGCCTTTGTCTTCTTTTTCTTCACTAAAATCTACTCGCTCAATACTCCCTGGATAAATCACCGGCGGGTTGTTGGATTTATTCAAATTTTGATGGCGGTGGACGTGTCCCAAGGCGACATAATCAAAACAAGGTCGTGTCAGCAAAGACAAAGGTAAAGTAAAGCCTTTACCAACTGCCAAGAAACGTTCGGCTCCCAAGGTAGCATTATCAGCCATTAAATGAGCCAAAAGAATTGTTGGTACATCTGGGTCAAGACGACGAATTTCTCCCTCTAAAACCACTTGCAGCCGTTCTGTTAATAGTTGATTGACTTCTGATAAAGACAAACCTTCTGTTTCTTGGCGAGTCATTAGTGTTGAGCGAGTCAACCAAGGTAAAGTGATCACTTGGACGCTGCCATTGCGAGTAGATATACAGTGAGTAGTTAACGTATCACCTACAACAAACCCTGGTACTCCTAGGGTGCGGTAAATATTTAAACTTGCTCCTCCCTGTCCTTGGGAATGTTGGTCGTGGTTGCCTACCAATAGCACTGTAGGAATGTCAGCATCTACGAGGCGGCGAAACTGACTAGCAAAGGCTTCTTGTACATACGGCGGCGGAGTGGCATCAGGAAAAGCATCACCGCCAAATATTACTAAATCCACCCCATCTGCTAGCGCTCGGTCAATGCATTGAGATAGGGTATTGACAAAATCCTCTAACCGTGTATTTAAGCCTGTGGCTGGATTGACTCGTCCATGAGAGAAACTACTTCCCATGTGGATATCGGAGAGGTGGAGGATTTTAATCATAATTTTAGTTAGTAACGATTATTCATTCGTTATTTATATTAATGACTATAATGGCGATCGCTTGCGTGTAATACAATAATATGGCTTTTAATACCAATTTAATGTGAAGCTGCATAGAATAGAGCTTCTAGAATAAAGTTATAAGAAAAGACAGAAATTACCTGATCAATTGTAAGTTGGTCGAATAATTCTTGAATGCGATCGCGTAAAACTCAAAGATGACGCTGATAAAGACCCTGCTTTGATAGTTGAAGATGTCAATAATGATACCCTTATCCTCAGACATGTTTCTCATGAAGACACATCAACATACCCCATCACCGCAGTACGCGAAAAAGTTGGTGAAAACGGCTCCCCATCAAGCGCCAAAGCCGCTGTGACAGACTAATAGTAGGATAGGTTCAGATGAAAATCTTGCTGATCGAAGATGACGAAGTTTTAGCGAGTGCTTTGTTACAGTCTCTTACCCAACACCACTATGCTGTTGAAATTGCACAAGATGGACAAATTGGCTGGGAATATGCCCAAGGTACAAACTACGACCTGATATTAACAGATGTTGGACTGCCGAAACTCGATGGCATTACTTTGTGTCAGCGCTTACGTTCTAGTCGCTGTTCCACTCCTATTTTGTTGATCACAGCAAAAGATGAAACTAATGATCGCATTCGTGGACTCGATGCTGGAGCAGATGATTATCTCATTAAACCTTTAAATTTGGGAGAACTCCAAGCAAGGGTACGCGCTTTGTTACGTCGCGGCGATACTCCTCGTCCTCCAGTGCTAGAAGTTGGGGCATTGCGGTTAGATCCAAGTATTTGCAAGGTAACATACGATAATCAAGTTCTGGATTTAACACCCAAAGAATATGGTCTGCTAGAGTTATTACTGCGAAATCCATTGCGGGTTTTTAGTCGCGGAGATATTATCGAACATCTCTGGACTTTTGACGATCCACCCCAAGAGGAAACCGTTAAGTCTCATATTAAGTGGTTGCGACACAAGTTAAAAGTAGTTGGAGCCGTAGACTGGATTGAAAACGTTTATGGTTTGGGATATCGCTTAAACTCCCAAAAAGTTACTAGTAGTAGAAATAGCGAAAAAATAATTCAAAAAAATCCAAAGCAAAATTCCTTAATATCCGATACTTCCCCATCCGTTGAACAGCAATTTAACCAAGCAATGAGCGGGTTGTGGAATCAATACCAAGGGCTAATGACACAGCGAATGGAGGTACTGCAACAAGCAGCTAAAGCACTATCTAGCGGCACACTAACTATAGAGTTACGTAAATCGGCAGAACGTGAAGCGCACAAGCTAGCTGGTGTTTTGGGAATGTTTGAACAAGAAACAGGCACTCAAATAGCGCGGGAAATCGAACAAACTTTAGATAAAGATAGAGAGCTGTTACCAGCACAAAAACGCCAACTGATATCGCTAATACAAGAGTTAGGCAATTTATTAAATCTAATGTCACAAAAGGTAGTTAATCAAACTGCTACCTTGATAGAGGAAGAGATTAGTCCCAATTTACTGTTAATAGACCCTGATTTACAGCTGGGTTCACAGTTGCAACAATTAGCATATTCTCCTACAGAAATGCGCTGGCAACAAATAACAACGCTAGAAAATGCAAGAAACTTCTTGCAAACCAACTCACCAGATTTAGTAGTACTAAATGTAGATGAAATAGGGCAGCGAGAGGAAAGTTTGGCACTAATGTTAAATTTAGCAACACGTACTCCTCCTGTACCTGTTCTAATCCTGGCTATCACTGATCAGCTAATAGATCGCGTGACTTTGGCTCAGTCTGGGGCGCGGGGTTTTCTTGTTAAGCCTGTGACAGCAATTCAAATCGGAGAAACTGCATCTCAAATATTGCAGTTTACCCGTTCTTTAACAGTAAATATATTAGTAGTTGATGATGATCCACTGATTTTAGCGGCACTAGCCCCAATGTTAGAACCTTGGGGAATGCGTATCACTGGCTTGGACGATCCTCTACGTTTCTGGGAAGTATTACAAGCTACTGCACCAGATTTGTTGATTTTGGATGTGGAAATGCCCCACATCAATGGTATGGAACTTTGCCAGGCAGTCCGCACAGATCCCCAATGGCAGGAATTGCCAATTGTATTTCTGACAGCTCATCGGGAGATGGAAACGGTGCAGCAGGTATTTGCTGCTGGGGGAGATGATTATGTAGTGAAACCTGTTGTAGGGGCAGAACTGTTAGCAAGGATTACCCATCGCCTTGAACGCAGTCGCCTACTCCAATCGCTCTCTACCAAAGACTCTTTAACGGGACTAGCAAATCAGTTCCAATCTAGCCGTGACTTACAACACCTGATTACTCAAGCCGAGAAAAATCAGCAATCGGTTTACTTGATGATCTTGAGTATCAGTGATTTACGCCAAATTAATATTCAGCACAGTCATGAGGCTGGTAATCAAGTATTGCAACGATGGAGTCGTCTATTGCAATCGGTCTTTTACAATGGTGAAATATTGGGCTATTGGGGTAACGGAGAATTTGTAGTAGGAGTTTCTGGGTTTTCTGAAACAGAACGGCTGATTGTTCAACATCGCCTGAGTGAAATTTTAACCAAGCTCCGCCAACAAGTATTTACAGCTTTCAATGGCGATCGCTTCCAGGCAACCTGCAATTATGCTGTAGTTGAGTATCCTCATGATGGGTTGAAGCTACAATCTTTATACCAAGTTGCTAATTCCATGCTCAAGCATAACTAAAGTTCGCCTTCTAACTGTTGGGCTACCAGTCTGGCAAATAACCCTGATTGGGCAATCAGTTCCGAAAAATTACCTACTTGTACAACATGACCAGCATCAATAACATAGATGCGATCGGCATGACGAATCGTACTGAGGCGATGGGCAATTACCACTCTAGTAGCATTTAACTTTGCTAAACTTGCAGTCACAATTGCTTGGGTACGGTTGTCTAAAGCACTAGTTGCCTCATCCATCAAAATAATTTTCGGCTGGGAAACAAGCGATCGCGCAATTAATAATCTTTGTCGTTGTCCACCAGAAAGATTAGTCCCTCCCTCGCTAATTATGGTATGCATTCCCATTGGCATTTGCTCAATGTCGCTAGCCAAGCCTGCCATTCGTGCCGCTTCCCAAGCTTGTTCTTGCGTTACCAAGGCTCTAGCAGTAATATTCTGAAAAATTGAGCCTGTGCCGATTTTACCGTTTTGTAGCACCACTCCTAACTGTCTTCGCACAGCCTGAATATCTAACTCTGTTAAGTCTTTGCCATCATAGAAGACGCTGCCTGTTAATGGAGTTTCAAACCCCAATAACAACCGCAATATTGTTGATTTTCCGCTTCCTGAAGGGCCAACGATTGCGATAAATTCTCCTGGTTCGGCATGAAGGCTGACATCGTTAAGAATTAAATTTTTATTTTCCGAGTAGCGAAAGCTGACACAATTTAGGGCGATACGACCGCTTAACTCACCAGGATTTGCTTTAGTTGAGTCTGATTCTGGTTGCGATCGCCAAATTGGTTTAGCCCGTTCCCAAATTGGTAGAATACCCAAGATGTCGGTTACAGTATTGCTCAAGTCAATCACTCCCTTAATAAAAATTGCTAAAGCATAGTTAAAAGCAACGAATGTCCCAAGATTTAACTTTGTCTGCATTACCAACATCACAAACCCAAACAGCAGCAAAGTACTAATTAAAGGCAGTGCTTCGTTAAATATAGAAACGCCGTCTTTTACTTGTTGCCAACTCGCCTTTAAACGGATTTGTTGACTGTACTTTTTTGCCCAAGCTGCGAATGCTCGTTCTTCTGCCATTGCTACCCGCAGCTTGGCAACACCATTAATCAGTTGCACAGTCAGTCCTTGGATTGCACCATCTAGTTCTTGCTGTTTTTGTGATTTTCTAACTAAAAGGAAGTTGGAAACAGCCGTTACCACAGCAGCAGCAATTGCTAAACTCACCCCCACAAGAGCTAGTTGCCAACTGTAAACAAACATCAGTGCTAAGTTGAATAAAGCAAAAACTCCACTCAACAAAGTTCTTTGAGTCGCACCACTGAGTTTTTCATGAATTTGTCTCACCGCCATCACACGGTTGACCAAATCTCCAGAAGCATATTGACGAAAAAAACCGGGACTTAATCTCAGCAGTCGATCCCAGATGGCTGGCTGCAAGGCGCTATCAGTAGCACTTTCAACTCGTAGGGTGATAATGCCTTGGGCAATCTGAAAAGCTAACTGCCCAAAAGCTGCTGCTAACAATACCAATCCTATCTGCCACAGTAAGGCGCGATCGCTATCAGGAATAGCACTGTTGATTAAAATTATGGTTGCCTGGGGTGCAATCATTCCCAGCAACGTCCCCATTATCCCCACGATCGCAATATTAATCATGTCTTTTTCGTAGCCCTTCACCCCAAATTGAAGTAGCTCAATGGCATTGTTCACAACCTTGGGTAACGGTCGATACAAAACATAAGCTACATCTTTCAGTGTTTTGGCTACTGAAGCATTGAGGGGTGTGCGAGTTTGTGCTGTGGGGTCAAATACGAGATAACTTTGATTTTCCGTGGGTAATAAAGCTACTGGGTGGTTTTCTAACTGGGTGTAAGCTAACAAAGGCCCTAGATCTTGTTGCCACCAATCATTTGTTAAAGTTATCCGCCGAATCCGAATTTGTGAGGCTCTAGCGATCGCCGCGATCGGGTCTTTAATAGAATTTAAATCCTCTATTGGTGGACGAATTTCTATTCCTAGCGATCGCCCGACTGCCCCAACTGCTACCAGTAATGGCGACCCTTCCTGAAAGAAAACCGCCTCCTGCTGTGGCTGCAAAACTGCTGCCAAATCAGAAAGTGCTGCCTCTATTACTTGCTGATTAAATTGCTCGCGTTCCTGAAACTGCCGAAATTCTGCTTCTTTGTTCGCCAGCAAACTAAAGTAGTGAAAGAAATAAGTATGCAGCCTGGCCAAACCTGCCAAGAGTTCCTCAGAATTTTCTAAATCTGTCGTTGGCAATATCTGTCCAGTAACCGCATTGTCTGCCTCTAGCCACATGGCAGGCGTCAGCGGAAACACTGGCGAAGTGGAATTAATCGTTAATTCAGCAATTCCCATCCAACGAGTACTACCTTGCTGTAACTTCACCCATACAAGTGTTGTTTGCTGTAGTGTTTCACCAGGCGATAACGAAAAATCGCGCTCAAATACCGACACTTGGCTCAATGGCGTTGTTAAAATAGTTTGCTGGGCGCTAAGAAATTGCCCTAAATGATATATCCAACCTTCCAAAAGTGCGACTGATTCCAAATCAGCCATTGACATCTGACATAATTTTGTGGGTGCTATTGCTACTACCACAAATCCCCATTCCCCAGATGTACTAAACAATGCCTCACCAGCGCCGACATGAAATAGATAGTGGCGATGTTTTTCAAGTGAAGCATTTTTAACTTGAGTGGCAAACACCGCCAATGTTCCAGACTGCACTATCCAGAATGTTTCTGGATTGTTTAACAGTACTGGTTCATTTGCTTGAACAGAGGAGATTTTAGAAGAAGGATTCACTTGCGGGCTATTCACTGCTCAACGAATGGAATGTTTCTTTGAGGCTAAGATGCCCCTTGATTGTGATTATTTTGGCATAGCGATCGCTTCTGGTATATTGCCTTTGATAGCTTGTGGCAATCAGCCCAATCAAACCAGGTATAACTTTTAGCAATGGCAGAATATGACAACCTGTGTAAAATCCTTGCACAAACATATCCTTTTGATTTTGCCCGTTGGTTATTAAATCAACAACCGCAACAAATTACCATTTTAAAAACTGAATTGAGTATCGAACCGATACGCGCTGATTCGGTGATATTTCTCCAAACCGAAAATCGCATCTTACACCTAGAATTTCAAACTACGATTCAATCCAAAACACCAATTGCTCTACGAATGCTGGATTATTACGTCAGACTCACACGGAAATATCAAGTACCAGTGACACAGGTGGTGATTTTCTTGCAAGAAACAACAGATGAAATTGCTTGGACTGAAGAATACGTCAGCGAAGTTACCACTCACCGATATCGAGTCATACGGATGTGGGAACAAGATTCAAATTTCTTTTTGAATAATTTGGCACTATTACCACTAGCACCTTTGACAAGAACAGATTCAGCCCAGGTATTATTATCTCAGGTGGCAGAGGAAATTGCTAAAATTCCAGATATCGGGATTAGACAAAATACAGCAGCTTATACAGAGATATTAGCAGGGTTGAGGTTTGAGAAAGATTTGATTCATCAACTACTGAGCGAGGATATGATGCAAGAGTCAGTTATTTATCAGGATATTTTGCTCAAGGGAGAGAGACAAGGAGAACAAAAAGGAGAAAAAAAAGGAGAACAAAGGGAAGCCTTGCGTTTTTTACAGCGTCAGTTAAATCGGCGATTTGGAGAAATAGATTCATCAATAATTGAGCGTCTGAGGGTTTTATCTACTGAACAGTTAGAAGTATTAGGAGAGGAGTTTTTAGATTTTGCCAATGTATCTGATTTAGTTGCTTGGCTTGAGCAGAATATCAACAAATAAAGTAGTTTGGAGTAATACTAACTTGAGTGCGATCGCTTGATAGTTTGTGGCAATCAGCCCAGTCAAACCAGGTATAACTTTTAGCAATGGCAGAATATGACAACCTGTGTAAAATCCTTGCACAAACATATCCTTTTGATTTTGCCCGTTGGTTATTAAATCAACAACCGCAACAAATTACCATTTTAAAAACTGAATTGAGTATCGAACCGATACGCGCTGATTCGGTGACATTTCTCCAAACCGAAAATCGCATCTTACACCTAGAATTTCAAACTACGATTCAATCCAAGACACCAATTGCTCTACGAATGTTGGATTATTACGTCAGACTGACGCGAAAATATCAAGTGTCGGTGACACAGGTGGTAATTTTCTTGCAAGAAACAACAGATGAAATTGCTTTTACTGAAGAATACATCAGCGAAGTTACAAATCATCGATATCGAGTCATACGGATGTGGGAACAAGATTCAAATTTCTTTTTGAGTAATTTGGCACTATTACCGCTAGCACCTTTGACAAGAACAGATTCAGCCCAGGTATTATTATCTCAGGTGGCAGGGGAAATTGCTAAAATTCCAGATATCGGGATTAGACAAAATACAGCAGCTTATACAGAGATATTAGCAGGGTTGAGGTTTGAAAAAGATTTGATTCGTCAACTACTGAGCGAGGATATGATGCAAGAGTCAGTTATTTATCAGGATATTTTACTCAAGGGAGAACAAAAAGAAGCCCTGCGTTTTTTACAGCGCCTTTTGAGTCGGCGATTTGGAGAAATAGATTCATCAATAATTGAGCGTCTGAGGGTTTTATCTACCGAACAGTTAGAAATATTAGGAGAGGAGTTTTTAGATTTTGCCAATGTATCTGATTTAGTTGCTTGGCTTGAACAGAATATTAATAAATAAAACTGAGCGAGGATATGATGCAAGAGTCAGTTATTTATCAGGATATTTTACTCAAGGGAGAACAAAAAGAAGCCCTGCGTTTTTTACAGCGTCAATTAAATCGGCGATTTGGAGAAATAGATGCATCAATAATTGAGCGTCTGAGGGTTTTATCTACCGAACAGTTAGAAGTATTAGGAGAGGAGTTTTTAGATTTTGCCGATGTATCTGATTTAGTTGCTTGGCTTGAACAGAATATCGATAAATAAAGTAGCTTGGAGTAACACTAACTTGAGTGCGATCGCTTTGGAAGTGTGAAAAGTTTTGGCTCGTAGACACTTAATCTTTGATTTTGTAGAATAGGCTGCCCTAATTGCTATTTTCTACTTGTTTAATCGGAAGTCTAATATCGATTTGAGTTCCCTGGTTAGCAATAGAAGTACATGTAATAGAACCACCGTGCTGCTCAACGATAATTTGATGGCTAATAGACAAACCCAAACCAGTTCCTTCTCCAACAGTCTTAGTAGTAAAAAAGGGCTGGAAAATGCTCTGGCAAATCTCTTCGCTCATACCACAACCATTATCAGCAATTAAGATAGTGATTTGATTGTCTTGAGTGTGAAATGTACTAATCCAAATAGTTGGTTTTTCATCTATAGTTTGACTGAAAATAACTGTCTTTTTAATCAAGGCATCAATAGCATTATTAATTACATTTAGGAATACCTGATTTAAAAATCGAGGATTACAAAAAATAAGAGGAACTTTCCCATACTCTCTAATTACTGAAATAGGTTTATTATTACTATCATCACCGTACAGTCGATGCTGCAAAATTACAAGAGTGCTATCAATACCCTGGTGAATATCCGCTTTTTTATAGTTAGCTTCATTCAAACGCGAAAAATTTGAGAGCGATTCTACAATGTCACTAATACGACTTGTGCCAACCTGCATCGAGTTTAGCAAGTTTGGTAAGTCTTTCTGGATAAACGTTAGATCGCTGTTAGCCAGAGCTTCGACAATTTTAACATCTGGATTTGGATATGCAGCGGCATAAGTTGCTAGAAGGTTTAGTAAATCATCAGTATATTGATAAAGATATTTTAAATTACCATGAATAAAACTGACTGGATTATTAATTTCGTGAGCAACTCCAGCAACCATTTTCCCCAACGCCAGCATAGTTTCGCGTTGAATTAGTTGCATTTGAGATTGCTGAGTTTCTTGTAATTTAAACAACGCTGATTCGGCATCTTCTTTGGCTATGCGGTATTGATCTTGTATTAGAAGCAGGTGTTGTAATGTTTGATAGTAGATAGTAACGCTAAATAAAACGAATAATGCTCCGAAAAAGAAAACCATACCAGTGAGCATTGGTATCCATTCAATTAACCTCGAAGTTATTAAATATATGCATAATATATAACCGCCGAGAAAAAAAATCATGAGTGAAAACATGATTTGCCAACTTAGTCTATCTGATTTATTATTGAATAATTTGAGAATTTTTTGGGTATTTAAAATGGACAATCCCATTATCAAAGCTCCAAGAATAATCAAAGTGACAATTAAAGGCAGAATAATGGGATGATTTAACATAGTGTTGAGCCAAAATAGACGTAAAAAACTATAAGATAGTCATAAATTTCTACTATAATCTACGCCTAGTTATAGGAGCTATAGTCAAAAACATTTAAACTCAGAATCAGCTTTTTACTAGTACTACTTTGTCTGTGCTGCATGAAGTAAGCGGACATAACTTCCATCTTGCTGCCACAATTCCTCGTGGGTACCACGCTGCACGATTTTACCTTGCTCCAACACAATAATTTCATCGCAGTGGCGAATTGTGCTGAGGCGATGGGCTACTACAATGCAGGAACAACCACGCTGTTGTAAATTGCGATTAATAATCAACTCCGTTTCTGCATCCAGAGCGCTGGTTGCCTCATCCAGTACCAATATTGCTGGATTTCTCACCAGGGCGCGGGCAATTTCTAAACGCTGGCGTTGCCCACCGCTAATATTCATGCCACCCTCAATCAACTCAAAGTCATACTTTCCAGGCATAGATGCGATCGCATCATGAATAGCTGCATCCTGGCAAGCCTGCACCAAATCAGCTTCTGGCACAGTAAAATCCCAGAGAGTGATGTTTTCTCGCACAGTGCCGGCAAATAAAAAGATATCCTGTTCCACCATTGCCAAATAGCTTGCAAGAACCGAGCGTTTAATCTGCGATCGCACTATACCATCAAAGCAGATTTCCCCATCCCACGGCTGATAAAGACCGCAAATCAATTTGGCAATTGTAGACTTACCTGAACCACTTCCCCCTACAAGTGCGATTCGTTGCCCTGGCTTTACAACTAAGCTGAAATTCTCAATTAATGGAGGTTGTACCCGGCTGTAGCCAAAGGTGACATTTCGTAACTCAACATGTCCCGTTGGGTATGGGGCATGGGGCATGGGGCATGGGGTATGGTCAAGACTTGCAATAAATTCCTCTCTGCTCCTCTCCTCCCCAGCCTCCCCTGCCTCCCCAGCTCCCCCTGCCTCCCCAGCTCCCTGTCTCTCTTCCACTTCCGAATCAATGGGATTTTGCAATACGTCGTCAAGGCGGTTTAAGTCAGCTTCCAAATCTTGTAAGGTACTGCCGAAATTGACGAGGCTATTAACTGGTTCTAAAAAGCTTTGCGTTAAACTTTGGTAGGCAACCAGCATCCCAATACTCAGATTTCCATTCATTACCCGTAAACCACCAACTAGTAAAATAAAAGCCGTGGTTAGGGCAGTTAAAATCGTTGGTAATGTAGTGAGAATTTGAGTTTGTAAACCTAATTTCTGTTTAGTGTTGAGTGCTTTGGCATAATAACCGACAAACTGAGCAAATAAATCGGACTCTAGCCCAGAAGCTTTAACGGTTTCTATGGTTTGAATGCCACTCACCGCCACCCCAGAAACCTTACCATGTTCCTGAGCTAGCCGCATATTGGCATCAACACGAGTTTGCGATAAAAGTATTAGAGCAATAATATTAATAGCAGCAAAACCAACTGCGATCGCACTCAGCAATACATCATACTGAATCATAATCAGCAGGTAAAACACCATCATTACTGCATCAATTAATGTAGTTGCCAAACGCCCTGAAAGTATCTCTGCAACCTTGCCATTAATTTGCACTCGACTACTGATTTCCCCAGCAAAGCGTTGAGCATAAAACCCAACGGGTAATCGCAAAATATGCCAAAGAAACTGTCCTGACATACTGACTGATAACTTCACCATCAGTCGCCGCAGATAAGTCAGCCGCAGTCTCGCTAGGAATGCCCTTAATAAGGCAGTCATCGCCATTCCCAACAGCAAAGGTCGCAGCCATTGTTGACGGTCTTGAATTAAAATTTCATCAACGAATACCTGAGCAAAAGCTGGTACTGCTAATCGAGGCAGCGTCAGCAATAACCCTGCCAGCAGACAAAACAAAATAGTACCCCATGAGTTTTGTAAGCGGGTAGTTAAGGCTGAGACAAGATGATTTTTTTTCCCTCCTTTGAGAAAGTCTGCTCCTGGTTCCATCACCAGTACAACGCCAGTGTATGCGCGGTCAAATTCTTCCCAGGTAACTGTTCTTTGACCAGCAGCGGGATCATTAAGATAAACGCGTTTTTTGTTGTATCCTTCCACTACAAGGAAGTGGTTAAAATTCCAAAAGACAATACAGGGAGGCTGAAGATTTATTACTTGTTCTAGGGACTGTTTTAAACCTTTGGCAGTTAGTCCATAGGTTTTCGCCGCTTTGAGGATATTAAAAGCTTTACTTCCATCCCGCGAGACACCGCAATCTTCGCGCAATTTAGCCAAAGGCACAACTCGACCATAATAGCTCAGAATAATTCCTAAAGCAGCCGCACCACATTCAACTGCTTCCATTTGCAAAAGTCTGGGAGTATGGACACGTTTCGGTTTAATGGGCATGGGGCATCCCTTCGGCTTCGCTCAGGGCAAGTGGGCATAGGGCATGGGGTATGGGGCATGGGACACGGGGCATGGCATGGGGCATGGGGATTAGAACTTAAACGTTGAAGTTTCAAGAGCGAACGTTGGACTTTCAAGGGTTAACGTTGAAGTTTCAAGGGTTAACGTTGAAGTTTCAAGGGTTAACGTTGAAGTTTCAAGGGTTAACGTTGAAGTTTCAAGGGTTAACGTTGAAGTTTCAAGGGTTAACGTTGGACTTTCAAGGGTTAACGTTGAAGTTTCAAGGGTTAACGTTGGACTTTCAAGGGTTAACGTTGGACTTCTGAAAGTAAACCCTCAGATTTTAACCTCCCATGCCCAATGCCCTATGCCCACTTGCCCTGAGCGAAGCCGAAGGGATGCCCAATGCCCAATGCCCATTTAATAAATCCCAGTCCAAGAACGAAGCATAGGAATAATATAAGAAATCGGTGCTGTTTCGCCAACTTTGACTTGAACTGATGTTGTTGTGCCAGAAGATATTTTTAGAGATGAACCATCAGAAGATGACCATTTGTAGCCACTAACTGAAGTGGGGTTTTCTTGTAGTTTGACAAAAGCTTGCACCCGTCCTTCACCTTTACCTGCAAAACTGGCGGCTATTTCTCCATTACCAACGATCGCTGTAATATCTTTTGTAGTTACAGGGAAGGGAGAAATATTTGTAATGACTCCGACAATTCCACCTTCGCGCTCCCGCTTGGCAAAACTAGGAGTGACTTGTACAGGCATCCCAGGCTTGATTTGCTTACCATCTTTGTTTGCAAAATAGACCAAGCTGACAAGTTTAGAATTTGGTTCTTCCGCTTCGATTGACCCCAGGCGACTACCCGGATTCATCATTTGTCCAGGGACAGCACTCAATTCGAGAATGTGACCGTTATATTTACTAATTATTCTACTTTCTTGAGATAGTTGCAGTTCTAATTGGGCAATCCGCCGCTTGACTTCTTGAATTTGATTTATTTTGGCGATCGCTTGCTTTAAATTTTGTTCGCGTAGTTTAGTATTTTGAGTATTAATATCTTTAATTTTGGTTTTAATTTCGTCTATTTTGTTGAGATTTTCTAGATATTCTCGTTGTGTAGTGGTTTGTTGAATTTCCAGATCCTTGAGTTGCACATCAATATCTGAAAGTTCACTTTGAGTATTAAAATATTCCTGTTCAGCTTGCACCAGCATATCTTGACTAATAACATGTTCCTCAAAGAGGCGACGACGGTTATTAACCCGTGCTTGTAAAGCTTGTAGTAAGTAGTTAATTTGTTGCTTACGGGAATTGATGCTTTGACGTTTTTGGGCGATCGCTCTTTGGGTTTGATCGCGTAACTTTGGCGCATCTTGTTCTCGGCGGAGATTATTTTCTAAATCCAGTTTTTGCTGCCCAAGGGTCATGATTTGTTGGTCAATTAGCAGCTTTTGGAGTCTGTCAGTTTCTTGATTTTGGGTTTGTAGTTGCTGTAATTTGACTTGTTCTTGCTGCAACTGCTGCTTCAGCGCTGATTGGTCGATAATACCTAAAATATCACCTTGTTTAATAACATCCCCCGCCTTGACCTTGAGAGTTAGTAATGGGCCAGAACTGGGTGCTTGAAATTCCACAACATGATGCGGTTTAATCAATATACCTTGACCTGAGACAGTGAGGGGGATTCTACCAAACACACTCCACAAACCAGCCACAGCAACCACAAAACTTAAAGTAGATAGGGTTAACCAAGCTTGAGGTTTAACAACTTGTATTGCTTGATCCAGTTGTTCTGGTGAAGATAAGCGATCTAGCGCTTCTGGGCGGAAAATGTGGCTATGTTTGAGTTGCATTGTTCTCCTCTTTGCTGATGGCGCTTAGGATCTAGACTTTCAAGATTAAAGTGCGATCGGGGAGAACTAGGGGAGAAACAAGGGAAGCGATCGCTTTTACTGCTTCATCACCAATACCTTGCTTCTCTACCCAAAGGCTGCACCAACGCTGGTAAAAATTCCTAATCAAAATTTTATTGTTCAGTTACTTCTGCTTCTACCTTATTTTTAGCTAGAAATATTGCCCTATCTTTTAAGATGTTGGCAAATTTGTAAATCTCGTCTAAAGAGTTAATTGGCGTTTTAACTTCTTTATTATTTATATCCAGAAAACCAATATATTTTTTCTCCGAATTAAGCCATAAACGACAAATAGTTTTGCTAGCTTTCCCGTCAATGTTAACTCCGAAATAATTTTTTGTATCTCTATACTGAATACGAGGTAATTCGATAACATCACGCAACACGGATTTAATAATGTAAAAGCTTTCCATCTCATCTGCTGTAGTTATAATAGTATCAATAACTTCAGTGTTGATATTGATTGTGACTTTAGCAGGGTCTGGTACGTCTGTTTTTGTTGTATCAGAAATATCAATATCCATAGCAGATCTTATCTTTTCATTAATTCGCTCGTTAATATAATCTTTAAGACAACCTTTGAAAATTTCAGTAAATTTTTCTACCACTGATACAACCATGTGTCCTTTGTACACCTGAGCAGCAAAAAGCTTAACAAAATCAGGAGAAGGATTTGTAAACTGTTCTGAGATTAATCGGTTAATTTCCTTTTTATATAAAAGCTGTCTTGCACAACTAGCCATTTCATCAGGGTTAAATACTTCCCTAGAGAACTTTTTAAGTTCATTTATTGACGATTCATTGAAATCTAATACATTAAACTCAAAAAAAGGTTTTTCATCCATAATGTGAGTTTTTTCTGTATCCGTATAGAACCAATAATGGATTCCATTAGTCAACACGGCAAATCTTGCTTGTGTTGCACTAAAATACTTGAATAATTGTGAGGAATTTTTGGGATGTGCTAAATCATTTTTATGAAATTTACATTCTATTAAAATTGATGGGACTCCATTTATTAAAATGGCATAATCAACTTTTTCACCTTTTAAGCCTGGTGTAGCAGCTATATATTCAGGACAGACTTCAGTTGTATCAAAAATCTTATATCCTAAAGCTTGAATTAAAGGTAAAACGAAAGCAGCTTTTGCAGCTTGTTCTGTCTGTACCGAGTCTTTTAATTTTTCAATATGCTGGGCAACATCTTTAACCGCATCAATAAAATCCATAGTTTTTTATCTCATACTTGTATTGGGTTTTACCAATATGGCACAGGTGATTAATTTTGCCCAATTTATGGAAATAAATACTGCTGTACTTAGAAATGTCCCAATCCTTCGCTCCAAATACCAATCCCTATCGCTATACCCTTACGCTACCGCTAAGATTGCAATTGACCAAAAGCCCTATTGCATTACCGCTTGCTTCATTCTGTTAATGGTCTTTTAAGGTACTCCTTGTTTGTCGAGAGATCCCCAGGCCCAGAATCCACGCAGCCAACTAAGTCTCCTGCTGCTTCTAAAGCAGACATTGGCGTGCCATTATGATACCTAAATTTTACTGTTGACGATTTCAATTGCAGAAATTCTACAAAATCAAGTACTTGCTGCTGTTGTTCCTTTGATAAGGTAAGAACCTTTTGGGCAATAATTTGCTCTAGACCAATTGCTTTCGTCACCAGTCTTTCCTCCAGTCTCATCACTTCAAGTCTAAATCCAACTGCCTCAGTCACACAGAAACCAGCAGAACGTTAAAATTTTGAGATGACTAGTTTTTGGGTCTTTATCAGCAGCCAACACCTTGAGAAGGCTAGTTCTGACCCTATTAGTTTAGCTAATAGGGTGTAGTCAAAAGCGGTTTTTGAGTACGAACAACAAGCTCACTCCCACAACAGTACTGAAGGCAAATCATCGGTAGCTAGCCGTAGCAACTCGTAGCCAATGCCGGCTGTACCCCGGAATAAGCTGGGGTGAAATACTGAACTGGGCAAGTTAACGAACATTTGATACGCTCCGGTTCGTTTGGCTTTAGCTACAACGTTGGTAGCATTCTGGAGAGCAATTTCACGCCAATCAGAGCGAGAATAGTGTTGTGCGCCGACTAACAGAGTTTCTATTCGACCCAAATTACCACAACACAGGTGATCGCTGGCTTCTAATCCATAGTTCTGGGTAGTTTGCAGGGCAATTTCAATCTCGCGTTCAACTCCGGGAATTTCTCCAAGTCTGACGCAACCTAAACGCCCTAACCCAATTCCGGCTGCACCGTGACACCACACAACCGCAAAGCTTGGTGGCTGGTTGGGTTCTAGGCTACGAAAATCAGGCCAGTTGGCATGAAATTCACTAAAGACGCTGCGCTCATATTCGATGCCTTCTAGTGCTGCTTGATAATAAGCTTGATTTTGTGTGACAGCGTAGAGTTGCAGCAAAGCATAAGCGATTCCGGCGGCTCCGTGGGAGAATCCAGTTAAGGGCTTTTCGCTTACGGTTTGCCAAGCTTTGGGAGCATTCTCGTAGCTAATTCGATGCTTGAGTAAATGATCTCCACAGGCGATCGCTTTCTCTAAAACTGTGGCATTCCCGGTTACTCTATAAAGGGATAACAGTCCCAGAATAGCTCCCGCAGATCCACTCATAATATCCAGCTTTTTATCGGCAGCAATCAACTCTGGTGTCATCCACTCGGCTAATGCTTGAGCATCTGGCAATAGTGTCTCATCTTTGAGGAACTGGCTGACTTTCACCAAGCCATAAATTATCGAACCCAAACCTGCTGCGCCACCGATACCCATGAGCCGAGCCATGATTTGCCGAGATTCTAAGTTCAGGGTTTGAATTTGCCGACGTAGTGGTTGTAATGCCTTTAGTGCCAAATCAGAGGAATGTGAATCTTTAGTTACCTGACTAAGTGCGGCGAGAAACAAGGCAACTCCGCAGCGTCCATCATAAAGACTGTTGCCCAAAACTTGCAATCGAAATCGCTCGGCTTCATGGACATAACCTAAGCCGATCCAGTTAACACTGCCATCGGGATCTGGTATTGCTGTTGTTTCCAAATCTGTAGCGATCGCACTGGCTTCGGCAATTAATTCTGCTGCACTCAGCAATGGTAATGATTCGGCGTTCCATTGCGGACTTCCTTGGTTGGGAGTTTGGGCTACTTTAGCATGAAATGAGCCTTGAATAATCGCCGTTTGGCGGGCTAAGTCAGTTTCATCCATTGCTTGCAACTGGTTCGAGACGTGCTGATAACTCGGTTGCTTAAAGTATTGGGGAATAGATAAATCGCTGCTCACCTGAAGTCGGTCGCTAGCAGCATTCGCGGTAAAAAATGGAATATCTAATTGTTCCATTGCTCGCAGTTCTGCACTTAAAATCGGCAAAGCATTTGGTTTGTCTTGAGCAACTAAAAAGGCACGACTGAGGCGATCCAACTCAATGCTATAGTCTACGCTGTGTTTGAGGTAATCGGGTGATAAAGTTTTTTGGATGATGGCACTATAAATGCGAGTGTTGCGGAAAACAAAGCGGACTTGCTGATTCTGCATTGCAGTTAAAGGACTTCCAGGAACCAGTAATATGTCCTTATGCATCATCAAAAAGCGATACATCACCTCGAAGCCATTAGTAATTTGTGCTTGATAATCACTGGCAGATAAAGCAATTTCACCCAAGCGCGGTACATTTTTCCCCACGGACATGGTGACAGATTCAGAGTGCAGACACATATCGTCAGTGTTGATGTGCTGCCATTTGGGTATTTTATGAGGAGTTTTTTGAGAATCTGTACTACCCAATCCGCTAACATCATAGGCTATGCGGCGATCGCTACTAAAGTCCCAACGCGGTAACAGCCCGGTACGTAAAACAGATTCCCAGAATTGCTGTTCTGCTGCTGTCTCAAAATCTGGGGCATTCGGTGAATCTTCAATCAAATTGGCTTCATGGTGTAGCAATGTTTCCATATCCACTAACACCAAATGTTCGCCACTGGCAATTAAATTTTCGTGGTGGCAATCTGTTCCCCGCAAAGCGTAAAGCACACACAACAACATCCCAGCTCGCTGATAAAAACGTTCTACAGCAGCTTCATCACTACAGGGTTGATGTGTAATGTATTCTACCCAACCATAATTATCTCGGTTTAATACTTGGATAACTTTGAAATCTAAAAGCTGGCTATGTTGATTGCACCAATTCAAAAATTGGTTAAAAGCAACTTCTAGCCCTAAATCTTTCGGCTTATAAACGAGTTTGAGTCCAGATTCAAAGGTCAATAAAATAACTGTTCGTCCGCGCTTGTGGGGGTCAGAAAGGGAAGTCTGAATTTCTGCAACTTTGCCCAAGTTATCAACTGTTGAACTAAAAGTTTGCTGAATATCTACTTTATCTTTAGCTAAACGTTGGATAAATTCACTCGCCGACTCTACCCAAAAATTAACCGCCGTTGCTACTAAACGACCGAGAACTGAATATTTATTAAAAAAAGTCAACAATCCATCTTTTAGAAGTTGATTGACAAATTTATTATAGTAAGTTTTATTATTGCTATTTTCTGTTGCTACTCCTAGCAAGTTAAGCAGATTTTCACCAAATGGGCGAACTTGAGAAAATTCAAAATTTAGTGTCTTGGTACAAATTCCTGTTAATCGTTGTAGCAAACTACGCTCTAATTCTCGATAAGCAGCTTTTGAAAGCACTGATAGAGGTAAGCTTTTTTCAGTCAGTTGTCTAGAACCAAGCCGAGTTAAAAGTTGCTGTCTGGCAACTGCGATCGCAGGCAGTAAAATATCTTCAAAGGGAATGGGATTTTCTGGATTGATTGGTAAATCTATTTCCTGTGTCGGCACAAATTCCCTGGCCGTTTGGGTGATTTGCCGCAAAGTTTCTGCCCATATTGGCAATGCTGCTTGCGGATTCCAGTCAATACTTCCCAAGTGAGGACGAATGCTATCAAGGTCTAAGTTTTCCCACTGCAAGCGTTTATTTAAAGTATTCCAGTCGCCTAAAATGTGATACCAGCGATCAAGCCGACGCTGAATTTCTTTTTCATTAATCGAATCGATATCAATAACAAATCTTTCTGTATCGAGGCGTTCCCAAAGAAAACTGGCGTTGGCAACAATAGTTGTGAAACTTGGGATACTTGATTTGAGGATGACTGGATTTTTCATAATACTGGCTTACAGGGGAGCAGGGAAGTAGAGGGGTAAGAGTTAGCCTCTTCCCCTTTTCATAGATTCAATGCAGAATATTGTTGGCTAAGTGTTGAAATATCAACATTCACCATTTCCTTTTGGACAATCAGTACAACATGACTTGTGGCCGTGACCAGTGTCAGCCATCATGCCTCCACTAACGCTGAGTAATTCTTCTTCGCTCAGTTCATTGGCATCCACAAATGTTAATTCTGCCAGCATTTGAGAGATAGCTTCAACTGTGAAGTTATAACCTTTTTCGGCACTAGCGATCGCTAATACTTTAATTGCTTCTGCTTCGTTAGCCGCTGCTGCTAATTTTTGTTGTAGTTGAATGTTTTGCAGCAGTTCTTTGATTTGGTGTAACATGATTGTTTTCTCCTTTCAATTTACTTAAAAAAATGGCAGACTTTTTGTTTGTTTTACGCGGTGTTCTCTGCGTTTACAAATATAAATTTAGAGAGAAATCAGGAAGAAATATGGGATATAATCGCAATTGGAAAAAATTGTTGTTTGACCCCTGATACCCTTATCCTTTTCTTCTCTCTTTTACAGTCAGGTTCAATGAAAAATATTTTTAGCTAAGTGCAGAAATATCAACATTGACCATTTCCCTTGGGACAATCGGTACAACATGACATGTGACCATGACCAGTATCAGCCATCATGCCGCCACTAACACTTAGTAATTCTTCTTCACTCAATTCATTGGCATCCATAAAAGTTAACTCTGCCAGCATTTGGGAGATAGCTTCAACTGTGAAGTTATAACCTTTCTCTGCACTAGCGATCGCTAACACTTTAATCGCTTCTGCTTGGTTAGTTGCTGCTTTGATTTGCTGTTGTAATTGTACGTTTTCTAGTAATTCTTTAATTTGGTGTAGCATAGTTTTTTCTTTGTTTTTGTTGACTTTATTAATCAGGCAGAGGTTGTGCGCTGGTTTGGGGCGGTGTTCTCTGCTTTTCTGATTTAAATTTAGAGAGAAATAGGGGAGAAATAGGGGAGATAGTTGCAAATTGCAGAGAATTTTTGCAGCATGGATTCATTGGGGTATTATGATGCTGATATCAGTATTAATGCTGTAACATTTAAAGTAAATATGTAGTTTTGCTGTAGTTAGACATCCGAAGAATCAACTAAAGATACAATCGCTTATACCAAATAGTTCTATCTATCCAGGAGATATTAAGGAGTTGGTGATGAGCGCTAAACAATTGGGGCAGGTAGAGCAATTGCAAGCTACCCTGACCAAGATGGAAGTAACATTAGGTGCGATCGCTGATGCTGTAGTCTGGGTAGGAAAAGACCGATACATCCAATGGTGCAATCCTAGCTTTGAGCATTTGGTGAATCAACCCCATAATACTGTCTGTGGCGCGAAGTTACCTGACTTGCTACCTCTAACACAAGCAGGACAACCAGTTGCTTTGGTAGCTTATCCTGATGTGCAGATACACAGTGGACAGTATCAAACAACAGAATATGAGTTGCAACTAAAAGACAGTTCTTTGGTATTGCAAATCTCTGGAAGTTTTGCCAGACTTACCGATGATAATTGTGCCGTACTGATTATTCGGGATATAACGCAGGTTCAGCAGACTCAAGCATCTTTGCAAGAAAACGAAGAACGGTTGCGGACACTTATTAATGCTACACCTGATTTTATTTGTTTAAAGGACGGCTCAGGCAGATGGTTAGAGTCGAACCAAGCGAACCTGGAATTTTTAGAACTCCAAAACATAGATTATAAAGGCAAAACCGACTTAGAATTGGCGCAGTTCAGTAACCACTATCACGATGCCTTGCTCAATTGCCACAAAACAGATGAGCAATCTTGGCAACAAGGATGTGTTCATCGGGTAGAGGAGGTTGTTACTCGACCTGATGGTACAGTGTTCATTGCAGACATGCTCAAAGTTCCTCTGTTTCACCAAGATGGCAGACGTAAGAGTCTGGTAATTCTAGGTAGGGATATTAGCCATCATAAACAAACCCAATTAGCTTTAGAAAATTCTCTATCTTTATTAAGTGCTATTTTTGAATCGATTCAAGACGGTATTTTAGTAGTCGATAGCTTCAGTAATATCACTAGTTACAATCAAAAATTCTTAGAAATGTGGTCAATTCCACCAGAACTTTTGACAGAACCAGATCATCCCAAGCGGTTGGCGTATTTGGCAAATCAATTAAAAGATCCAGATGTTTTTTTGCAACGAGTCCGAGAATTATACACACAGCCAGAGCTAGTTAGTAATGATTTATTGGAACTGCAAGATGGTAGAGTATTTGAGCGATACTCCTGTCCTCAACGCATTGGCGAACAGATTATTGGCAGAGTATGGAGTTTCCGCGACGTTACTCAACGGCAAAGAGCAGAAGAAGCACTAAAACAAAGTGAGCTACAATACCGCAGTATTTTTGAAGCGATTAATGATGGACTATTTATTACTGAAATAGAAACTGAAACTGTCGCCGAAGTTAATCCGGCTGCTTGTCAGATGCACGGTTACACCTACGAAGAATTTATCACTTTGCATCCATCTGTTTATATTCACCCAGATTCACATACTGTTTTCCATGAATTTATTGAAAAAACACGAGTGGGTGAGCAATTTTATGGGCAAGCTGTTGATATCTGCAAAGATGGTACTTTAATCGATGTGGAAGTCAAAGGAACGACTTGTATTTATAATGGCAAGCGACACGTTTTGGCAATAGTGCGGGATATTACTGATCGCAAGCGCACCGAAGAAGCATTACGCCAAAGCGAAGTCCAATATCGGGATTTGGTGAAAACAGCCAACTGCATCATTTTACGCTGGGACAGTAATGGTAACATCATATTTCTAAATGACTATGGTCAAAGGCTATTTGGTTTCGATTCAGATGAAATTATCGGACGTAATGTCATGGGTACAATTGTTCCCGAAACTGAAACTTCTGGGCGCGACTTACAGACATTAATGGTGGATATTTGTCAGCACCCAGAAAATTATATATTTAATGAAAATGAGAACTTGTGTAAGAATGGCGATCGCGTTTGGATTGTTTGGGCGAATAAACCCATTTTAGATGCCCAAGGCAACTTAATCGAAATTCTTTCTGTCGGCACTGATGCCACAGAACGCAAACGCGCCCAAGCAGCCCTCCAAGAAAGTGAGTTAAAATTCCGTACCATTGTCGAAAATGCCAATGACTTGATATTTGTGCTGTCGCCAGAGGGAATTTTTACTTATCACTCGCCGAATGTGACGGCAATTATGGGTTACAACTTGGAAGAAATTGAAGGTCATTCGGTAGTAGAGTTTACCAAACCTGAAGATTTAGCAACTAGCGCCGCCGCCTTACAAAGAGCAGTGACAGGCGAAAAGCTGACTGATATTGAAGTGCGATTGCGACACAAAAACGGTAGCTGGCGATGGTTCAACTTTAATACTTCCACAATCAATACTTATAGTGGCGAAATTGCGATCGCAGGTGTAGGACGCGACATCACAGAACGCAAGCAAGCAGAAGAAGCCTTGCGTCGTAGTGAAATGAAATACCGCAACATCTTTGAAAATTCTCAAGTGGGGATTTTTCGTACCCGCCCTGGGGATGGATTAATTCTCGATGCTAATGATCGCGGTGCAAATATTTTGGGTTTTGCCTGTGCTTCTGACTTAATTGGCAAGCGTTCTATCACTGATTTGTATATCGATCCCAACGAACGGGCGCTGATTTTAAAACAGATAGCAGAGTATGGCGAAGTATGTAATTTTGAAATAGCGATGCATCGTCTTGATGGTTCTGTAGTTTGGCTTTTGTTGTCACTGCGCCTCAATTCGGAAGAATCTTGTCTCGATTGCGTATTTACAGATATTAGCGATCGCAAACAGCAAGAGCAGGCTTTACGCTTAATTGTTGAGGGAACGGCAGCCAAAACAGGTGACGAATTTTTCAATTCCTGTGTTCGTTACTTGGCTGAGGTATTGCAAGTTCAATATGCCTTAGTTACTGAGTTAGATTATGAACTCAAAACTAAAGTCCGCACATTAGCGTTTTGGTCTTGTGGAGTTATTAGCGAGAACTTGGAATATGAATTACAGGGAACTCCTTGCGAACATACCTTGCAAGGCAATATGTGTCACTACCCTCAAGAAGTGCAAGCTGTTTTTCCCCAAGATGGAGATTTAGTGAGGATGAATGCCGAAAGTTTTTTTGGTGTTCCTCTTACCAGTTCATCCGGCGAAATCATCGGCCACCTTGCAGTGATCGATGTCAAACCAATGCAGCCCGATCCCGGACGGGAACTAATTGTCAAAATTTTTGCTGCCCGTGCTGGTGCTGAATTGGAACGCAAACAAGCAGAAGCCGCCCTACAGCAAAGCGAGTTAAAGTTTCGCACTATCGTTGAAAAAGTTAATGATGTAATGTTTATTATTAATGCCGATGGAATATTTACTTATATTTCTCCTAATATTTTAAATACTATCGGATTTGCCCCCAGCGAAATAGAAGGCAATCCCTTCGCATCCTTTACCCATCCCGAAGATGTACCAAAATGTATGAATGTCGCCCAAACTGTTTTAGCAACAGGTGAAGGAATTTCGGATAGTGAGTTTCGTGGCAGACATCGGAATGGGGGCTGGGTTTGGCAAACTGCGAACATAGTACGCACCCAAGATGCCCAAGGTAACTTTCAGATTGTGGGTGTAGCGCGTGATATTAGCGATCGCAAACGAGCAGAAGTAGCCCTGCAACGTCGTACTCAAGCAGAAAGTTTAATTAGTAGTATTTCTCGGCAATTTATTGACCAAGATTTAGAAACAGCAATTAATTTTACACTCCAGGCGATCGCTGAGTTTATTAATGCCGAACACAGTTGCATTTTTGAATGTTCCAACGATCAAAGAGAATTTTACCTGATTCATGAATGGTGTGGCGAAGATGTTGCACCATTGATAGATATTGCCAGAGGTTCGCCCGTGGAAGCTTTCCCCTATTTCTACGAGCCAATTCTCCGTGGTAGACATCGTCAAATCTCTCGTGTAGAAGAACTATCGCCTCATCTACCTGAGCGAAAATTGTTTGAAAGTATGTCGTTTCAATCTTTACTAGCTGTGCCGATGCTTCATGCCGGCAGAGTTGTGGGGTTTGTTGGTGCAGCGATGATTCATTATACGAAAACCTGGAACCAAGAAGATATTAATTTATTGAAACTCGTAGGTGAAATAATAGCGATCGGTCGGGCTAGACATCAAGCCGAAGAAGCCCTGAGAATTGCCAAAGAAGCCGCCGAAACTGCCAACCGAGCCAAAAGTGCTTTCCTCGCTAACATGAGTCACGAACTTCGTACCCCTTTAAATGCGATTCTCGGTTTTTCTCAATTAATGGAGCGAGACACTAGCCTTAACTCCAACCAGCGCGAATCATTAGCTACCATTAATCGCAGTGGAGAACACTTGCTCAACTTGATTAACGATGTCTTGGAAATGTCCAAAATCGAAGCCGGACAAATCATTTTCAATCCAGAAGACTTCGACCTTCATCTACTATTGCAAACATTACAAGAAATGTTCCAAGTGCGGACACAAGCCAAGCAATTATGCCTCCAATTTGAAATGTCCCCCAATCTTCCACGTTACATTCACACAGATGAAGGTAAACTTCGCCAAGTTTTAATCAATCTTTTAGGCAACGCCGTTAAGTTTACCCAGACAGGCAAAGTAACGCTGCGAGTGAGATTAGGGAATCAGGAGCAGGAGAGAACAATTCCCGATGCCCAACACCCGATGCCCCAATCTCTCATCTTTGAAGTTGAAGACACTGGACGGGGAATAGCATTAGCAGAAATGGACAATTTGTTTCAACCTTTTGTACAAACAACAAGTGGTATCCAAACCAAGGAGGGTACTGGACTAGGATTAACTATTAGCCGACAATTTGTACGGTTGCTAGGTGGCGACATTTATATTATCAGTACTGTTGGGAAAGGCTCTACTTTTAGCTTTGATATTCAAGTGAATTTAGCCGCAGCCTTTAAAGCTACACCCAAATTGAGTAAGGGACGCGTAATCGAGTTGGCAGCAAACCAACCTGCTTACCGTATTCTGGTGGTAGATGATCGCAAAGAAAACCGAGATTTAGTTGTGCAGCTTTTAAGTAGTATTGGTTTTGAGCTTAAAACTGCTAATAATGGGCAAGAGGCGATCGCAATTTGGCAAACTTGGCAACCCCACCTCATTTGGATGGATATGCGGATGCCTATAATCAATGGCTATGATGCAACTAAAGAAATTAGAGCTAGAGAAAAAAATACAGATATAAACTTCCGCACTGTAATTATTGCTTTAACTGCCAGTGCTTTTGAAGAACAACAAGCAAGTATCTTAGCCGCAGGCTGTGACGACTTAGTTCGTAAGCCATTTCGGGAGCAGGTGATTTTTGAAAAGATCGCTGAACATTTGCAGGTAGATTATATCTATGCAGAAGAAACCAGTGAAAATGCTACAGAAAAAAAGCCGGATAATGTTCAATCTTCTATATTGGATCTTCACTGTGCAATTCAAGTTATGCCTGCTCAATGGATAGCAGAATTAAATCAGGCCGCCATTGAAGTCGATGGTGAGCGCATTTGCCAACTAATTGAGCAAATCGATCTCACTCAGTCTTACTTAGCAGCAGAATTAACAAATTTAGTCCGTAACTTTTGCTTCGATGAAATTATCGAGTTAACTGATTCGTAATTCTTTATTAATCATTGTCCACATTTTGTCACTCTCGGAAAACAATAATCGAAGCAAGACTCTAAAACTTTAGTTTAATCAAGCTTTGATCTGTTCTTTGCTAACAGCAACTAAAATTTATAGCCAAAACCTAAAAATTAAAGCTCTCATATAGTAATCCGGTTTTATTCCCAAATTTATTTGTGTAGGTAGGGAACAGGAAACAGGAAACAGGGAACAGTTAAGAAGGGATAGATATGTACTGAATCGTGTTCAAAAATCAAATAGGAGTCCTATATCATGTCCACGTAATTAGTTATAATTCCCGCATCTATGCAAAAAGCATGAAACCCTGTTTCCCCCTGCTTTTTGCCCTCGGTCACTGATACCGTTTCTTTGTGAAGCTGCGCCCAACTCTCTTAAACTCTTAATCTTGGCGTACTTTGCGTACTTTGCGGTAGCCTACGGCAAGCTCTTCGGTCTACGTTTTTGATTTCTTATACTAAGCCTGAGATAATTGGGCGCATCTTCATACAGAATTGGTATGAGCGTAGCCGAAGTGCTGCCCCCTGCGGTCTTAATGACAAGTATTTAACCGGACACGATATCAGAGGTTTCCAGCGATTGAGGTCTCCTCAAGTGACAGAAAATGATTGCAGATCAAACAGTTGCTAACGCGGGTTCTGCCAAAAAGTACTTCAGATTTTCTTGCTGAGTGGTAAAGTTCAAATACCGTGTTGTCATTTCTGGTGTTAGAAATTCAATCATTAATCTATTTTCTACCCAAAACTCAATTACATCAAAGAAAGAATCGCGGTTACAGCGGATTACGCGCCAGCCTTCACGCACACCGATTTGTTCAATTTCATTCTGGCTAACGGATACAGAAATAGCTGCATGAATATCTGTAAACCTCGAAATAGTAGCAGTATGTACAAATACGCATTGTTCATCACCTTCACCAGGTTCTATTTGAGAACCTAAAGGATAAAGTTCAATAGCTGTACCGTGTTCATCGAAAGGTATAACTATGTAACTACCTGGGTTAGGAGGAAAAGGAACAGCTTGTGCTTTTAAAATTTCCGCCAAAACTTGGGCAACATGATTGGGGTTTTTAACAGCAATGGAAATATGGTGAATCATGGAATAACCTCAATTTAGTGATGTTTGATGATGCTTAATTACTTATTAGTTATTAACTTTTGGCAATACTACTGGGGTCGCCCATAATGAGCTTTACCTTGCCCATCAGTAGTTTCAAGTAGTAGAACTTGCTGCCCGTACTCATTTGTCTCAATTGACCACTGGTAAGCCTCAGGTTTTGCTGTGTTACGGCTAGAGTAGGTGCGTCCGCTATTGCAGATTTGCCCTTTAGATGTGCTGTCGTTGGGTTGGAAAGTCAAAAGCCCAGCCTCAACCTTAACTTTGCCTGTTTCTTCTATGAACAAGTTAGACGCACAGTTGTAAGTGGTAATTTGAATTAACCTCCTGCGCTGATAGTTACCGTTAGCAGCAAGTTGAAATTGATCGCTAGAACCGTTCGGGGCTGCTGGCTGTCCTGTGTAGCTGTCTTGGTATTGGATGGACGAGATTCGACCATACCGCCACTCGCCTTGAAGTTCGGTAGGCACTCCAGCGTCATTTTTGCCAGCCTGACTGGCATTTGGGTAAAAAATAAGGCTGGCACTGAGGCTAAAGCTAAGGGCACTAGCAGCGAAGAGACGAACAGCTTTTGGCATAGAATTAAGTTGCTGATTTTTTATTGATTTCATCATGACTGGATGACTGTTGTAGAAATAGATTTATTGAAGAGACAAGAAGCAGAATTTTGTCCAATTTATTCCATAAACTGCAATCTATGCTTATTCAAAATAGGCTGTATTCCTTCCATATTTAATACTGGACTATCAGCTACTTCACCCATTTCTTCATAGAAATGTTTCGCTCCCTGGGGGGCAACTAAAATTAAAAATTTAGTAGTAGCAGAACGTACTTTGAAGCCGTGTGGTGCATTGTGAGGAATATTAACGAAACAGCCTGATGATGCCAAAATTGTTTCTGTACCAATTTGAATGTCTATTTCTCCTTCTAGAATATAGAATGCTTCTTCCCAAGGATGAGTATGCAATGGTGGGCCATTTTCTTGTGTATCTGTAATTTCATAAACTGTCCAAGCTCCATTTGTATCTTCCCCGGTTGCTTTGGTTGTAAAATGTGCGCCAAGAATTGAAAATTGCTTACCTTCTCCTGGTTTGAGAACAATTGGTTTACGCATGGTTAAAGTTTGCATAGTTGTTACTCCTTGTTGGGGAATTTAGTTATGAGCTACAAACTTGATTTGATGGTTATCAGATTAGGGATGAATCGGGGAGAAATGGGGGAGATAACCAAAAAATTGCTATGTTTTTTGTAACTGATTATTAAGAATCCCCAGTAACTAACTAACTGGCTTGTCGGTGGCTGCGGGACGCTGTATAAAGTAACCGAGTACAGCCGCAGCCACACCACCAATAGTCCCCGCCACTGGTTGACTAATCACACTAGAACCGCCCAACAAAGCAGAACCGCCAGCAATCAACCCTAAAATTGTGGTAATCCTATCTAAAGTTTTTTGACTCATGTCCCTTCTCGCTTAATAAAACTTGTAGTTTTAGCTAGAAAATCTTGTATGTCTTTTTGGATACTGTGAAGTCTTCCGAATTTATGATCTATTTTTTCATTTAGTCCATTAATTCGATACAACACCATTTCTTTATCACCATTGCATTCAGATATATGTAACAGTAAGCGATTATCAACAGCTGTAATACGTTCGTGTATTTTACTTTCTAGCCGCGTTATTCTCACTACTACAGCAATTACTCCAGAAATTAAGATTGCAAATTCTAGAGCATCTTTTAAAGTAATTTGCATTCTATTTGGACTCAATCTAAAATCCGACTGATAGATATAAGAGTTTTACCTAAAAACTGATAAGGGAAGAACTCTAACTGAAATCTTCCTTCTTGCGGGAAATTAACTTGATAGTTTTTAGTCAAGTTAATGACTTGAGAACTAGCGACTAACTTACGTGGATAATCAATTAAAATTTGATCTAACTTGCCAGCAGAAGTATAGTTTTTAGTCAACTTTGATTTTGACTCAACCGTAATAACCAAACTGGCATCATTATCAAATAAGTAAGGAATGATTACAGAATTAATCTTTTTCAAGTCCCATCTGTATTCATTCCTAAAAACTAATTGAGTTTCAAACATTTACTTACTTAGTAGACAGTGGGTAAGTCCTACCATCAACGCTGACAAATGATTGAGGCTTCTTTGATGCTTTAGACAGAAACTGTCTAATCTCATTAATAGTTGCACCGCCAGGGACAGGAATACTCTTGTATTTCTGCTTCCCATCCTTGCCATCACCAATAGGAACTTTAATACTACCTGCACCGCTGGAACCGCGTACAGCGATTGTAGTTCCTTTTTTGTTCTTCACACCAGCCGCTGGAACAACCTTAAGTCCCAATGCTTCGGCTGTAGACTTAAGAATATAAACATATCGGGCAGAACCACCTTGTGTCCCAGTTTTTTTACTACCTCTTTTGGCAGCTGCAAACTCTACTGTGACGCGTGGTCCTAACTTTACACCTTTAGGCATTATTTAAACCTCCTTATGGTTTATGTTGGTAAACTTTAGAGGTAATCAATGGCTTGAATGGTGACATCACCATTAGTTGCAGACGCAGTTGTAAAAGGCAAATTAGCAGATACAACAGCACTTCCTGCTTCAACATCAACCTGAATCTGAATGTTATTTGGTTGGTTTTCAGCAGGAGTTACAGCTTTTTCAGAAGCTGATAATAAAGAAGCAATTTCTAAAAACGCCGCTACCATATTGGTTGAGGTTAAATCACCACTGCCATTGGTAAACGCTGAATATGTACTGCCTAAATAATCACTAGCAACAATTTTGATTGTGCCATCGGATTGAATACTAGTAACAATGGGAACAGTTGCAGCAACAGCAATAGTTCCAGTATCAAAACTAACTGTAGTAGACAAATTTCGGCGCGGTGGTAAACCAGGATTAGCACCATTTCTGCTATTTTCAGCTGCATCAAGAGCGCGACAGACTTCAAAAAAAGCTTGAGGAATTTGGGTAGATTTGAGGCTTCCAGCCGTTCCGGGGTCGAATGTACTCATCTTATTCTCGTCGTAATAAATGTAATAGCCGTACTTATAATCAGTCATAGCCGGAAAAAGTCCCAAATTAGGGGGAATGAACTGAGTTCCGTTCTTTGGGATTAATGTCGAAGAAAGTGTGACAGATGATGGAGTCGGAATTACAAGCCTGTTATTAATAACGGTGATTGTAAAATTTGTGCGACCTAAAGCCGTATTAACAGCTAGTGGTAATTCATTAACAGCTGCATCCCAATTAGTATTAATACTGTTTCCAGATGGAGTAATAGCAACTTCGCCACCGTCACTATTACTTTTATTCTGAATAATTGACTTAATCGGAGTAGTCGGGAGAAAAATGTACCAATTTTTTTTCCATTTAAAAGCTATTTTTATACCTTTTTTTAATAATTTTTTAATAAGTTGCAGTAAATAGATATCTGAATAATGCAGCAGTTTAGCAAATGTGATTAACTTAATAGCTAATCGTCCATTAACAACAAAAACATTATCAAGCTCTAGGACTCTCATTTTTTAGTCCTCAGCTTTTTACTCCATTGAGGTACAGTGTCTTTCTGTCCCAAAGGAAAAAACTGACACAGAGTAGGAGTAACTGAGTTTTCTTTACGAGAACTATTTGAATTAGTTGTTTGAGGAGGTTCTATTCCTCTCAAGAAATCAGGATGTACATATTGCTTTAAAGCATTCAAAACCCGTAAACATTCAGTTTCAGTTTTACACCAGACAATAATTTTAGAATTGTCATTTAAAACTTGAACGCCTCTATAATTCCCTTTTTGATAAGTTGGGAAGTTGGGTTTATGAGATTCACCATACCGATAATGTGGAATAATTAAAGTCCACCTGGAACGGCCAATTTTACCGTCACCTAAATTTTCTGCATATTGAATGGCTAATTGGGGTTTTTGAGGACTACGAGTTTGCCAATAATCAGGGACTGAAATGTAAGCTTCAAATTCTTTATTTTTAGCTAAACAAAGTTCAGAATTAGCTTTAAATAGTTCCTCATGTTCAGAAATAATTGTCGCTGCATTACTCGCTGTACCAGCTTTATTTGTAATTGCTTTGACGGTTTCTTCACGTCTTTCTACTTTCCATTCACCGTTAACATCTTGAGTGCATAAGCAGACAGGAACTTTAATTGAAGTAAACCTCACATCTGCATCCTCACCATTTTTACCATCTACACCGTTACGCCCGTCTGTACCATTACGCCCGTCAACGCCATTTTTACCATCTACACCGTTACGCCCGTCTGTACCATTACGCCCATCTGTGCCATTTCTGCCAGCTACACCATTACGCCCATCTGTGCCATTTCTGCCAGCTACACCGTTACGCCCATCGGTTCCATTCCTGCCAGCTACACCGTTACGCCCATCGGTTCCATTCCTGCCAGCTACACCGTTACGTCCATCAGTGCCATTCCTACCGGCTAGACCGTTACGCCCGTCAACGCCATTCCTGCCAGCTACACCGTTACGTCCATCGGTTCCATTCTTGCCAGCTACACCGTTACGCCCATCTGTGCCATTTCTACCAGCTACACCGTTACGCCCATCTGTGCCATTTCTACCAGCTACACCGTTACGCCCGTCAGTGCCATTCCTGCCAGCTACACCGTTACGTCCGTCAGTGCCATTCCTGCCGTTGGTTCCCGGTAAGCCGCGTAAGCCAACACGACCAGGAAGACCGTCTCTACCGTTACGACCATCAACACCATTTCTTGGTATGGGGTAAGGTTTCAGGGGAATAGCATCACGTCCGTCTTTGCCGTTACGACCATCTAAACCATTTCTACCGTCGCGGCCATGAACAACTATAGGCGCGGGGGCCGGCCTGTAAATATATTCAAAGGTGTTTTTAACCTCAGTTTTGGTTAACTCAATGGTTGTGACTTGTCCATCATTGCCGTTTCTGCCGTCAGCACCATGTCTACCAGTTTGACCATCACGACCGTTAACACCATTCCTGCCGTCATTGCCTTTTCTACCATCAGTGCCGTTTCTACCGTTTTGACCGTCTCGTCCTGGCAGTCCACGTTGTCCATCATGCCCTGGTAGTCCGCGTTGACCGTCACGTCCTGGTAGCCCACGTTGACCGTCACGTCCTGGCAGTCCACGTTGACCATCTCTTCCTGGCAGTCCACGTTGACCATTATGTCCTGGTAGTCCACGCTGTCCATCTCTTCCCGGTCTTCCCGTCTGACCATCGCGTCCGGCTCTGCCAGTGGTTCCAGGTCTACCAAATTGCCCGTCACGTCCTGGTCTTCCGGTTTGCCCATTGCGTCCGGGAGTGCCTTGTAATCCGGGACGATTTCTCAAAAAGCCAACAGCCAACTGTAAAGCATTTACAGCTGTTTGTAAATCTAGCTGACCCGCCCTAATTTGATCTACTACTTGTTTTAAAAACAGAATTGTATCAACGATCGTTAGTACCCGATCCAATTTCTCTAAAATGCCAGCAATCCGACTTAGAGCAGTAGAAGCAGTCTTCACAGCACCAGCAGCAGCGGTCGCAGCTGTACCGGCAGTTGCCAATGCTGCTGCTGCCAATGCCGCGGCAGCGGCGGCGGCGACTAAAATTGCTTTAAGTTCTTTGAGTTCTCTGCGAACATCTTCAGCTTCATTCAATGCTTCGCCAGCTCTGGCGTATGCATCCCGTGCTAAATGTAAAGCGCCTTTAGCTAATCTTCGCGCTTCTTCATCTACGCTAGGCGGTCTATTTTTAAGTGCTTGTAATTCAGATTTGAGTGCGTTGATTTGCTGTTGTAAGTTGCTACAACAATCGCATTTACCAGCACAATTTAAAGCTTGTTGGAGATTTGAAATCGTACCGGATGCACTCATATTTTTAACTGCAATTCTTATTTTTTAATTGACTAGATAAGCCTTGAATTTGTGACCATTCAGCGTTAGAAATGCACTTGCCACTACACCCAGTACCGCAAGCTGTTTCACAGTCGCTAATAGTTGTGTAAAAACCTGGAGTGTTATACACAGTTTTTTTGACACAAATTCCATTGATACAATCGTAAGAAACCGCATTGCAAGCGATACAACTACCGAATTTGGTGTAACCAGCCGTAGAATTATCATTATCTACAACAGTTACTTGTGCTGTTGTAGTTATGTAAAAATAATTTGTACCAGCAATGTTAATGTCGTCTAAAAATAGATAAGAGGTATTTGAATTTCTCGGACGATACTCTGGGGTTATGCCACAAGCAAAAAACTCGTAATTTTTTCCGTCTGTCCCTTGACCGTAAAATCGAAAACATTGCGTCATTTTTAATAATCATCCGGGTCAATTGTGCCTGCGGTATCTGGTTTAGCTAGGTTAATTGTTAATTGATCAACTCGATATGAGTCGTTGTTAGTGCCTCGAAAGGTGAATGTAGGAAAGCCGTTATCAACGTAAATACTTTGGTTTAAATTTGCATCGAAGTTGGTCTGACTTAATGATTGCTTGGCTAATAGCACTAAACCAACTAATAAACTTTCAGCTGTGTTATTCGCGCTAGCAGTCAATCCTGGTAAGTCGGCTTTTGAAATGGTGATGGTAGTGCTTGTTTGTGTGGCGTTTGCACCGAAGACTGCGGTTAATGTTGGTTCTGCCATTTGTAGTTAGTAATTATTAACAATCTAAATCTGTTTTACTCGGCAATTAAAAGACTGTAAATCTACAACTTTTACCTAAAAGCTGTAGATTCACTGATTGCCTGTAATAGTTACTGTGTCTATATTTGACTGGTTAATAATTAATAGCTAAATAAAGCATATACATGATTTTATTTGCTGATTAGTGAAAGTTGTATATGAAAGTCAATGGACATGGGCAAGCTGCTATTTTTCAACCAGGGCATTTTGATAAGTTGATTAGTGCCACTGAGGGAGCTAATCATAAACTAATTTTTCAAATTGCCTATTTTACTTGTGCGCGCATGGGTGAAGTGTGCAAGCTGAAAACTAGTGACGTTTACCAAGAAAATGGTAAGCCTTTGTCTACTATCACTTATCCAAAGCAGAGTACTAAATGTAAAAAAACTAAGCAAGTGCCAATTAATGAGAAGTTGCAAAACTACTTACGGCTTTACTGGTTTGAATCTCAACCGAAATATGATGATTTTTTATTTTTTGGCTCAAAGCTTGGTACTCATTTGCAGTTTCAGAGTGCTGATGACGCTTTCAGAAGGGCTGTGCTGGCGGCCAAACTTGATGGACTAGGATATTCAACTCACAGTTTTAGACGCTCAGGAGCTACTGAACTGGGAAATCAAGGTATTGCTTTACCGATTATTCAGGAGATTACCGGGCATTCTAGTTTAGATTCCCTCCGGCGGTACATTCATGTGACTCAAGACCAAGTTAAAAACGCGATCGCCACTTTATGAACCACAGTTTATTTGTCAGAATTGAGTTTTTCTACTGCCAGCTACAAGAGGGTGTCTACGATCATCCGTTTGATTTAGCAGTGGCACTAGAGGCGTTAGCTAACAGGGCATGGGACGATGTTGATTATCTTTGTAACAACATTGTTGAGGATTGATTGATGAATACGCAACAAATGTTAACTAGCCAGGATTTGTTGTTTTTGAAAATTCGGGTTTTTTATCAAAAGTTTGAGGCTGGTGCTTTTGACAATCCACTGATGTTGACCAAAGCACTGGAAATTCTTACAACAGAAGCTTACAGTACTCTAGAGTGACAGAACTACGTGCTAATGGCACAAGTAATAATTTGGCATTCTGCGATCGCTTTTCAACTCCGGTTATGCGATCGCATTTTTATCAATTTTTCGATCTGCACCGGGGATAATTTAGCCGCGATCGCATTCTCTACCATCTCCTTTCTTTCAATAGCTAATGGCGATCGCACATTACCACCGGGTATATGGACATGGTGCAGCTTCCGGCCAGACATCCACAGGTAACGGTAATAGTAATGTTCTTTTCCACATCGAACTACTTTGTACTGTTCTACCCAGTGCTTGTGTTCTGGAGCAGTATCTGTTGATGCTTGCTCCAGAACATGATTATCATTGTTTGAAGCTTGCTGAGTATTCGGTGTAACTTGCTCCAGAACACTCATGCCCTGGACGTGTGCTATTAGTTCCGGAAATTTCTGTTCCCATTCATTCCAGGCTGTTTCATATTCCTGGAGTGTTGGGTAATCGTCTGGATCTGGGGGGTCTTGGGTATCATCCCAAGTTGGATCGTAAACTGGTTGCTGCCACTGGAATGCTTGCAGGTCAAACAATGATAATTGATTTGTCATAAGTCAAACCCCAGCGCTGCAAGCAAGCCCCCGAAACTCCATTGATCGGCTTGGCGATACCAGCACTTTCTTAAACAAGTTAGCAGCCAGCCTTGAGGGTTACGGATTCTGGGCTTGCCACGATAATCTGTTTGATGACCGCCACGGTTTTTAAAAAGTGCTAAGGCATATTGCACTTCCTCTAGGCTGTATTCTAAAATCTCAGGTGATTGAACTGGGTCAAAAACAATACCCTCTTTCTCGCATTCACTGAGAACGGACTCCATTATCAGAAGCTGGTCTTCACTAAAAGATGTATTGCTGCTGCTGCTAAACCCCTGCTCGGCTGACTGCGGATTTGAGGGTGGTGAATCGCAATTTTGATTGCGCTTTGGCGAATTTTTTCTCGGTTTTAACCAGTCTAAGGGTCGTGTAATGATTCTTACAATGTGCCACTTAAACTTTTTTACTAGCTGCACCACACGACAGTTGATTAATTGCTGTAGGGCTTCTTTGAGGGTGTCGCGGTGGTATGGTTTACCTCGATGTTTTTCTACCCAATGGTTAAATTCTTCTTTGAGGTCTGGTTCTATTTCTTCTCCCATTCCCTGGCGGATCAACCATTGCCATAGAAGTTTGGCCGCGGGGGTGAGTTTGTTTTCTAGACAGAACGCGTCGTGTTGCTCCGTCCACTGGGAGTTTTGTAATTTGTTGTTTTCTGGCATGATGAAACTAGATAGATGCGTATTTTCTTCTGCCTCCCTGTTTTAGAACTGCCGGGAGGTTTTAGCTTTGTGGCGATCGCGCCTCCTAAGCAACGGATCGCGCCATTAAAAAACCGTCCTCACCAAATGCGGGACGGTTTATGGTTCAGAAACACTATCATCTGAAGCTTGAGTAGCCAGTTTGTAAATTTCTTGTTCTAGTTCTGCTACTTGTTGACGGAAGCTTTCTTCACTTTCTTTGTTTTCTTCTAGACGCGCCTCAAGACGTTGCCGATGACTATGCACGTATGTTAAATGAGCTTCCTCAATTAATTTGAGACGCTGGAGAATTTTCCCAAAAGGCGTGTTTCCATCGAAACTTGGCCTAGCGGAATCTTGCCCTGAACAATCTGACGTATTAACTCTGAGCGAGTCAGTCCCATCGTATCTGCTTGAGACTTGAACCCCTCCCAGTCCTCGGAGTTGATCCGAATCGTTGCGCGTACTTCGTTTTCTATCTTTCTGGGTTTCGCCATTCTTTCTAGTGTTCACAACAATAACCTCATTTTAGTGTACGAACAAAACAAAACGTACGAACAAAAGAGTTGACAGATAACGTTCGTACTTTATAATAACACTAGAAACGTTCGCACGTTAATTTCTCCCCCCTCACCCTTGCCTTAGTGCCTGTGAGGGCAAACATGGAGCAATCACCCGCGCCTTGACCTTGCGCGGAACATCCGCAAATTACAAAAACTTAGAGACAACTTGTAGCTAAGTCATAGACAACTTGTAGCCAAATGACAAATTTTGGTGCTATGCACTTCACCACAGCACCTGTACAGTCATGCTGTTTATTGGAGGTATAAATTTAGACGCAAATCACATGTAACCAACATCTATGCACTTGAAATCATTATTCGCCAGTACACCCACTGGCGTTTCCTCCCTCATCACCGAGTCGCGCTCTCTCTGTAACGTTCGTTGGAGGTTATGTCTATGTAGCAACGAGTGATTTGTTGTGACGTTTTTTTGAATTTATAGGTAATGCTCCAGCGCCATGCTGCTGGTACAGTTCGCGCTGGTGCTTTTTTGAGAAAAATTTGGATTTTAAATTATGACTTACCGTCCTGACTTAAGACCGTGGGCTGTGTTTCGTCGTGTTTCCGCAGTTGACAATATCTGCGTTGCCCGATTTCGTACTCGTCCCGATGCCGATGCTTACATGAGCATCTTACGCCGTCTAACACCAGGAGCAAATTTTCAGGTGGTTTTCGACAAGCTACCCCAACAAGTTACACAAGGATAGCAAAGCCAAAGGCGATCGCGCCAATGGGAAACGCGATCGCCTTTCAAATTCACTTGCTTCAACCTTGAACATGTCAAAAATATCACATTTTGCATTGATGACTAAACATGACACCTGGGTAAAGCTCAAACCCGGCAATCCTTACGAGCCAGTGTTAGACCTGTTCCCCTACGGTCTACCCATGCGTGACCCGTTCCCCCTGGAGCGAGTCACTGTAAATCGTGAACAGGTTGCATTGTGGATTATAGATTTAGAACGACTCATTCCACCTCAAGCCAACGCTTTAGCTCAACTAATTGCCAGCCGTCGCGGTGTTCATGTCACCGAAGTCATGGAAGAAGCAGTTTTTCAAGGTGGCTTTGCCATGACTGACGGTTGGGTTGAAGCTATGGAATGTGGCGCTGAAGGCTTCCAGCGCAGCAAGGAAGTTGCTGATTTTTTTGAAACTGCACCACAGCCACCATCAGCTAGGGCTTGGCGAGAATTTTATAACAGCCAGCACGACCGCTGGATCGAGGGTGACGAGCAACCGCCACCAATCAACAGTATTGATGACATCGACCCCCGCTTGAGAACTCCTGAACTAGAACAGCATTGGAAAATGCGCCAAGTTGAGCAAGCGATCGCGGCTGGTGGCTACTCCGTTTTTGATGTTCTCAGCGGTCGTGCAACTGTTGATGTTCTCAACCAAATCGACCCCAATAATGAATGGTCATTAGTTAGAGATGATGACGATTTTGAGGACGACGAAATTTATGAATAACGAAAATTTATCAAACATTCCTCAACCAGATCCAAGTTGGGATTATTACGGAACTTGGCGTTTATTACATGGCATTAAAGCAAGAATTGATGAAGCTTTAAAAATTATGAAAAACAGCGAAAATTCAACTGCTGAAATTGACAAGGAAATCAAATTATCTCTTGAGATAGCCTCAGATAGGCTAATAGAAATAATTGATAACGATTTAGTTACTCACGACGATGAAACCGCCTGATGAGGCTACCTGACACAGTAGCCGAAACGGTAGGCACTGCCTACCGTCGCGGATTGTGTCCAAAGCAGTTCGCACCATTACATCAGGAATGCGGCGTTAATTAAGAAACGCGCCCATTTAATTGAGGCGTTTTGTACTTTCAAGCGCAGCTTCCCAAGTGTAATGGGTTCCCAGTTCGTTTAGGAGTGAATCGCGCCCCTGCTTGATTGATGTGGGGCGTTAGGGTGATTCGTGCGCTCAAAGCTGGGTTTTCAACACACAAATGAAACAGTGTTGCCTCACTGTTACTACACTCTTATAAATTGTTAGCTGAACCATGACAATTGAATTAAAAACCTTGGGTATTGATGTTTCTAAATCATCAGTCACAATTCATATTTTATCATGCTATCCAAAAGGAGGTTTAAAAGCATATTGGGAAAAAACTAGAAATAAATCATCAAGTTTGTATCCAGTTTTTTACAGCAATCCTGACCCAAAAAAGAAACAAAAAAACGCTTTTGATTTTGCTAACTTTCTTAAAGAACACAAGCCTAATATTGCTATTTTGGAGCCAACTGGCAATCATTATTCTCGACTGTGGTCAAAGATAATTGAAAGCTTAGAAATAAAAATTCTCTGGGTAGGTCATATAGAGTTACGGCGTTACCGTGGCGGAAAAAACCTGCCAAATAAAAGTGATGCTGCTGATGCTTTGGCTATGGCTGCTTACGCATTGGATCTAGAACATCACACCGAAACAGGAGAACTCAACCTCAAATATTTCCTCATGCACAGGCCAGAACAAATTGACCGACTACGAGAACTGTGCCAACAACTCGAACATCTCAATCGAGTACAAAACCCAATTATCAACTACGCTCGACAATTACTTGCTTGGCAGTTTCCCGAAGTTGCCCATGTCAAATCTAGAAGCACCAAGGTTGGTAATGTACCGCCGCTTTGGGGATGGTTAACTGAACGTCAGATGGAGGTATCACCGCAAGCTTGGAAGATGATGAACAATAAATATGAATTATCAGCTGCCAAGCATTACGGTATATCCATTGACCCAATCTTAAGACAACACGCCGATTGGTTATGTGACATTGGATTAACTGAGCAGCGCCTTGAAACTGAAATTAAAACTCTTGTTGAGAGTGAGTGTTTCCAGCTTTATAACCAAATTTTTAGTCAGTTTGGTTTTGGCTTGCGAGTTCGGGCGCGGTTACTAAGTCGGATTTATCCGTTTGAAGCCTTCTTGGTAAATGGTAAACCATTGATTGAGTACGAAATTAGAGAGGTAAAGCGGGTAGAAAAAATTCGCCGTGATAGTCGCACGATCGTCAAACGTTCCCCTGGTGATGTTAAACGAGTTAAACGTAACCGTAGCCGCGACGCTTTTAAAATGCGGTTAGGTATGGGAACGATTTTAGAGCAGTCTGGTGATGAGTTGGCAGAAGTTACCAGTGGTTCTGCTTTATGTCGAAAGTCTTTTTGGCAGTATGTGTTGTGTCAGGTAGAAACAGAAAAACTACCCGATAGTGACACTGCCGCCGCCATGCTCAAATACCGTACTAAGCTCAAAGACTTTACTGATGAATCGGGGAGACAATTGCTCAATGGTAAACACTTGCAAAGCAAGTTGATGGCTAAGGTGGCTAACCTGCTATTTAATCTATTTGTGGACGCGATCGCCAAAACGCGATCGTAAATACCTGATGCTAAACCCCACTAATAAAGTGGGGTTCCGTTGTGAATGTGACATAAAAGGGAATTTTGACTAATGACGGTTCATTACGAGCAGCACAAAGGACTGCTGTTAGAGATTTTTTATAGAGAAGATGGTTTGTGTTATGCCGCTTGTGAGCATCCCTTTACGCTTGGAACGCTTGAATCAGAACTATGCTACAAACCGAAACAAGCGTTTGAAAGGCTGAGAAAGAAAATTGATTTCATCTACGCTGGGCTTGGGTAACTTACTAGAGTGAAAGTCAACTCAGGTTAAAATTTCTAAGAATAATGAGTAACCATTCTGGCTCAAGTCGATATTGTGATGCTTAACCAGTCACTCGAATTCCCCAAAGCTGATATTTTAGTAATTGATGATACACCAGAAAACCTGAATCTCTTATCTGCCATGCTGACGGAACAGGGATACAAAGTTAGGAGTGTAACTAAAGGTTCTACAGGGTTACGTGGTGCAAATGCAGTTTTGCCTGACCTGATTTTGCTGGATGTGAATATGCCTGAAATGAATGGCTATGAAGTCTGTGAAAACTTGAAAGCCAACGATCGCACCCGCGAAATTCCAGTAATTTTTATCAGTGCTTTGGGTGATGTGCTGGATAAAGTGAAAGCATTTGCAGTTGGTGGAGTTGACTATATTACTAAGCCTTTTCAGCTAGAAGAGGTCTTAGCAAGAATTGAAAATCACTTGACAATTCGACAATTGCAACAACAACTCCAAGCACAAAATCAGCAACTACAGCAAGAAATTCAAGATCGCACCAAAGCTGAAGAGAAGTTTGCTAAAGTTTTTCGTTCTAGTCCCAATCCAATTGCGATCGCTACCATTGCTGAAGCACGCTTTATTGATGTCAATCCCAGTTTTTTGAAGATGAGCGGCTACTCATTGGAAGAAGTGATTGGACACACTGTGACTGTACTGAATTTAGGTAAGGATACAGTATCGATTGCCCAGACCATCCAACTTATATCTGATACTGGGTCACTTTATAATCAAGAATTTGAATTTTCTACTAAGTCGGGAGAGTCCAAGACTATACTACTATCCATCGAATTGATTGACTTGGGAGGGGTGCAATGCGCTTTATTAATTGCTAACGACATCACCGAACGTAAACGCTTAGAAAACGAGTTTATCTCTTTAGTTAGTCACGAATTACGCACACCTTTAACCTCTACAATGGGAGCGTTAGATTTATTGGGATCAGGACAATTAGGAACTTTAACTGAACAAGGACAAAAAGTTCTCAGCATTGCCACCATTAATACTGAACGCCTAATCCGATTGATCAATGATATTCTCGATTTAGAGAGGATGAAATCAGCCCAAATATTCATGCAAAAGGTGAAGTGTAACGCTGCCGATCTGCTGATAATGGCAACAGAAACAATGCAGGCAATGGCAGATAAATTACAAGTTAAATTGATTGTTCATCCTCTATCAGTTGAACTTTGGGCAGACCCTGATCGCTTATTGCAAACTCTGACCAATCTCATAAGCAACGCGATTAAGTTTTCTCAACCAGGCGATACGATATGGGTAAGTGCTACACTCACAGAACACAAGAGCATTAAGTTAGGAGAAAATGAGGATTCCTCAACACAAGACAATCTATTACCTAGTTTTCTCCTGATTAGTATCCGAGATCAAGGACGAGGAATTCCTGAAGATAAATTACAAATTATCTTCGAGCGCTTTCAACAGGTAGATGCATCCGATTCCCGCAACAAAGGAGGAACAGGTTTAGGGCTTGCTATTTGTCGAAATATCGTCCAGCAACATAACGGTAAAATCTGGGTTAAGAGCAATTTGAATCAAGGCAGTACTTTTTATGTACTATTACCTTTAGCAGCTTTATAATAAATAGCTTTTAACTGCTTAATTCTCTCCTACTTTTCCCCGATTTAGCTTTAGAGTATCTCAAGAGCGATCAAACAAATCAGCACATACATTTGGCAAGAATGTCACTATGAACAAAAATATCTTGATTGTTGATGATGAAGAAGATGTGCGGGCGATCGCCAAGTTAGGATTAGAAATGGGTGCTGGCTGGAATGTATTGACAGCTAGTTCTGGTCAAGAAGCGTTGAACGTAGCTGCCATCCACAAACCAGATGTCATCTTACTAGATATGATGATGCCTGATATGGATGGGCGTACAACTTTGCAGCAACTGAAAGCTAACCCCGCCACTAAAAAAATTCCAGTAATTTTATTAACAGCCAAAGTCCAGCAATCGGATCGAGAGAGGTTTACTGATTTGGATGTTGCTGCTATTTTTGCCAAGCCTTTCCGTCCATTGAAACTGGCAGAACAAATCAGTGAAGTACTGGGCAGTTAGCCTGACTTTGATGAATTCCTGATAGAACTTACGCATTGTCAGAAAGTTGATATTATGCACTCAAGCCTAACTTCTATGATAAGTGTTATAAAATATTGCCGATAATGGTGCTGGAATTTCTGATGAAGTGCAAAAACAGATATTTGACCCTTTCTTCACCACAAAACCTGTCGGCAAAGGAACAGGATTATGACTGGCAGTAGCTGACTCTATTATCTCAACTCATGGCGGACGAAGTCATGTTGTTTCTGTATTAGGAAAGGGAACAGAATTTGTGATAATTCTACCTATTGAAAGATAATATTTTTGTCACATTTCAGTCCAGCAGATAAATTTTAGGCTTTACTCTTGCGGAAAGCTTCACCACTGAAAAATTCATCATTTTATTTTCGCAATAAGCGCATAAGATTGTGAGAAAATTAACCTTATAATTTATACTAAATTTTTAATTTATCAAAGTCAATTTTATGAAAAAGAACCATATTTTCCCGATCTTAGCTTTATTGATTTGTACTGCTGCACCTCAAAAAGCTTTAGCAGATGAAGTTTGGAAAACTGAAGAATATAAAGTGGTTTATCAAGAAGATCGTAATAAAACTGCCGTATGGCAGTATGGTCGTGATGGAGTCGTCTTCATTGATGGTTTGGCTGGAGTGTTTAATAACCGAGGTTCATATAACGGCTATTGGGTACAAAAGTCTTCATCAGTGCGTTGCGATACCTATAGAGAAGGGGCAGATGGGAAACCTACTTATCATTGGGGCAGATTTAAAGTCACTTTTATTGATCCCAAGTTCCCCTCCCGCTGGAAAGCTGATGTTAGCCTTTGCGATCGCGATCCTATGGTGACTCTAAACGGTACACCTGTTACAAAGTGAACTTGCACCAACTAGATGATATGGTGGTTTCCAATACAGGGGTAAATCATCCCGCAATTATGCAAGCCACATTTTTAATATAGCAACGGATTTGCCAAGTTGAAGCAATCAAGTTACTGAAAGCTGTATTTGTGGGTTTTAAGTGACAAACGAGATAATCTCGTTCGTATTGCTTTACTCCAAAGCGCAAGGTTCCTCTTGCCGTGGATAAGCAGCGTTTTTATCCACGGTGAGTTCTTCAAAGCGCAGCGATACACCCGTGGAGTACGTTAGTGTTGAGCGCTCAAGACTTTAACGGATCTGTTCAGCGCCAACGTCGAAGCGATCGAGCATCATCACCTTGTTCCAGGCTGCGACGAAGTCCTTGACCATCCGCTCGTGACCGTCATCAGCGCCATAGACTTCAGCAATCTGACGTAGTTCTGCATTCGAGCCGAAGATAAGATCGCAGCGGGTGGCGGTGAACTTTACTGCACCGGTTTCGCGATCGCAGATGTCAAAAAGCATCTCGCGATTGTCAACAGGCTTCCACTCGTAGTCCATACTGGTCAGGACACGGAAAAAGTCATTGGTCAAGACACCCGGACGGTCAGTGAAGCTACCGTGCTTTGAATGATCCCAATTCTGATCGAGCGCGCGAAGTCCGCCGACCAGAACCGTCCATTCAGGCGCGGTTAGCGTCAGGAGCTGCGCCCGATCCAGAAAGATACGCTCCGGCTTCACTTTATAGCCAACCGCCTCATTGTGATAATTTCTGAAACCGTCCGAAACTGGCTTCAGCCAATTAAACATTTCAACATCTGTCAGCTCCTGAGTCGTATCCATCCGCCCCGGAGTAAACGGGACGGCAACGGTAAGTCCGGCCGCTTGTGCAGCCTTCTCGATCGCAGCACAACCACCGAGGACGATCAGGTCTGCGATCGAGATTTTTTTGTTGCCCGACTGAGCGCCGTTAAAGTCCGCCTGAACTTGCTCAAGGGTCGATAGCACCTCGCCGAGTTCCTGCGGGCGGTTCATTTCCCAGTCCTTCTGGGGATTGAGGCGAACGCGCGCCCCATTTGCGCCACCGCGCTTGTCGGAATGGCGGTGAATCGATGCCGCTGCCCAAGCTGCTGACACGAGCGCCGAAACCGAGAGTCCACTCGCTAAAATCTGATCCTTGAGAGACTTGATATCAGCGGCATCCACGACATGATGATCCAGTGCCGGAATTGGATCTTGCCAGATCAGATCTTCGTCTGGGATTTCTGGACCGAGATAGCGGGTTTTCGGACCCATATCCCGATGGATCAGCTTATACCAGGCGCGCGCGAACGCATCGCTGAAGTAATCGAAGTCACCCAAGAAGCGCTGACAAACCTCGTGATAGGCCGGATCGACCTTTAACGCAATGTCCGAAGTCATCATCATTAACGGATGCTCAACACCCGGTTGATGGGCATCTGGTGTCTTCGGCGCATCAGGATTGCTTGGTTTCCACTGAATCGCACCTACTGGACTTTTTGTCTGTTCCCAATCGTACTTAAAAAGATTTGTTAAGTAACTGTTGTCCCACTGGATTGGGTTTGGAGTCCACGATCCTTCGATCCCGTTTGTCATTGTATATTCGGCAAACCCAGTGCCTTCAGGGTTCTGCCACCCCAAGCCCATCGCCTGAATCGGTGCGGCTTCCGGGGCTGGGCCGATCTTGTCCGGCGAGACCATGCCGTGACTTTTGCCAAAGGCATGACCGCCTGCAATCAGCGCGACAGTTTCTTCGTCATTCATGCCCATCCGCGCAAACGTCTCGCGAATGTCTCGCGCCGAGCCATAGGGGTCGCCCTCAGCGTTCGGACCTTCTGGATTGACGTAAATGAGCGCTTGGTGCGAAGCCGCTAGCGGGTTTTCGAGGTCGTAGTATTGCTCGTCCGGTTTTCCAACCCACCGAATCGTGCGAGTGACCATCTCATCAGGATGACCAGGGTGTTCCTTAATGTCGTCAACTGGATCGCCGTTCCAGAACTCCGGCCCCCAGTATGTCGCACGATCTGCCTCCCAGGCATCAATGCGACCGCCACCAAAACCAAAGGTCTTTAACCCCATGATTTCGAGCGCGCAGTTGCCCGTCAGAACCATCAGATCGGCCCAGCTTAGTGCCGCACCATATTTCTGCTTGATAGGCCAGAGCAGCCGTCGTGATTTATCTGTGTTTCCATTATCCCACCACGAATTAATGGGTGCGAAGCGTTGCATACCCTGACTCGCTCCACCCCGACCGTCCGCGATCCGGTAGGTGCCTGCTGAGTGCCACGCCATGCGAATCATTTGAGGTCCATAATTCCCATAGTCGGCAGGCCACCAGTCCTTTGAATCGGTCAGCAGCGCTTTGATATCGTTCTTCAACTGTTCAAAGTCAAGCTTCGCGAAGGCTGCTTTGTAATCGAAATCTCGCAGTGGGTTAGCTTGGGGCGAATTTTGGTGAAGCAGTTCGACCTGAAGTCGGTTCGGCCACCAATCATCGACTTGTGGCTTGGAGCCAAGTGCGCCGCCAATGCGGGTTCCCCGGAAGGGACATTGTGCAGGAGGGGTGGCAGGGTTGTTGGTCATGGGGCTGTTATTCATTACAGTTCAATTCTTCTTCATTTTCAATTCTCTCTAACAGTTTATGTTAGCCAAATTGTGTTGAGTGCTGCCATTTGTGGCGGTTTGAACGACAAGTGCCTTCATCGCTAAAGTTGTTGCGATCGCTGATGTAAATCCTGATGATTTTGATGCGATTTTAGTTTGTGGTGGTCAATCGCCCATGTTTACTTTTCGGCACAATCATGCGATCGCGTAAAGCTTGTAAAGAAGAGAAAAGTTGATTTTTGAGGGGTTTTTTGAGGAACTGCCAAAGTCTTTCGACGGGATTGAGTTCAGGAGCCGAGGGTGGTTCAAACAAAAAAATAATATTCTTTGGCCAGCTAATCGCTGAACTTGTATGAGCCGGTGCTTGGTCAATCTGTAAAATAGCGTAATCGTTACCTAATTGCACAGATAGCCAGTCTAAAAATTTAGTTCAATAAATTGAATTGAGTAAAGGCTCAAGCAGCAATGCTTGAGCTTTTTTGCTATGTACATTTGTATTTGAAAAATTCTGATGAAAAATAGCAGCCTACTAGTTCGCCACACAAATATTGACAGGTAGAGACTAGGGAAAGGGGAAGAATTTAAAACCTTTACCCTTTCCCCGCTTGCCAAAATCTTTTTGGCAGGCTACTACTTGCCTTTTGTATGTCTGAGTAGAGACACTAGTTTTTACTAAGAAACATTACAGAATTTTAAGTTTTATCCTTAGATTATAGATATTTATACTATGACTGATATTGTTAAAGGATACTCACAATTTAAAGAATTTTACTGAAAATGAATAATACCAAACTTCCCAATGCATTAGGCGAATCTATAACTATGGGTGCTTTGATCATTTTTACCAGTGCTAGTATTATCACAATCATGAGTTTGTTTTAAGGCAAGCATAACCAAGTTTTAATAAAAAATTTTTTATAACTCCACCTGAAAATGAGTGGAGTTTTTACATTTTGTAATAAAAAAAGAGTGACATAAATTCTTCTTACACTATTTCACTAAATAACTAATATAGTAATCCGGTTTGATTCGGTGAATTTATTTGTGTAGGTAGGGAACAGGAAACAGGAAACAGGGAACAGTTAAGAAGGGATAGATATGTACTGAATCGTGTTCAAAAATCAAATAGGAGTCCTATACAAATTACTGGTTTCTAAATTTTTTTCCCCTGCTCTTTGAAGTTGTTCTACTACAGCGCTTCTCTGCGAGACGCTTTGCGAACGTGTATCCTGTGGCGGGGGAAACTCCATCGTTTTTAGCGTCTCTCCTTGGAAAATGTTTCGACTTTTGAACAAAAAGCTAAGATTTCAAAGCCTGTGCCACCGTGAGGCAGAGGTTCTTTATACTCGTCGAACTCACGTTAATTTAACCACAAAGGCACAAAGAGCGCAGAGAGAAAAAAGAGATTTGCACAATCACCTCGAAAGGGACAACATCGTATTTTTTCACAGCCGAGTCATTTCAAATAGTTGTTGAGCATTATTTCCTAAAAAAGCATCAAAAAGCTTTGTGTTTCCAGGTTCGACTTCTACCATGTAACGCTGGGCAATTTCATAATAGGCATAAGTCCAAGGAATTTGGATTTCTACACCATTAATATCATCAATTACTGTTACCAATTCTGTAACTGCTTGAGTTGCGGTTTGCCGCAAACCACAGGTAATATTGCCTTCAATTTCTGCTTTCATGGGTACACCCAAATTAGCCAAACTACGAGCAGTACTATCTATATCTGGATAAACTGCTGTGTTCTGACGATTGACATAGCCTGTAAAGTGATTCACAGCATAACCATGTAACAGTACCCAAGCTCCATATTGACTAACTTGATTTACCTGTTGCACAACAGAACGTCCTGGAGGCTGCCAAGGACGGGTAAAGATTTTCTGGAGTTTTTGAGCAATAATTTGATCATTTTTTTCAGTTTTTGATAAATGGGGAATTTTGGATTGAATTGAAGCTACTGTTTGATAAATTAGTTGGGCAATATCGGCAGGTAATTCATCCACAATTAATTCGCTGATAAATAGCTTGGGTAAGTCGAATTTTTCTTGTTGGGGATGACGATAATGACGGGCATAAAGATGGGTTTCAGCAAAAAAATACTCTCCGGCTGCGACATAACCCAAAGCTTCAGCTATTTGCCCTAGGTAATCAATCCCTAAGTTAACTTGACCTTGGGGACTGTCTACCCAAAGACGCAAAGACCGAAAAGCTATATGATCATTGGCCACAGTCCCACCTGCTGTAGTGATCATTTTTTGATAAGTGCGGGCATGACTAACTCTCGCACTGTATTCTTGCCAAAGTAAGTCCCACAAATGAAGCGCAATTTCCGGTTTCATAAATCTTTTGTGCCTTGACCAAATAATTACTAATTCGTAATTCGTAATTAAAGAGGGTACAAGCCCCCACTAAATTAAAAATTGGTGATGCTTCTAGGTGGTGGGTTTAAGCCCCCGCTGATTGTAACTACGAATTACGTAATTCGCAGCGAAGCGTAGCCCATTATCAATTACGAATTATGTTGACTTACTTACAATATGTGAGGAATGTAAGATTTGTGAGAGAATATCTACAGCTATTTGGATTTGTTTGCTGTCAATAACCAAAGGTGGACAAAAGCGAATTGCTGCCTTACCGCAACCAAGCAATAATAGACCCTGCAAGAAAGCTTCTTGAATAATGCGATCGCGCAATTTAGAATCAAGATTGCCCTCTTCATTTAATAAATCCACTGCTACCATTAAACCCTTACCTCTGGGCAGCGACATTCTAGGAAATTTATTATGCAACTGCGTTAAGTTCGCTTGTAATAATTCTCCCATCTGGGTGGCATTGGTCATCAAGCCACTTTCTAATAATCGCAAAGTGGCAATACCAGCTGCACAAGCTACGGGATTACCGCCGAATGTGGTGGCGTGGGAGCCGGGAGGCCAAGTCATCAACTCAGGTCTAGCGAGAATTGCTCCTAAAGGTAAACCACTGGCAATACCTTTGGCGGTGGTAATTATATCAGACATCACACCCCAATGGTTAATCGCAAATAAGCGACCAGTCCGCCCCATGCCGGCTTGTACTTCATCGACAATCATTAATATGCCATAGCGATCGCATATATCCCTAATTCTTTGCAAAAAACCATCTTCTGGGACGATATAACCACCTTCTCCTTGAATTGCTTCGACTGCGATCGCTGCTACTTCATCTGGTGGTAATATTGTCGCAAATAGCTGTTTTTCTAGGTGATCCAGGCTAGCATGAGTACCGTAAGGAATATGAGTTACACCTGGAACTAAAGGGCCAAAATTCGCTCGTTGTACTGCCTTAGAACCAGTTAAAGACATAGCCCCATAAGTGCGTCCGTGGAATGCTCCTAAGAATGCCACAATCAGCGATCGCTTGGTGTAATATCGAGCTAGTTTGATAGCTCCTTCGTTAGATTCTGCCCCGGAATTGGTGAAAAATACTTTCGCTGGAAACCCAGTCCCGCTACTAGGAAAAGGCGCACGCATAGCTAGTTGTTCTGCTAGTTCCACCATCGGTTCATAATAAAAATCAGTACCCGACATGTGCAGCAGTCGCGCTGATTGTGCTTGAATTGCTTTGACAACTTCTGGGTGGGCGTGTCCTGTGGCGGTGACAGCAATGCCGGCAGTCATATCAAGAAACACATTGCCATCGACATCTTCTACCATACAGCCTTCACCACGAGCTACGACTAAGGGATAGTCGCGGGTATAAGAAGGTGAAGTCACAGCGCGATCGCGTTCTATAATTGCTTGAGCGCGAGATCCAGGTAAGGCAGTCACCAAGCGAGGCTCATTAGGTAAAGATAAGTTAACAGGGGTACTTAACATTTATTTTAAGATGTTTTCTAGATTACTGATGATTAAACTGCGAAGTGCAATTAGCTACAGTAGCATTTGATTCTATTTGGACAAAATTTACACATTGGCAGCAAAAACCAAAACATACATTTCTCATAAATTCTGAGCAGAATTTAGCAAAAAAGTTGCCGAAATTTGCTACTACTGAGTGTTGATATTCTTAAGGAAACAAGAAAAATAGTTTTTAATTCCAGACTTGGCTACTGATTTATTACTATAATAAGTATTAGTTTTTACTGTGCTGATTGAATGTAAAATCCAATAATACGCAAGTAATTAAAGGTGCAGGAGGTATAATACACTGTTATACTAGTTTGCCACTGAGAACTGAACGAGATGTTATGCCCCAATTGTATACACGGTTAGCGTGTTGTCAAGTTAATATCGTTTAGATGTTGAGCAAGTGCAATTATTATTTACTATTAGAAATTTATCTGTAGTTTTATGAGTATCCAATTCAACCAGAAGTTACGCTATACACTAGGTATTGTTACTTTATTATTTATTAGTTTAGCTGGTAGCTATGTTTATAAACATTCAAACAATCAACAGCTAGCCCAACCACAAACTACATTAAAAGAAAATTCTACCTTTGGTGCGAAAACTGCACTTGCGACAAGCGTTCAAAATTCTGTGCTGGTTGCAGAAACATCTAATCAGGCTATAGGTAAACCAAATTCAGCTATATCGAAAAAATTTACAGCATCAGTACCTATAACCTATCCAGTCATTGATGAGTGGAAAAAATATAAATTTAGCATTAATGGTAGTAAGATTTTAACTCCAGTTAAATTACCAAAATCTCAGGTAAATTTTAATCAAACGGATTTATTAACTGTTCTGATTAATACCAGAAAATATTTCCAAGACCACGCTTCAGAAGATCCAGATATTTTTCGTAAAGGAATATTAGGAACCCAAGGTGTAAATATACCAGATATGCTTAAAACCTTGGATTTTATGATTACTACTTTAAACGAAGATATTGCCAATCAACGAACAACTCGTTTACAAGATCCTAACTTTATTAATGCCAACTTTCGAGTGATCAAATGGTCTGCCTATAACCCTAACAATCAAAAGCAAGAACGATTAAGAATTACAAAGTATGCTGTTTTCACTCATCCAGGTTCTCGGACAAAGACTTCTACTTATAACACACCAATTTATAGCTTAAAAGCAAACTCTAAAACCGATACCTTCTACACAAAATACACAAAGCAAGATGTTTTGTCAGGTATTTATGAACCAGGAGGGAAAGAATTTGGTAAGGTAGAACCCTTAGCTTATTTAACTCGCAACGGTTTAGAAGAAGCATTGATGCAGGGAACAGTACTGATTAATTTTACAGATGGTTCCAAAGCATTTTTTAATGTGGATAAAAATAACGGCATCTCTTACGTCCGAGGATTGAAAGCTACAGCCCAAAAGCGTTATTGGTATTTTAGACAAGTTGACGCAATTAAAGGATATGGACATACAATAGATGCCAAAATTTCTGTTAAACCAGGAGTGACTTTTGCTGGAGATGTCCTCAATATTGGTTTGGGTAAAGTGATTGTAATTGAACATACCAAAAGTGGACGTAAACATCTACAAATGGGAGTTATTGCAGATACAGGCGGAGCTTTTTTACCCAATCTTTATCAACTAGATTTTTTGGCAGGCATTTTTCAAAGTCAAAAGGATTTTCAACAGCATATTCAGCGACTACCTGAGTATGCTAATGCCTATGTTTTAGTCAAAAAGTGAATTATAGCAGTCCTTAGTGAAGTAGCAGATGCGATCGCGCTTTCAGGAAAATTTTGAGGCGATCGCTTGCAGAGGTTATTTTTATATAGCGATCTGATTTGATTTATGAAATTATTTGCATAGTAAAGCAACAATTAAGGATCTCCTTTGAGTCATACCGAATTTGTTCAAAAATCAAATATGAGTTCCATAGGTTAAAATTTCTGTAGGAGGTAAGCTATGGCAGTACTAAATCATTCGTGAACAACAAGATCCCCGACTTCTTAAAAAAGTCGGGGATCTGAGCCTCTAGATTTTTGCAAATCAAATAGGATTGCTATATATGTTAAAAACAGTTCAAGGAATTTATAAAAACGGTAAAATTGAACTAGCTGAAACGCCAGAAGGTATCATTGAAAGTTTAGTGTTTGTCACCTTCTTAGAAACAAAACCCAACAAATGGCCAGAAATAATCATGCAATATTCAGGTATAAAAGAAAGTATTATCTTTGAATCATATCGAGATGAACTGATATCACCGAACGAAATAGAACTTTAATTATGTATGGGTTAACTACTGGATACTTGCGTCATTAGTGATTTTGTCAAAGGAGAAAAAAACACCCTCAAGCAAGTAAAGTTAATCTCTCCTAATGAAATTTTCGTTTCATCTCTAACAATTATGGAGGTGAAATACGGATTAGCGATGAACCCACAACGTGCTATTAAAATCCAATCAATTATTGAAATATTATTAGGTTCAATTACAATTTTACCTTTTGATTTCAAAGAAGCAGAACAAGCAGCCCACATCAGAAGCTTTCTTAAATTTGCTGGTTCACCTATTGGTGCTTATGATCTACTTATAGCAGCCACCGCAGTAATCAATAATCATATTGTGGTGACATCTAATGTCCGAGAATTTCAAAGAGTACCTAACTTGCAAATTGAAAATTGGCGTTCTGTATGAATAGCTTACTCCTACCCTAACTCAATGTGAGCTTCTTCAGTTTATCTAAATGTATCATTCTTAAAGAAAAATGGTATTACCTTTCCTGTAGAAATTTTCGCACTGAACCCTTGTATCGAATTTTCACAGAACCTTTCTACGTTTTTTCCCAAAAATGTAAATTCCGTCTCAAGAATATTGCAAAAGCACCTTTAGGAAGATGTGCTTCACCAGGAAATCAGTATCAAATATAGCAGGTAGATATAACCTTTCCATAGAAGGAGACTGATTGGATGAAACTAAAAGCATTTTGGCAGCTATTGCAAGAAACATTTAAAGAATGGAGTGAGGATAAAGCATCACGTTTGGCTGCTGCATTAGCTTATTACACGATTTTTTCTATTGCACCATTGCTAATTATTGTAATTGCGATCGCGGGAGTAGTATTTGGTGAAGAAGCCGCTAGAGGTGAAATTGTCAATCAAATTCAAGGTTTAGTCGGCCAAGATGGTGCTGAATTTATTGAAACAGCTATCCAAAATGCTAGTCAACCAAAAACAGGAACTATCGCTTCAATTATTAGTGTTGTTCTTTTGCTTATAGGTGCTACTGGTTTATTTTCTGAGTTACAAGATTCTTTAAATACAATTTGGGAGGTAAAGCCAAAACCCGGACAAGGAATTATTAACATAATTCGTACACGCTTTTTATCATTTACGATGATTTTAGGTATTGGCTTTTTACTGCTGGTGTCTTTAGTCGTTAGTGCTGGTTTATCAGCAGTAGTAACTTATTTCAGTAATTTATTACCGGGTGCAGATTTTATCTGGCAAATATTTAACTTCGTCCTTTCTTTTGCTATTACCACAGCTTTATTTGGGTTGATTTTCAAAGTTCTTCCAGACGTAAAAATTACTTGGAATGATGTTGTTATTGGTGCTGTTATTACTTCCTTTTTGTTTACTATCGGTAGATTTGTATTAGGACAGTATCTAGGTAATGCAACTTTTGGTTCCACTTATGGCGCTGCTGGTTCATTAGTAGTTATTCTCGCTTGGGTTAACTATGCTGCCCAAATTCTTTTCTTTGGTGCAGAGTTTACCCAAGTTTATGCTAGAAAATACGGCAGTGGGATGACTCCTACAGATAATGCTATGCCTATAGATGAAAATATTCATACTGGTCAAAATAGTACGACTAAGAAAAAAAAGCGTTCTTCTAACTTAATGAGTCGCGTCATTCGTTATTTTCAACACCCCAAACGCATTAAACGTAGAAGAAACAACCAATATTTTTAGTCATTTGGGGGGAGTTAGTCATTAAGTGGCATCGAAAGATAAAAAAAAGGGTAACAGTGGCTAGGTTGCAACTTAAATGCTTATTAGCTTAGTCCATATTTTGCAGAAGAGTAAGGGCTGAAAGTTAGGAGATGATATTTTCTAGCCAGTCACTTGGGGATAGGTTTATTTTAAATTTCTCTTGTTGTAATCAGAGCATAATTATAAATTTTTGAGCTTATTCTTGTTCCTTTGCTGATTAAATCGTCTAAAATATCCTTGACATTATCAATCAATCCTTGCTCTTTTGCTAAGATAATCACTCCAACTAAACCAATAATTGGCAAGCCTCTACTAATAGCAGCTTTTCTCCCAGCTTTTTCATCAATTAAAAGTTGATCTGCTTTTAATTCTTCTGCCAAAATAATTGCTGAACATTCTCCTAAATCTAAATCTGTTTCTAATTGCAATTGTTCAATGAGTTGGTTATTATTTATAGAACGAACTTCTAGCCATAAAGCTGATTTTGCAGCTAAAACTGCGGGATGATTCCCCATTGTTAATTCTGCATAGACTTGTTGAGGAATTATTACTCTACCAAAAACAGCCTGAAGCAAGTCTAATCTACCAACTTTAGAAAGTTCACTTAATGGGGTTGTATCTGAGACAACAATCATAGATTATTGCCTTGTAATTTCATTTTTGCCTGATTAACTTCTTGCTGAAATTCGTCTAAAGTCATACTATCGTCAAATAGAGATATTTCATATTTAGACATTAAATCTATTACGTCTAGTCGAGAAATGCCTAATAATTGACTAGCCTTACCACTGCTAATTTCTCCATATTTCAGTAGAGTCATTACATAAGCTTCCTTGGCTTTAGTTTCTGCTTCTTCTCTGATAATATTATTAACAGAATGAACGGGAATAGTAAATTGTACTTTAGTCATAATTTCAGAATTATATCTTTGTAATGTTTCATTTTCAACAGGGCTGATATTATATTAAATATCATTTTTCTATCGGTTAAAGTCGAGTTATTCGGCGATTACAACTAGGGGGGATTGACGGAAAAACTCTACGAGTGTGGTGGGTTTTCCTGGGTGGGTGTTCTGTTTAGTCAGGCTTTGAACAAGGTCTGATTAGCTTGAATTGACCTATTATCTGCTTGAGGCAACCAGACTGTGGCACTGGTTGACACGAGTGGATTTAAAAGCATATTCTCTGCGTCACTTGTTTCTAAATTATATCCTTCTGCTTTGGCAACTGCTAATAAGAGAAAATGGATTAGTCGTAATTTATCTTGATGTGATAGTTAGCTAACTGTCATTGGTGAACAGTCAGTTATGAGGTTGAGGATGACTCCACAAGCGATCGCCATCAAACTTTCAACTCTTCGTCTGTTTGCCCAATGCTACTAAAGCTTCTGTGGTTTTACTCATGCCGATTTATCTCTTTATCTGCTAGAGATGCTAAAGGTTTACTGCTATAGAAGAAACATTTAGCCAATGCTTGCTAGAGTTTGGAGTGCATCAATTGTAGGCATCGATGCCGTTAAAGTAGGCGTGGAAGTCGATGTATCAGGAGGATTACCAGGAATTGTGATTTTGGGACTACCAGATGCAGCAATTCAAGAATCAAAAGAAAGGGTGAAAGCGACATTGAAAAATGCTGGTTTTGCCTTTCCAATGAGGAAAATTGTGATTAACTTAACTCCGGCAGATTTACGCAAGGAAGGGCCTTGTTTCGATTTGCCTATTAGTATAGGAATTTTAGCCGCTTCTGAACAAGTAAGTGCTAATTTGCTGGGAGATTATCTATTTTTAGGAGAAGTTTCTTTAGACGGTAGTTTAAGACCTGTTGCAGGTGTTTTACCCATTGCGGCAACGGCTCAAGAAATAGGAATTGCTGGTTTAATTGTTCCTATTGATAATGCCCAAGAAGCCGCAGTGGTTAAAGGATTAGCTGTTTATGGCTGCAAAAATCTGTCTGAGGTGGTTGATTTATTAAATAATCCCGGACTTCACAAACCTGTACAACTCAACGAGTTAGAAAAGTTACCACAAATATCATATCCTAGTGCAGATTTGCAGGATGTGAAAGGACAAGCTCATGCTCGTCGGGCTTTAGAAATTGCTGCTGCTGGTGGGCATAATTTAATTTTTGTCGGACCGCCTGGTAGTGGCAAAACAATGTTAGCACGACGCTTACCAGGGATTCTGCCACCGTTAGAATTTGCGGAAGCTTTAGAAGTGACTCGGATTTATTCGGTAGCAGGTTTATTAAAAAATCGTGGTTCTTTAGTACGCGATCGCCCTTTCCGCAGCCCCCACCATTCAGCATCTGGCCCTTCTTTGGTTGGCGGTGGTAGCTTTCCTCGTCCAGGAGAAATTTCTCTATCACACCGCGGTATTCTTTTTCTTGATGAATTGACAGAATTTAAACGTGATGTGTTGGAATTTCTGCGTCAGCCTCTAGAAGATGGCTATGTGACAATTTCCCGCACCAGACAATCAGTGATGTTTCCGGCACAGTTTACATTGGTGGCGAGTACCAATCCCTGTCCTTGTGGTTACTATGGCGATACCATCCAACAGTGTACTTGTTCGCCAAGACAACGTGAACAATATTGGGCTAAACTTTCTGGGCCTTTAATGGATCGAATTGATTTGCAAGTAGCGGTGAATCGCTTAAAACCAGAAGAAATTACCCAACAACCGACAGGTGAAACATCTTTTTTGGTTCGAGAAAGAGTACTACAAGCCCGCGATCGCGCTATTGTCCGCTTCCAAGGAGAAGCAAATCTGCGTTGTAATGCCCAAATCCAAAGTCGTCATCTCCAAAGGTGGTGCAAGTTAGATGATGCTAGTCGAATTTTATTAGAAGCGGCAATTAAAAAATTAAGTTTATCAGCCAGGGCAAGCGATCGCATTCTCAAAGTGGGGCGGACTATTGCAGATTTAGCAGGTGATGATCACCTCAAAGCTAATCATGTGGCCGAAGCGATTCAGTATCGTACAATCGATAGGATGCAATAATAAGTTGAGACAGACCACAAACCTCGTTATAGATTAATAAATGTATCTATAACACCTAACTAATTCAGGCTTGGTCTTTCACAGCGAAGGGTTTGGAAATGTTTTCTTCGACAGAAGCTCCCATCATTGGGATAATTTTACTAGTAGCTTTGGGTATTTTAGGTTGGGGCTTTTATCGCGCCAGACCTTTTGGTAAACTGGGAATCTTAGCCTGGTTGCAGTCTGTGGTGTTAATGACTCCCTGGCTGTTGTTTTTTGGTTTGTTTGCAGCAGGAATTTACATCAACATTGCGGGTATCTTGCTTTTGGTAGTACTTTCCGCTGGATTGTACATATATTTGGGAAGACAGCTACGCGCCGCTGGGCAGGATGCCATACTTAAGCAGCGGGCAACAGAAAGGTTAGCTGCTGATTCTTCTGCTGAAGCAAATAACAACACTCCAGCAGTCACTGAAGCACTAAAAGCTGATGTCTTAACTATTCCCGAAGAAGACTTAAACGCCATTAAAGGCATTTTTGGGATTGATACATTTTTTTCCACAGAAGCGATCGCCTACCAAGAAGGAGCTATCTTTAAAGGTAATCTCCGGGGAGAAGCAGAAGAAGTTCACGATCGCTTAAGTAAAAGTTTAAAAGAACGAATGGGTGATAAATATCGCCTATTTTTAGTAGAAAACACAGATAAAAGACCTGTGGTAATTGTTTTACCCAGTAGCAATGATCCACGTCCAACATCGTTAGCGCAAAAATCCTTCGCTGTTATCTTACTGTTAGCAACAATTGCCACCAGTATTGAGACTGCGGGGTTACTACTGAATTTTGATGTATTAGCTAACCCAGAACGGTTTACAGAAGGCTTACCGATAGGCGCTGGGATATTAACAATTTTAATCGTTCATGAAATCGGGCATTGGTTACTTGCTCGTCGTCACCAAGTTCGTCTGAGTTGGCCTTTCTTTTTACCTGCTGTCCAAATCGGCTCTTTTGGGGCAATTACTCGCTTTGAGTCTTTGTTACCTAATCGCAAGGTACTATTTGATATTGCTTTAGCAGGGCCAGCCTTTGGTGGAATTATTTCTTTGTTAATGCTGATTGCTGGCTTGCTACTTTCCCATCCAGGCAGTTTATTTCAATTACCCAATCAGTTTTTCCAAGGCTCGATTTTGGTAGGCAGTTTAGCGCGAGTTGTGCTTGGTTCGGCTTTACAGTCACCATTGGTAAATGTTCATCCTTTAGTAGTGATTGGTTGGCTAGGTTTGGTAATCACCGCCTTGAACTTGATGCCAGCTGGACAACTCGATGGTGGCCGGATTGTTCAGGCAATTTATGGGCGTAGAACCGCAGGTAGAGCAACAATTATCACTTTAATTTTGTTGGCGTTAGTCTCTTTTGGCAATGCTCTGGCCTTGTATTGGTTAGTCGTGATTGTATTCTTACAACGGGAGCCAGAACGACCCAGCTTGAATGAAATCAGCGAACCCGATGATGCTAGAGCCGCTTTAGGTCTTTTAGCGTTATTTTTGATGATTGCCACCCTCTTACCCCTAACTCCTGGTTTGGCTGGGCGTTTGGGAATTGGTGGTTAGTGGTCTGTCCCATTAATTTTGAGAGGCAGCGAGATCCCCGACTTCTTTAAGAAGTCGGGGATCTGCCTGATAACTGATAACTGTTTTAACGCCCAACTGTATTTGCTGACTGATTAAATAGCAACTCCCGTGACTTTTCAACATCTAGTGCTTGATTTTTGAAGGCTTCTGCTTTTTCATAGGCACGAATTGTGGCTGGACGTGTCCCAATTGCTTCAAACCAGCGCTTCAGGTGCGGAAAATCTTCTAGTTTCTGATTTTGACTTTCATAAGGCACAATCCAGGGATAAGCGGCGATATCAGCAATAGAATAATCGCCAGCGACAAATTCTCTATCTGCCAATCGCTTATTTAAGACCGCATATAAACGCCCTGTTTCATTCACATAGCGATTAATGGCATAGTCAATTTTTTCGGGAGCATACTTGTTAAAGTGATGGTTCTGTCCTGCCATTGGCCCTAAACCACCCATTTGCCAGAATAACCACTGAAGGACTTCAGCGCGATCGCGGATTTTTTGAGGAATCAATTCCCCGGTTTTGTCTGCCAAATACAACAAGATTGCCCCAGACTCAAACACAGAAATTGGCGCACCTTGATCTACTGGTTCATGATCAACAATTGCCGGAATGCGATTATTAGGAGAAATCTTCAGAAACTCCGGTTTAAATTGATCACCAGCCCCAATATTTACAGGAATAATTGTGTAAGGTAATCCAACTTCTTCCAAAAACATTGTAATTTTATGACCGTTGGGAGTTGTCCAATAGTAAAGTTCAATCATCGGTTATTAGTTGTTAGTTATCATCATCGTATATTCCTGTCCGACTCAAAGCATACTCTGATAGTAAAGGCGTATCTCGCCTATGGCTCTCTGCCCATTCTTGAAAAGCTGTTATCCACTCAAGAGCCGTTGCAGTTTTATAAAATGGTTGCTTTTGTTTTGATTTCATCAACTGCTCAAGCAATGCATCCAAATGTGGCTTAACCACTTCAACAGGGAGCTTAGTTATATTTGCTAACACCTGCACAACGCCTTGCAACTCTTCTGTGTCAACCTCTGTTAGTAATGGTAGTATTTGATTTTTATTGTTTCCCAAACTTTGAGCTTCCATAAATAATACTGAAATTACTTCCTAGTTTAATTATCGCTACGAACGAGCATAATCGCTTTTTTGCAGTACTTGGGTTGAAAGTCCCTTACTACTGACTACTAACCACTGACCACTGACAAAACTTTATCCCGTTGTGGATAGAGTTTTCATGAATGCGGTAATTTGGCGATTGCAGCGAAAACTCGATGATGTACCTCAAGCACAGGTGTAGGATATTTTGCTTGGAGTAATGCCGCTAATTCTTGGTCAAATGCTGCTACTTTATCTAATGTCAAACTGGCTTTAACTCCAGCACTAGCACGAATGCGCCCCCGCCAAGCTTCGTGTGTAAAAGGCACAAATACATCATAAGAAAATGTCTGGATTTCGCAAAATCCTGCTTCAGCAATGTCTTTTAACCATTGGGGATACAAACCATAACTTCCGCCCAAATTCCATGCCGGATTATGAGCTTCTATGAGTTGTTCTGTGGCTTCAACTACATTCCCTTTGAGAGGTATCCAATCAAAATGGGCGATCGCTATCAAGCCATTTGATCTTAAAATCCTAGCCACTTCTTGTACAGTTTGTGGACGATCAAACCAATGCCAACACTGTCCGGCTGTGACTACATCAGCACTAGCATCTGGTAAGCCAGTATTTTCAGCAGTTCCTAAACGATAATCTATTTGGTCTGAGTGGTCGAGTTGCTGTGCTTGTTTGAGCATAGCTGCGGATGGATCTATGCCAATGACATTGCAACCTCTAGCTGCAAAGTTGCGTGCTAGTGTTCCTGTACCTGTACCAAGATCAACAAGATTTTGCCCAGGTAAACCAATACCAAATTCTAAGAGTTTGTCAAATAAGGAACTGGGAAAACCTGGGCGATGTTTGGCATAATCGTCAACGGTTGCACCAAAATCAACTTTCATAAGAATTGCCAACTTTATCTACAGAGACATTGTAAGAAAATGGCAAACGCCCCGGATTCAGCCGCGGTTCTGCTGCATAGCCGACAGGTACTAAAACGGCGATCGCTAAATCGGAATTTTCTGCACCAATTACTGCTTTCACTTGCTCTTCTATCCAGCCATTCATAAAGCAGGTAGATAAGCCCAAACTTTCGGCGGCTAAGACTAAATGTGTGGCAGCAATCATGGCATCTTTAATTGCATATTCCCGCCGCTTGTCGCCCAAGTTTTCTTGGAATTGGGGAACGGCGTTTTTAAAGTAGTTGACTGTATTTTCATTCCATGCCCCTGTTTGCAGTCCTTGCTCTAAAATCGGGGTTAAGTCTTGCTCACCTGCATTCGGATCAGCCGCAAAAACAAAGGTAACAGGTGCTTGGACAATTTGCTGTTGATTCCAAGATGCTGCTGCTAGTGCGGCTTTTTGCGCCTCATCTTGCACAAGAATAATCTGCCAATCTTGGATATTAAAACTGCTGGGTGCTGCCACAGTCAACTCTACTAGTTGCTTGAGTAATTCTGGGGCTATAGGATCTGTTTTAAAAGTTTTAATAGAACGACGCTGGGCGATCGCCTTGGGTACATCTAAAGCTTGAATTTGGGTGGTAGGACTCATGAGATTCTCCTGATAATGTTAGTAATAAGCGTGAAAAATTAATTAAACAATTGCTCGAACAACGCCACCATCTACCCGCAAAGCTGCGCCGTTAGTTGCTGAAGATAAAGGACTGCAAAGGTATACCACCATTGCTGCAACTTCTTCATTAGTAGCGAAGCGTTGGATGAGAGAACTAGGACGCACATTTTGAAAAAACTCCGCCTCAACTTTAGCAGCACTAATACTGCGCTCTCGCGCCATATTAGTAATAAAATCCTCAACACCTTCCGAGCGAGTTGGCCCTGGTAGAACGGAGTTAACAGTGACTCCACTACCAATAGTCATTTCTGCTAAACCCCGCGAAATAGCTAGTTGAGCCGTTTTAGTCATGCCGTAGTGAATCATTTCAACAGGAATTTGCAGACCAGATTCACTAGAGATAAAAATTATTCGCCCCCAGTCTTGCTCCAGCATGGGTTGCAAATATTTACGACTCAAGCGTATACCACTGAGGACGTTAACCTCAAATATGTTTAACCATTCCTCGTCAGTAATGTCTGAAAATGCTTTTGGCTCGTAAATACCCAAATTGTTGATTAAGATATCTATCTGAGGAATATCCCCAAGAAGTTGCTCTACTCCTGCTTTTGTTCCTAAATCAGCTACAACGCCAGAAATTTTGGCCTCAGGTGTACTTTGCTTAATTTGATCAATCGCCTGTGCTACTCGTTGCTCAGATCGACCATTGACAATTACCGATGCTCCTTCTTGTGCTAGTGCTTGGGCGATCGCTAACCCAATCCCTGCGGTTGAGCCACTCACCAGCGCGGATTTACCCTGTAATTTTAAGTCCATTTTGCTTTTTCCTTAAAATTTTAGAAATGGGCATGGGGCATGGGAAAGAGGCAGAGGAGCAGGGTGCGGGGTGCGGAGGGGAGTTAATAAAATGCTTTGAATTTGTTGTAGTTGTACCTAATCTCTAATCTTTCTCCCTGCCCCCTGCTCCCTGCCCCTTGTCCTTTTCTCTCTGCTCCCCACTCTCCACTCCTACCGATTAAATATGCTGTGCTAGGGTCTTATTCAAGGTAGTTTTGGGAACTGCCCCTACAACAGTATCAACTTGCCGACCTCCTTTAAATACCATTAAGGTAGGAATACTGCGGATTCCATAATGACTGGCAATGTTGGGATTTTGATCTGTATTCAGTTTCACCACTTTTACCTGTCCTTCGTATTCGCCAGCCACTTCATCGACAACTGGAGTTACCATTCGACAAGGGCCACACCAAGGAGCCCAAAAGTCCACTAAGACGGGAATTGCACTTTCTAACACTTCTTGCTTGAAAGTAGCTTCTGTGACATTTGTAATGGATGACATAACTGCCCTCCTGATTAATTCGTTTGTTCGATAAACTCGAATAAATAAAATATACGCGATTTTAAGCGATAATGCAACTATGAGATTTTTGTATCACCCAGACCGAAAAAACATTTCTTTACCAGGAGTACTGTATGCTTTGGGCGACCCAGTACGATTAGAGATCGTGCGGTTGCTAGCTACAAAGGGAGAACAGTGCTGTGCCGGGTTTGATTTTGCGATCGCCAAGTCAACAATGTCTAATCACTTCAAAATTTTACGTGAGTCGGGAGTAGTCTTGACTCATAAAGAAGGAACACAACACATTAATCAATTGCGAAGGGAAGATTTAGAAGCGCTGTTTCCAGGGTTATTGGATGCAGTATTGCGATCTGCACAACCGTTGCTGAGTTGTCAAGAGTCAACAGTAATTCGTAATTAGATCCCCGACTTCTTGAAGAAGTCGGGGATCTCGCAGCCCCACAAAATTAATGGAACAGACTTCTACTGTCCTAGTTCTTTAATATTGTTCATGACTTCTTGGTACAAGTCGCTGTTATCTTGACTTTGAAAGATGGCTGCGGCTTGTTTCAAGTCTTGCAGCGCTCCCCGTCTATCGCCTTGCTCAGCACGAGCATTTCCCCGATTATTGTAAGCAGGACCGAAGTTAGGATTAAGGCGAATGGCTTGATTGTAATCTGTAATTGCCCCTTGTCTATCTCCTTGAGCTGCGCGAGTATTGCCTCGGTTGTTATAGGCAATGGCATATTTCGGTTCTAGAAGAATAGCTTGATTATAATCTGCGATCGCTCCTTCTCTATCTCCTTGAGCTGCGCGAGCATTTGCTCGGTTATTATAGACTTCAGCATATTTGGGCGACAGACGAATTGCTTCATTATAATCGGCGATCGCTCCTCTATTATCTCCCAACGAAGCACGAGCATTTCCCCGACTATTGTAGGCTTCAGGATCGTTGGGCGAAAGGCGAATCGCTTCATTATAGTCGGCGATCGCTTTTTGTTTGTCTCCTGTATCAAAGTAAGCCAATCCCCGACCTTTGTAGGCTGCGCTATATTCAGGATTCAGGCTGATTGCTTGATCATAAGAAGCGATCGCAGCTTGTGGGTTGCCTTTAAGATGCTGATTTTGGGCTTGAATATAAAATTTTCCGGCTTGCGATGTCTGAACTACACGACGGTTAGGAGAACTAACTCCGATTTCTGTCACCAATACCTGTTTATCTCGACTACAGGAAACGCTGATAATCGCGCTTAATGCGGTAACTACAGCTATGGTCAATATTCTTTTCAGCTTTACCCACTTTTGCCCAAACAACCGCAATTTCATAAATTTGCTCTAAACTGCCATTACACCTGAATTAAATTAGAATTAATCTTTAGTAAATAATTTGACTAAAAGATTGATCCTAACTTTTTGTAGATGTGTCAAGTCAATTGACATATTTACCTGATATCCTTTAGGTTTAATTAACGTTTATTTGCTAGAACAACCGGGAAATTTCTATAATCAATTATGAAGTATAAAACTTTTCACTTTCCATTGATTCTCTGTTAGTTATCTTGATGAATCACAGGTGTTTCCTAGTTCTCCCGCTATGTTGTATCATGTTCTTTGTTATACTTGCAAGCTAAATTAAATAAATCATTGAATTTTTTTTAATTAAAAATTTAACCCTAAGCGTAGTCGTAATACCATTTCACGAAATTACTGATACAAATTACTTTTCTTACTTCCCCTGCCTCCGGTCACTGAGTTTCGACTACGCGGTAGTTGAGCGTAGTCGAAACTCAACTGCCGCGCAGCCGAAGTGCTGCTTCCCCTGCCTCCCTTGCTTGCCCAAATGTATCAACTTTAAAGTAAAACGGTATAAAGCCTCCGGCACAGCTACGCTTAACGCATAGCGTCTCCCAGAGAAGGGTTAAATTTATTGTTGAAAAATTAACCTAAATCAGCTTGTAGTTTCAGTCATCTGGAATATCTACTCATTCCCCTCATCACTTTCCTGGGTTTTAGGAGTCAACCGCCAAGCAATGCTGCTATCGATATCTACAGATAGTTCTTCCAGGTTTTGCCCTAAATCTTTTTGGAGTTTTTGAGTCAATGTGACGGCGAAATCTAAACTAATATCTTGTGTTTGTACTAGTCTTGCTAATTCTGTAAACGCCACTTTGACGGTTTTACGCTCGTATCTAGTTAACTTACAAAATGATGTTTCTGCAACATCTTGAGCTTGCATAGCTTTCTTCATGCGCTCTTGCAAATGCTCAAATTCTGAATTTAACAGCTTCCATTGCTCCTCAATTTGAGTATATCTTGCACCTAACGCTATTAAATCTTCCGTTGCTGAATCAGGATTACTTTGTGTTTTTAATTCTAACAAACTTTGGTGTACTTGAGCAAGATAAATGCAGTCTAAATAAGCATATTCAATTTGTTCTTCAGTTAAAGGCCGCTGTCCCCAATTGCTACTTTGTTCTTGTTTATCAATATTGTTAAAATTACATAGTGCCATTGCAATAGTTTGGAGTTTGTAATCAGGTAACGGCAAGAGATAATAAGGAATTTTTTTGGCTATTTCTAAAGTACAAGTGATATTTTTAGCTTTTTTGTTGCCTAGTAATTTCACATCGTAACTAGCATTATGAAATACTTTTTCAATAGTAGAATTGAGCATAATTTGCTCAATAAAGTCAGCTATCACGCTAGGCTGATCTAGAACATCCAAAAGGTAAACGCGATCGCCACTCATATCTGTAGGATCGTCTAATACTTGAATGAGCGATAGTCTGGGATTACGACTTTTATAATCAGCTACTTCTGTATCAATCCACAGGGTTTGGGCTGTGGTATATTTAGCAATAACGGCACGAATTTCGCTAGTTGTAGTCAAATATGGCATTAATTAATGTTTCCTGAGATTGTTATTTAAAATAAATCTCGTCTTCAGAACCATAAGTATTAATCATCTCGTCTATCTTTCTTTTGTCACTCCAGGAAGAGTAAAATCACAAAAGAGGGCTGTAAGCCAGCAGGGGAGGATGACACAACCAAGAAGTTCCAAACCCAGCATCAAATTTGTCGATGAATATTGTGCAATCTACAGAAACATCTTTCCACAAGTCAGGAGTTTTGAAAATTTCCGAGATTTACATTTAGGAATGATATCAGAAAGAGAAGGTCAAAAGAGGCAGGGGAGCAGGGGGCAGGGAGCAAGGGAGAAAACTGAAACGGAGCTTGTTACTTTGCCTAAGTTCGAGCGCCCTAGAAGGGCGGGGCTTTATACCCATGTTCCGCCCTGCTCTACGGCTTTGGGCAGGAATTGCTCCCCCTGCTCCCCTTCGGGTTCGCCAGTCCCTCTTTGTTGGAACAACAAGACCGGGCTGGCTCACCTGCTCCCTGCCCCTCCGCTTCTTGGTAAAGGGGAAAGAGAAAGCTGTAAACACAAGTCTTCTAAAGCTGCCTTACACGTTTACCTGCAATGCCAATGCAGCGACTTGTAATGTCAATGCAGCGACTTGTAATGTCAATGCAGCGACTTGTAATGCCAATGCAGCGACTTGTAAAAATTAATCCAATTTGAAAAAAAATAATGCAGAATAAGCGCAAGGAAAACGTGTGACGAGGTTCACCAAATGAAATTGCGGGAATTACTAGCAGCGGTAGACAATGTTGAGCAGTTGCCTAATCATCCTACTGTTGAGGATACAGAAGTTAAGGGACTAAAAACGAACTCTCACGCTTGCGGTGCGGGAGATTTGTTTATTGGGATGCCAGGAACGCGGGTAGATGGTGGGGAATTTTGGCCAAGTGCGATCGCATCGGGGGCAGTGGCGGCGATTGTCTCTTTCCAAGCAGCCCAAAAAAACCCTCCTACGGATGAGGCTGTGGTCATTAGTGCTAATAACATGACTACAGCTTGCGCCCAAATCGCCAGTGCTTTTTACGGTTATCCAGGGCAAAAACTTAAATTAGTAGGTGTGACTGGTACAAATGGTAAAACCACAACTACCCATCTAATTGAATTTCTATTGACTAAAGCTCATTTGTCTACGGCTTTAATGGGAACTCTTTATACCCGTTGGGCTGGTTTTGAGCAAACTGCCGTCCACACCACGCCCTTTGCTGTGGAATTGCAACAGCAGCTAGCAGAAGCTGTAGATGCTGGTTGTGAGTTTGGGGTGATGGAAGTAAGTTCTCACGCTTTAGCTCAAGGTAGAGTTTTAGGTTGTCAATTTGAGGTAGGTGTATTTAGTAATCTCACCCAAGATCACCTAGACTATCACAGCGACATGGAAGATTATTTTGCTGCCAAAGCGCTGTTATTTAGCCCTGATTATCTCAAAGGACGGGCAATTATTAACGCTGATGATGCCTATGGTAAGCGGTTAATCGCTTCGTTAAATCCCCAACAAGTTTGGAGTTACAGCGTCAACGACAACAATGCTGATTTATGGATGAGCGATTTAAATTATCAACCCAACGGTGTCAGCGGTACGTTACATACACCTAAAGGTGAAGCAGCCTTTCGATCGCCTCTTGTTGGTCAATATAATTTAGAAAATCTTTTAGCTGCGGTAGGCGCAATTTTACACTTAGGTTTAGATTTGCCATTAATAGCATCTGCAATCTCGGAGTTTCCAGGAGTTCCCGGACGCATGGAACGAGTACAAATTGCTCCTGAGCAAGATATTAGCGTGATTGTTGATTATGCCCACACCCCAGATAGTCTAGAGAACTTGCTTAAAGCTGCACGTCCATTTATTCCTGGTAAGATGATTTGCGTGTTTGGTTGCGGTGGCGATCGCGATCGCACTAAACGCCCTAAAATGGGTAAAATTGCTGCTGACTTAGCAGATGTTGCAGTAGTGACATCAGATAATCCTCGTACTGAAGACCCAGAAATAATTCTACAAGATGTGTTGTCAGGAATCCCTGATACAGTTAAGCCGATGGTAATATGCGATCGCGCCACCGCCATTCGCACCGCTATTTTACAAGCACAACCCGGTGACGGAGTTTTACTCGCTGGCAAAGGTCACGAAGATTACCAAATTCTCGGTACAGAAAAAATCCACTTTGACGACCGCGAACACGCACGGGACGCTTTGGAGGAGAGATTAGGGGCTAGGTAGGAGGCAGGGGGAGCAGGGGAGGCAGGGGAGGCAGGGGAGGCAGGGGGAGCAGAGGGAGAAAATAACCTATGCCCAATGCCCCATGCCCAATGCCCAATGCCCCATTTATATTTTTAAATACCTTTTTGTGAAAAACTGACACATAAAGGTGAAAATCGATACATTATTATTTGTGCATTGTCCTTGTTGGTTGTGCTTGACTCATGAATGATTCTCCGCGTCAGGATTTGTCTTTCTATCAATTGGCTTTGGGGGTGGAAGCGTCTCCTCAACCATTGCCCCTCAATCCTGCTACTTTGCTATCACTGGTAAGGTCACAAATAGACTTACTAATTGAACAGCAGATTGTCGCAACTTTCTGGGTTAAGCTACCACCTGGAAAAATCTGGCGTACAGAATTAGTGCGTTATCAATCCTCGTTAGGTGCGTCTGCTACTATCTATAATTGCCAAGTTGGAGAGAGAAGAATCAGCAAAAGCAAGGAGGTGGAAAACTTAAGTCCTCCGCCTAGAAGTGTGCAATCTGGCAGTCGGAGTCATCCAGGACAATGGGAGAATATGCAAGAAGAACTCACTTCACCATTGCATGATATCCGTGTGCAATTATTACCACAAAGGCAAATACGACGCGAATATTTTTTACTCGTGTTATCGCCACAGTTTTGTAGTTTAATTTTGGCTCATCGACCACTCAAAAGACGACAAACTCAAGTTTTCAAGAAGGTTAATAGTAAGAAAACTTCGTCTTTGCTGACTATAACTACTACTGAAGGAAAAGTTGTTCAGCAAGTTTTAAATGGTATCAAGCAAGCAATTAATCTAGAATTTTCTTCAGTAATTAAACCTACTGATTTGATTTGCTCTAGTATCTCTAAACCAGCTATTATCAATCAGCTGTTGATCAAACAACTCCAGCGACAGGATGAAATTAGTCGTCAAAACAAGACTGTGCAGATTAATAAGATGCAGCAGCAAAATCAAAAGCTGCGTCATCAAGACCAACTTAAAGATAAATACTTAAGTAATGTGTGTCAGGAAATGCGTACACCTTTAACACACATGAAGACTGCACTCTCGTTGTTAAATTCTCCGACTCTCAAACCACCGCAACGACAACGTTATTTACAGATGCTAAATAACCAATGCGATCGCCAGAGTACTTTGATTACTGGTCTACTGGATATGGTAGATCTAGAGCATAATTTAGACAAGACAACTTTAGAGTTAGTCAACCTTGCGGATGTTGTGCCTGGGGTAGTTAGTACTTATCAGCCTGTAGCTAAAGAAAAAGGCATCACATTAGCTTATATTGTGTCAACTGAACTTCCACTTGTATGGTCTGTGGTGGGTAGGCTTAGACAAATAGTAATTAATCTGCTACATAACAGCGTTAAATTTACTCCTAATGGTGGACAAGTGTTGGTCAAAGCCCATGTTAGAGGCGACTATGTGCAGTTAGAATTTCGTGATACGGGTATCGGTATTGCTGAAAGCGAAATTCCTAAAATCTTTGACTGCTTTTATCGGGTGCGTTCTGGGGTAAGTGAAGATTTAGGTGGTGCTGGTTTAGGATTAACAATTGTGAAACGTTTATTGTGGCGTTGTGGTGGTTCCATTTATGTTAAAAGTAAGCCCGATGAAGGGTCTACTTTTATAGTACAGTTAGTAAGCGCCCGTAATATTACTCAAGCGATCGCCACAGAATAACCTAATTAACTCACAAGCACTATTAAATTAAATAATTCGTGAATAACAAGATCCCCGACTTCTTTAAGAAGTCGGGGATCTGAACTTCATTCCCTTAATAAATCAATTAAATAGTGAATAAACAAAATACAACTTTTTTATTTAGTTTATCTGGAATCTCATCACAAATATAAATGTATTGTTAACGATGAGGAAAGCCGATAAAAATAATTTCACCCAAAATAGCAAATGATCTGATATAAACGGGAATGTAACTTCAACGCTTTGCTTGAAGGGATATTTACGACATTTTCTCTGTTATAAAAATCACATTAATTGATATTAAACGGAAAAATACTCTATGGAATTAAAAAAATTAGACTGTTTTAAAAAATACGGCGAATTTATTCTGCAAAAAATAGAGTCAGTGCCTCAATATCCTTCTCAACAAGAAACTTGGGTTCCAGCTAGCCTAGATGATTGTCTTGTCCGTCTCCGGGAAGCTGCCGAGAAAACTGTAGAACTTGCCACTTCACCAGTTAAAATTGGTGTGATGGGAGAGTTCAGTAGCGGGAAAACTTTGCTGCTAGGCAGCTTGATTGGATACGCAGATGCCTTACCAGTCAGCGAAAATCCAACGACTGGCAACATCACTGCTATTCACATCATCCCAGAAGACAGCTTTGTGACAACGCAGGTAAATAATTTTACTATAGAGTATCTTTCTCATGAAGGGGTACATGAGTGTCTACGCTTTATGTTGGGGGAGGCAAACCAGCGAACTACAGCAGCTGGATTACCATCCATACCCTTATCACAACTCAATAGCGGCAAAGATATTATTAACTGGTGTGAGTCAGCATGGAATCAGAGTAATAACTTAGAACTGCGTTATTTGCTGCGGGAGTTAGTATTATTTATTCGTGCTTATCAAGCTTATGGTGAAGCTATGTGTGGTGGGCGCTATAAAATTGATGCTACTACTGCTCGTGAAGGGCTACAGCTAGCCGAACAGCCAATGGCTATCCAAACTCTCGACTTTGAGGATTTACCTCCCCCTCATGTCCGATTACCCAGTCCACCCCAAAAGTTACCCACAAAGTTATTGCACAATAGCTTTCCCTTGATTCGCCGCGTAGATATTGAGGTGAAAATCTCACGAGAAGTTTGGGATGTGAATGGCGCTTCAGAATTTATTCTCTTAGACTTTCCGGGATTAGGGGCTGCTAATTCGGGTGCGAGAGATACATTTTTATCATTGCGAGAATTAGCTGAAGTGCAGACGATTTTAGTCTTGCTTAATGGTAAATCTCCCGGAAGCGATCGCGCGAATAAAATCTTTACTATGATGCAGCAGCAGCGACCAGGACAAGACCTCAAAGATCTTATTCTCGTGGGTGTGGGTCGCTTTGATCAACTACCCTTAGAAAGTGAAGGCGGCGAAAGAGAACTTGACCAACTCATCCAAGGTGTGATTCCTTTACCGGAGGACGCTGTTTTTCAAAAGCTCAAAGTTTTGCAAACTACTATTGACGGCGCGAGTGCCTTTACCACCCAAAAAGACCGGATTGTTTTATTGTCGCCACTGTTGGGATTAGCTGAATTAGCCAAACGTTCAAGTACAGTCAAAGCCGGTTCACCAGAGTTTTTAGCTAACTTAGATTATCCCGATTATTTAGAAAGATCTAAGCGGTTGCAACAAAAATGGGAGCAATTAAGCGATCGCCTGTTAGAATCGGATGCGCGCAGTCATTTAGGCAGACAATTAGGTTACTTTGCCCAAGACGGGGGGATTGCCAAATTAAGAGAATTGATTCAAACCCATGTCGCCACTCACGGACTGAAGCAACTGTACGAAGATACTCGCAGATCTGTAGATAATTTGCGTCAACAACAAGATAATTTAAAAAATATTCTCGAAGAAATTCACAAGCAAGGCATCCCCACCACAGATAGTCCAGCGGTAATTGAGTTACGGGCTGTAATTGAGAATTTAGATAAAACTTATCGTAGTTTCCTCAAAGACTTAGGCAAAGAACCACTCAAAGACCGACGAGGAGAAATTGTCAGCGATATAGTTAAAGACGAACTGACTTTTAGAATCCTCAATTGGCATCAGTGGACTTTATTGTTTAATAAAGCTAAAAATGGCGCGATCGCCTTGGCAGAATCGAAAGGTGCAGCTGGTAAACTATTTGATCGGGGAAATAAAGTTAATAATAATTTGCCAACTCAAAGTGATGATTTTTATCCAGTCTTTGCGAAAACAGTCAAAGAGCTAGAAGATTTTGCCCGCGATCGCATTCATCAAGCCGTCGTCGATTGGTTGGCTAAATTATCCCAACAAATAGCCCCAGAACGCGACTATTTAAAAACAATTATCCACCCCGACATGGAACAAGACATCGAGTCTAAATTTGGTGTGGAAGAAGCCGACTTATTTTATAAATTACTTTTGGGATGCGATCCTAACGAATGGCAAGAAGCAATTCTTTCGGAAATTAATAGTAAAGATCAAACAATGTCTAACGACAAAACCCTGGGTATTTACGCCCCTGAAACGATGTTTCCTCTAGCCCGTCAAGACGAAAAACACAACATTGGTCAAATCTTTGATTGGGCTCCAGAAAGAAACCAAGGCTCATACAGAACCACAAATCACCAACTTTTCGTACTACGACTGCGAGACGAAATTACTGCCAGCACCAGCCTCCATCTCGTCCAATACGTCAGTGAAGTTACTCGCCAAGTTAACTCCGAATTAGAAGGAATTTTAGATCAAATTATTCCCACCATGCAAAACTTCTCCAAAAAAGAAGCACTACTCAGATTTATTGCCGCCGGAGATTCATCATCTCCAATAGCCATTCCCAGTTGGTTACAAATTCTCTCCGAAATCGCCAACCATCAAGAAACCCAAAACTAAAAACATCTCTTTAACTCTGCGTCTCTGCGTCTCTGCGTGAGGCATACTCCTAACCAACAACGCCGAATCATTGCGAGAAAAGGAAAACACAGAATGCCTGTAGAAATTCGGCTTTCACCTCGCTTTCAAGTTGATGTCAAAGAAAACGGATATTTGGAGCTTCCTAGCATTCAACTAATCCCTGCCGGGAACAACATCCCTCACATTTCTCGCATCACTTGTATAGTCAGAGGCACACCAACTGAATTAGCCGTCCAAATTCAAAAAGCCTATCAACAATTTTATTCTGCTACACCGAGAATTTCGCAAATCGGAGAATTAGGACAATATCCTTGTAAACTCAAACAACCTTTAACACAACCAATCAACTGTAACTTACAAGTGATTGTTGAGTATTTTGATTCCGATTTTTCCGGAAATCCGCTACTATCTGAACGTCAACAGATTGCAACTTCATGTCATCTGTGGTCTCCTTTCATTTCTGAGCCGCCGCCTATCAAGCAAACAACAGAAACAGATCCTACAATGAACCCTTTTCAACTGAATAACCATATTGACGAGCAACCAGATAAACCACAAAAAAGATTTCCGGGATGGTTCGCTCTAGATTTTGGCACATCAAATTCTACAGTTACACTTTTCGATCCGATTGAAGTACCAATTGCCGAAGTTTTACCCAAAGAGCAAGAATTACGATTGCGCGATCGCTTGGCGCAATGGCTGAGTTCTCCGGCTGCTGTGGCATTACCAGATATCAGCGCGGGTGAATGGGACAAGTTTATTAATGATATTAGTAAAAATCTGGAAATAGAACCCAGTCGTTTAAGTGAAGTTTTTATCAGCGATCGCAAAGAACGCTTTTTAGAAGCAATTCGCCAAATTGAACTATGTCTAGGGAATAGCGATCGCTTCCGCCGAGCCGCCAGTAAAAAACTTTATCAAATCTACCATGAAGTGTTTCGCGTACCTACCCTAGAATCGCAAAATTTGATGCCAGTAGTACTAGATATTGATCGCCGAGACACAGAAATACCCAGCGAGTTAGAAGTTTACAGCTTCAAAAATCTCTCATTGCGGATGGGTAGGGAAGCTAGAGATAACAGAAAAAAGGCGATCGCTCAAGGTACAAGTAGTTCTTTAAAAGAAATTATTAGTCGATTTCATCACTCGCCTAAACGTTATTTTGGTCAAGACCGATCTTTCCCTGTAATTTTGGCAGGTGAAGAAGAAACAATCAATGTTAACAATTTAATTCAAGCAGCTTGGGCGCATTTAATCGAATTAACTGAAGATTATCGCAGACGTTCACAGCGCAAGTTTTCTGAGGGAGATTTACTCACCGCCGTTGTTACTTACCCAACTGTCGCCCCCCCAGTTGTTCGCAAAGAAGTGAAAGAATTAGTCGAACAGTTAGGCATTGATGATGTGCAAACTGCTTATGATGAAGCCGTTTCTGTCGCCATCTTCTTTTTGTGGCGAGAATTTGGTGGTAATCTCAACATTGGGATTGAATCATTCAAAACTCGTTGTCGTCGATCTGGCGATAAATGGTCACAAAATGTTCTGGTTTTAGATATTGGCGGCGGAACTACAGATTTAGCTTTAATTGAACTTACTTTAGAAGATCAAACTCCTTTCTTTGCCAATAATGAAGACCGGGGTTTAGGAGGACGTTACTATAAACTTACTCCTAAATTATTAGGCTCTTCAGGTCATTTACAGTTAGGTGGTGAACTAATTACACTGCGAATTTTTAGATTATTAAAAGTTGCGATCGCTGACTTTCTTTTAACAGCAGTAACAATCGGTAATATCACCAGCGAAAAATTAGAAGATTTAATTAGTACAGAATTAAACGAGCGTTTCCTAGAGAAAGGAAAATTCCAAAGCGGTAGTATTTTAAAATGTCTAGATAAAGAAAATCCCGAAGGCGATGCAGCTTACAAAGATGCTCTAGATACCGCAGAAAAAGTATTACCTACCCGTTGGCAACAAGCACCCCAACGCCTACAAACCTTTTATACTCTTTGGGAATATGCAGAAGCAGCTAAACTGAAATTAGGTCAAAAATCGCTTGATGATTTTTCTGGTTTAACCTTTACTTTGTTTGAGCAGCAAATTTCTGAACTGCTAACCCAAAGTGGAATTAAATTCCAAGCAACAAACTTAGATAATATTTATGTCACCTTAAATAGTCAGCAATTTGAAACAGCTACCACCTCAGCAATTAAAGAAGCGATCGGTATTGCTAAAGGATTAATGGAAAGTCGCTTGCATCCTGAAGATAATAATATAAATTCTTGGAATACCCATAAAGTTGATTGGTTAATTTTATCTGGGAAAACTTGCAATTTGGATTTAGTGCAACGCCACATCTACCAAGAATTTAGCAACTCACCTTACTTTGTTTGGAATCCAGAACGAATTACCTTTGTTTTGGAATTTACTAAACTAGCCACATCTGCGGGTGCTTGCTACGCCGAAAAATTGCGAAGACTCAGATTCGATCCCGAAGAATCCAAAGGATTATTACGTAAAGGAGCCAATCAACTAGAAATTGATGTTAAAAACCTATTTTATTATCTACCTTGCAACTTCAAACGTAAAACCCAAAGCAATGATTTATTGCCAGTATTTAAAGCCGGACAAGAACTTTATCAACTTGCTCCTTGGGAAAAAGTTGCTAAGGTTCGGACTGGATGGCAAGGCATACAATTAACCAATATTATTTACCGTCAAGATTACGAAGATGGAGATTTACGACTCTGGGGTAGCTTCGACGGTAAAAAGCTCATGGAAAAACTGGGAATGGAAGAAGCTGAGTTTCTCAGAAAAATTAAAGTCCAATTTGAAATCGACCAAACACTGCAATTTAGCGTGTTACTTTGTCAGGGAAATCCTCATTATTTAATCGACGTTCCTGGGATAGATGTAGGATCAGCAATATCAGCAATATCTGAAACATCAACACTATTTGCTGACGGTAAATTGAAATGGAATATTGCCGTTGAACGCCCCAATAAAAACTTAACTGATGGTGATATTGCCGTCAACGTATTAGAGTCTGCAACCGTCGATCAACCAAATGCTTATCATTTAGTATTTGAAGTAGACAAAGATGATAGTCAATATTTGCAAGAATTTCATTATCTCCAAGATGGCGCACCCCAACCAGGAGTCGGTTTAATTAGTGAACCCTTACCTCCCTTCCCGCAAACTAGTCAGCACACCTTCTATGTTTATCAAACAGATACTGAAAGCAAAACCAAAAAATGGTTACGCATTGGCGCACTCAGCAAACCAGACATCACAACAGATTACCCCAGCCAATATCGTGTAACTCTCGACGAAAAAGGCATTTTACGGATGCACGCTGGAGAAGTACCTTACTGGACATCAACTAATGAAGAATGTCTTAAACAACAAGGATGCGTTTATTGCGCCGAATTAGAATTACAACCCAACGAAGTTGACAAAGAACGCGACCCCTTTTGCGGTGTACATTAAACTAACCTCACACAAAAACGTAGAGTCGCTAATGGGACTTCTTAGACCTCTTGCATAAATCAGACCATGCTTACTAAACGGGTGAATTTTCTCTAATTCTTTGCGCCTTTGCGCCTTTGCGTGTTAGCGAAGCGGGGCGTAGCCCGATAAAAAAAAGATTAAATTCATGCAGCATCTAAATCAACTATTAAACACCAAAAACTCAGAACTAGCCAAACTACTAAAATTTAGCCTCCACGGATTAGAGGCCACTTTAACTCAAGCTCATAAAGAACTTCCCGACGATCCAGGAACCCAAATATGCGACAAACTGCTGCAAGAACTCCGTAACTTATTGCAACCACAACCAGACACTAGTCCCATTATCCCATCCCCAAACGAACAAAAACTCAACCACCTACGAGAAACTTTTGAAACAGATCCAGAACTTAACTATTATCTAGGAAATTCTCCACTCCAAAGCCAGACAGACTCCGATTTATGGAACGAAATTCACCACAAATTATTACGAGTTCCAGAAGATTTAGCTATATCTTGGCGACAGCAAGCTCTAGAACTAGTTAAGGAAGTTGGTGCTGTAGAAGATAATTCTCATCTTTATCAAGTACCTTTTATGCGGGATGAACTTATTTACCCCGGACTTAGCGGTACTGTTACAACTAAAGGGTTATGTTTGTCTAAACAAGCACTTTTAAATTGTGAAATGACCCCAGAAAATGCATCTGAAAACATGCATTTATTAGCTGGGTTTTTGCTCCTATGTATAAATTTTATCGAAGTAGATCAAGATTTACATCATGCCTTAAAGAGCGTTTTTAGCTTTGATGTCGTTTCGTTGTCCTCCAAACCAGAACAGAAAAATCAATATATTGAAGCTTTAAGCGATCGCTTTCATCGTACCCAAAAAGCTGAGGAAAATACTGATCCTCTATTAACTCTACGTGCTTGGATTGACATGGATGAGGCCATTCACTCTTTAGTATTCATCCCCCCAGCTGAACGCTATTCGTGGTGGGGTAAGCTACAACAAGAATCACGGCGCATACTCAAAAAAGTCGCTGATAGAGCAAATATAGCTGGCCATAATGTACGGATTCGTCAATTATCAGGGCTTTATGCCGATATTTGTACCTTATCAAAAGATGACTTGCAACTAGAATGTGGCGGTGTTCCTGGAGAAGTTTTAACTTGTCTACGGGTGTATGCACGAATTAATCAACAAGAGTTTCCAGGACGCGTTATCTTTCGCTCATCACGCTAGACGCAGTGCCAGAGGCGATCGCATAACATAGATTTTTACGCAAAAAAAGCCGACAACATAAGTCTTTTGACTTTTAACTTCTAAGGCAGCGGTACTAGTATTATGAACTACATAGGAACTGTTAGCGGAGTCCCGTTATCTGTTGGTTTCAAGCTCAATATAAAAGGAACGGCTTTTAATACCCAATCAGAAATGGATGTGTAGTTAGCAGCTTCTTCCCCAAAGCTAATATCCAACATATCAGTATGAATAATTCCCGGATTGAGAGGAATCGCAGCCATCCCGCTAGGTAACTCTTGAGCTAAAGAACGAGTCAGCCCTTCAATAGCCCATTTAGATGCACAATAAGATGCAACTTGACCAGATGCAGACCGTCCCCAACCAGAACTAAAATTAACAATAATACCATGTTTGTTTTCTACCATTGCTGGAAGAAAATGGCGAATTATATTAACTACTCCTTTAATATTAATATCAATCAACTGGGAAAAATCATCAGACGGAACCTGCCACAAAGGCGCGGGATGATTAATAATTGCAGCATTGTTAATCAATATATCTGGTGGTTCATACTTGCTCAGTAAGTGTTTAGCCCAATCTTTTACTTGCTGCTCATTTGTCACATCTACAGCAGTAAAATCGTTTGGTGCTGTAAATTTCTGGCGTAGTTTTTCGATAGCTGCTGATGAGCGAGCGCAACCGACCACGGTGTGTCCATGATCAATAAAATGCTCGGTCATTGCGCGACCTAAACCTCGACTTGTACCAGTAATTAAGATGAGCTTGGTCATATTTTTATGCTATGAAAAATCTGCACAAATTTTATAAGATAGTATCATGTCCGATACAGACTTATTATTAGATTCCAAAGCAAAAGAGCTTTTGAGTTTTTGCAAAATACTCTAATTCATCAATTAATTAATCAGACATGATATTATATGACACTAAAAACTATCTAATTTACCTTGTATTCAGCAATCTCATAACTTAGCTTCCACTTCGGCAATGCGGTGAATAACTGGGATAACACTATCGGGATTTAAAGAAATCGAATCAATCCCTGCTTCAACTAGGAAGGCAGCAAAATCAGGGTAATCGCTTGGTGCTTGACCGCAAATACCAACTTTGCGATCGCTTTCATGGGCAGTTTCAATTAAGCGACGAATCATCCGCTTCACTGCTTCATTGCGTTCATCAAATAAATCTGCTAGTTCGGAAGAATCCCGATCTACACCCAAGGCTAATTGGGTTAAGTCATTACTACCAATAGAAAAACCATCAAAACGTTGAGAAAATTCTGCTGCTAACTCTACATTGGCGGGAATCTCCGCCATGACATAAACTTGCAGTGCATTTTCGCCCCGCTTTAAGCCGTTTTCTGCCATTACTTCCAGTACTTTGTCTGCTTCTTGGAGAGTACGACAAAAAGGAATCATCATGATGATGTTAGTCATGCCGATTTGTTCACGGGCGCGTTTCATGGCCTGACATTCCAAAGCAAAACCTGCACGGTAGCGATCGCTATAATACCGAGATGCCCCCCGAAATCCCAACATGGGATTTGATTCTGTTGGCTCAAATTGCTTGCCGCCAATCAAGTTAGCATATTCATTAGTTTTGAAATCACTCATCCGCACAATCACAGGCTGGGGATATTGGGAAGCGGCAATTTTAGCAATACCCCGCGTTAAATGATCGACGAAATATTCAGTTTTATCTGGATAACCTTGAGTTAAATTTTGAATTTGTTTGCGTGTGGCTTTGTCTTTTAATTGATCAAAATGCACCAGCGCCATCGGGTGAATTTTAATACTATTGTTAATGATAAATTCCATCCGCGCCAAGCCGATGCCATCACAAGGTAAACGCCACCAACGCAAAGCCGCCGCCGGACTGGCAATATTCATCATCACCTGGGTTTTAATTTCCGGCGTATCTTCTAAATTGACTTGTGCGGATTCAAACTCCAAAATATTCTTGTATACATAGCCTTGATCGCCTTCAGCACAGGAAATAGTGATTTCTTGCTCATCGTGCAGAACTTCCGTACCTTTATCTGTACCAACAATCGCCGGAATGCCTAACTCGCGGCTGACAATAGCTGCATGACAAGTACGTCCACCGTGATCTGTGATAATGCCAGCAGCGCGTTTCATAATGGGAACCCAATCAGGGTCAGTCATTTGGGTAACGAGAATTGCCCCATCTTGAAAGTGATTAATATCATCGGCACTTTCGATTAAACAAACCTTACCAGCTGCGATCGCTTCACCGATACTCACACCAGTAATAATTTTTTCACCCTTTTGTTTTAAAGAATAAGTTTTTAAGGCATCAGCTTGTTTTTGTGATTGCACAGTTTCTGGACGCGCCTGCACAATAAACAACTCGCTTGTTTCCCCATCCTTAGCCCATTCCATATCCATCGGCTTTTGATAATGGGCTTCAATAATGCTTGCCCAACGAGCTAATTGTAAAATCTCATCATCTGTCAACACAAATGATTGGCGTTCTTGTGCAGATGTATTGACATTTTTTGTAGAGTGGCTACCACCTTTGGCATAAATTAGCTTTTTTTGTTTGTCTCCCAAAGTCTTCTCAATAACAGGTTTGTAATCATCTTTTTTGAGCAAGGGTTTAAAAACTCGATACTCATCTGGTGTTACTGAACCTTGAACAACATTTTCACCTAATCCCCAGGCGGCATCAATCAATACTACATCTGGAAAACCTGTTTCCGTATCCAAAGAAAACATCACCCCAGCACTGCCTTGATCGGAGCGTACCATCTTCTGTACACCTACAGATAAAGCAACTTTTGTATGGTCAAAATTCTTTGCTTGGCGATAACTAATCGCTCTGTCGGTAAATAAGGAAGCGTAGCATTTACGACAAGCATCTAATAATTCGGCTTCACCAGTGATATTGAGAAATGTTTCTTGTTGACCAGCAAAACTAGCTTCTGGTAAATCTTCGGCTGTGGCGCTGCTTCTAACGGCAACATCAACTTCGGGGGTATCGTAGTTTTGGCTGAGTTTTTGATAAGCATCTTGAATTGCTGCTGTGATCTCTTCGGGAAAATCAGCAGACAAGAATAATCGACGGATGGATTTGCCGACTTTATCTAGGGGAGTTTTACCGCTTTTGAGTTCTTCTAAATGAGATTGGATTTTTTCTTTGAGATGATTTGCTTGCAAGAATTGCCAATAAGCATCGGCTGTGGTGGCGAAACCGTCAGGGACGCGGATACTTTGGTCTTTGAGTGTGCTGATCATTTCGCCTAAGGAGGCATTCTTACCGCCAACGATCGCCACATCATTGGAGTTAAGATCTTCAAACCAGCGGATATAGGGGTTTTTGTTTGTGGTGTTCATTGTTTTTTTTACTCACGCAAAGGCGCAAAGACGCAAAGAAGAAGGAAAAAATAATTTTACTTACGCCGAGACTTTTGTCGTTCCATAATTAATTTAGCGGGTTGTCCAATTATTAAAGGCACAAGACTCATAACTCCAACTACAAGCCAGCCTTGAAGTCCAGGGTTTGCTGTTTTGAGTACGTTGGAGAGGAATGGTAAGTATACTGCACTCAGCAATAAGCCTGTACAAAGAACTATGGCTCCCCAAATATAGGGGTTTTTGGTAATTTCGTTTTGCAGTAAACCAGATTTGCGATCGCGCATATTAAATACGTGCCATAATCGCCCAAAGGCTAAGGTCATAAATGAAATTGTCACTGCTTGTTGTTCGTTCAACCCCAGCCACTTGAAGGCTAAGGCAAACGCACCAAGTACAGAAATGGCAATAATCGTGCCGTAACCTGCGATCGCCCACCAATGACGACGAGTTAAGATAGATTCTTTGGGATGGCGCGGTGGTTGCTGCATTAAGGTGGGAGAACCTTCACCTACACCTAAAGCTAGTGCGGGAAAGACATCATTGACGACGTTGAGATATAAGATTTGCAGGGGTAATAATGGTAAAGGTGCATTCACCAAAGAAGCGATCGTCACGGCAATAATTTCACCCACGTTACCTGAAAGCAGATATAAAGTAAATTTGCGGATGTTATTAAAAATTGCTCGTCCCTGTTCCACAGCGGCAACAATGGAAGCGAAAGCGTCATCTTGCAGAATCATATCAGCAGCTTCTTTAGCAACTTGAGTTCCCCGTTGCCCCATTGCTACTCCAATATCAGCTTTCTTTAAGGCTGGTGCATCGTTGACACCATCTCCTGTCATCGCTACAACTGTTTGGTTGCGTTGATGCAAGTCTATTAAGTTGAGTTTTTGCTCTGGACTAACTCGCGCCAGGATAGATGCATTCAAAATACGCTGACGGTTTTCTGGTGATAATTCATCGGGGTTTTTCAGGTCTTTGCCTTGAATGACATCAGCATTTTCGTCATCAATTAAATTGACGGCAACTCCTACATGACGAGCTGTTACTGATTGGTCGCCAGTGACCATGACGACGCGAATCCCTGCATCTTGACATTCTTGAATCGCTGGACGAACTTCTTGCCGTGGTGGGTCGAGTAAGCCCACAACACCTAAAAAAGTTAAACCTTCGTAAGGTTTGGCATTTTGGTCAGCAACCGTTTTTTCTGCTAGTGCCAACATCCGTAAACCTTGGGCAGCTAATTGATTAGTTTTTTCTCGCCACTGTTGCCGATGTTCATCGTTTAGCTGTTGTTCTCCTGAGGTTGTGAGTATCTGGGAACAAGCTTTAAAAACAGATTCGGGTGCGCCTTTGACGGCATATCGATATTGATTGTCTACTTTGTGTATCGTAGCCATCATTTTTAAGTCCGGGTCGAAAGCTTCTTCCCGAACTTCTGGTATGTTTTCTAACAATTCTTGACGCTGTAATCCGGCTTTTGCACCCGCAATTAACAGCGCTACTTCCATTGGATCACCAACTACACGGCTTTCATTGGAGTCTTCGGGTTGCAAAGCAGCATTGTTGCAAAGTACACCAACTTCTAAAGCGTCTCGGAGAATTTGCTCATCTAAAGGCTGAATTTCTTGATCATTTTTAAGGAATTGACCTTTTGGTTCTAAAGCTTCACCAGTAACTTTGATTTCCCCAGAATCAACAGCCATGTGGGTAACAGTCATCCGATTCTCGGTCAGTGTCCCAGTTTTATCTGTGCAGATCACACTAGTAGCCCCTAGAGTTTCCACCGCCGAGAGTCGATTCACTAAGGCGTGGCGACGTGCCATCCGCCACATGCCTTGTGCTAAAGCTACTGTAGCGACAATTGGTAGCCCTTCTGGTACTGCTCCCACTGCTAAAGCGATCGCAGTTTCTACCATGACAATTATGTCTCTACCAGCGGCAATGCCAGCGATCGCTACTACTACTACAATTGCTAATGTTACCCAAACCAACCTTCGTCCTAGTTGATCGAGGCGTTTTTCTAAGGGTGTGCGTTCTTCTTCCCCGGCTTTGGCTGCTAAGTCGGAAATGTGACCTAATTCTGTCTCCATTCCCGTACCCACAACTACACCCTCACCCGAACCACGAGTCAGGGCAGTGCCGTTGTAGAGCATATTTTCTCGTTCTGCTAAAGGAGCATCTTCCGCTACAGGTTCCACACTTTTACTGACTGGTACTGATTCCCCTGTCAATGAAGACTCGTTGACTTGTAACCCAGATGCCTCAATAATTCGCAAATCGGCGGGAATCACATCACCGCTTTCTAAAACTACAACATCTCCTGGTACTAGTTCTGCCACGGGAATTTCTTGAACTTGTCCTTGGCGACGGACTTTAGTTGTAGTACTGGTGAGTTCTTGCAATGCTTGCATGGAGCGAACTGCTTGCAACTCCATAAAAAAACCGATCGCGGTATTAATGGCGATCGCTACTAAAATAGCTATACCTTCAATCCACTCTTGAAAGATAAAAGCCAAGATTGCCGCAACCGCTAATATCCCAATAATCAGACTTTTAAACTGATCAATGAAAATTTGCCAAATACTTCTGCCTTTAGTCTGTTCTAAGCGGTTTTCGCCATATTGCTGACGGCGTTGTTCTACTGCCGATTCAGTCAGTCCTTGATTCAGCTCAACATCAAGATTTTCAAGAATATCCTCCGATGCCAGTGTCCAAGGTTTTTTAAGAAACTCTGCCATTATTTGTGATCAATCTCCTCCCCTAGTGAAAGTTGGCGCGAAACTTAGTTCCCTTGTGTGCAAACAAGAAGGTTACCCCGCTGCTTTGGACTCATGGCATTACTAAACTCTTACCCATGCCCAATACCCAATGCCCCATGCCCTAAATTTAATTAACAGCTTGCAAACTACGAGATACTTTAACCATTTGCAGGGCTTCTCGAATCATCTGACTGGCATAACCCCATTCGTTGTCATACCAACTCATTACTTTTACCAAGTCACCATCAACGACTTGCGTCATATTCAAATCAATAATTGAAGCGCGAGTATCCTGAATAATATCGGATGAAACAATCGGATCTTTGGAAACACCCAAGATACCTTGATATCTTTCGCTGTCGGCTTCTTCACGGAAAATTTTATTAATTTCCTCGACAGTAGTTGCTTTTTCGGTAACAAAAGTAATGTCGGAAATCGAACCCACAGCCACCGGAACCCGCACAGCTACACCATCAAATTTACCTGAGTATTGTGTAAGAACTTGAGTAGTAGCGATCGCAGCTCCGGTTGTCGTTGGTACTATATTGGCAGCCGCAGCTCTCCCTCTACTAAATTTTTTATGGGGGCTATCCACCAATTCTTGAGAGCCAGTATAAGCATGAACTGTAGTCATAATCGCTTTTTTCACACCAATTCTTCTACCCATTACTTCCACAACAGGAGTGATGCAATTGGTCGTACAACTAGCACAGGAGATAATTTGATCTGATGCTTGGGTTTCATTAACACCGTAAACAATAGTATTAATTTCTTCACTTTTAGCTGGAGCCGATAAAATCACCTTTTTCGCTCCTGCTTTCAGGTGTTTTTCTAAGTCTTCTTGCTTTTTAAAAATCCCTGTACATTCAAAAACTACATCAACTTCTAACTCTTGCCAAGGCAGATTTTCTGGTTGTTTTTCATTAAAAAATTTATAGGTTTTACCATCAACTATTAAACTATTGCTATTACTTTCTACCTGTTTTTCATACTTGCCGTAAACAGTATCATATTTGAGTAAATAAGCTAGATTATCTGGTGGTACTAAGTCATTGATCGCTACTAATTCTAATTCCTTTTTATTGAGGATAATTTTAAAAATTGCTCTGCCAATTCTTCCTAATCCATTAATCACTACTTTAGTCATTATTTACCTCCTTTTTTATTTAAGACTAGCCCTCTTCTCTCTGCGCCTCTGCGTCTCTGCGGTTAGTAATTTATTTAACCACAGAGACGCAGAGAGCGCTGAGAAAAAACAAAAGATTTTTCAAGTCACCTTGATACCCCTATCGTCTGTCTGACTTGGGTTTTGACTGCTTCAACAATGGCATCAGCGTCTATTTTGGCAGCATGAAGTAGTTCTTCTGGTGTGCCTGAACCTGGCATTTCACTTACCGCCAGTTTAATTAGCTGTAGTTGCGAACCATCATCAGCAGGAGTACTGTTTGTACCAGCAAAAGCATCAAGCACCGCTGCACCTAAACCGCCTTCCATCCAGTGGTCTTCAACGACTACTAAATTACCCTCTGTATCTTGGGCAGCTTGATGAAGGGTCTGTACATCAATGGGTTTGACAGAATAAGCATCGATTACACGTACCATGATGCCTTCGTTTTTCAGGCGTTCATAAGCTTTGAGAGCTTCATGTAAAGTAATACCTGCACCAATCACAGCCGCTTGATCTTGATCGGAACTGCGAATTGTCTTGCTGCCACCAATGGGAAACTCAAAGTCAGAACTATAGATTATAGGTGTCTTTTCTCGTGTAGTGCGGAGGTAAACAATGCCATCGCGATCGCTCATTTGCTCTACTAGTTTTGCAGTCTGATTGGCATCACAGGGATAAAGTACAGTACTACTCCATACGGCGCGGAAGGCTGCTAAATCTTCCAATGCCATCTGAGAAGGGCCATCTTGACCAATAGATACCCCAGCATGGGAACCTACTAATTTAATGTTGGCACGAGATACAGCAGCCATTCGCACAAAATCATAGGCACGACTCAAAAAGGCAGCAAAGGTAGAAGCAAAGGGTTTGTAGTTTCTCACCTGTAAACCCACAGCAGCTGCTACCATTTGTTGTTCTGCAATGTACATTTCAAAGTAGCGCTCAGGATAAGCTTCGGCAAAATCTTCGGCGTAAGTGGAATTACTTACCTCTGCATCTAAAACAACCACATCGGGACGCGCCGCACCTAAAGCTTTGATGGTATCACCATAAGCTCGACGGGTCGCTACTTTTGCGTCTTTTTCATAAGTGGGCAGTTGCAGAGGTTGAGCGTTACCTGTGGTAGCAGGTTGGTTTTGTGTTTCGGGTTTCTTTACCTGAATTTCAATCTGACGTTCACCACCCAAGGAGGCGATCGCTTCCTTTTCTTGATCGGGTTTTAAGGCTTTGCCGTGCCAACCACCCAAGTCTTCTACCAAACTGACACCTTTACCCTTCTTAGTCCGAGCAATAATTACTGTAGGGCGATCGTTAATAGCCAAGGCGGCGTTAAATGCTTGATCAATTTCTGTCAAGTTATGACCATCAATTTCAATTGCTTCCCAGCCAAAGGCTTTAGCACGGTTGGCATAAGCGCGGGTATTCCAACCCAGTTCTGTTTGACCACGTTGCCCTAATCTATTGACATCGATAATGGCAATTAAATTATCTAGGGTATAGTGTGCAGCATGATCAAAAGCCTCCCAAACAGAGCCTTCAGCTGTTTCGCTATCTCCTAGTAATACCCAAACATTGTAGGGTAATTGATCTAAGTATTTGCCTGCCAAAGCCACACCTACACCAATTGGTAATCCTTGTCCCAAGGAACCAGTCGCCACATCAACCCAAGGTAAAACAGGCGTAGGATGTCCTTCTAAACGGCTGTTAAACTGGCGCAACGACAGCAATTCATCATCAGTAATTACCCCTGCTGCTTTATACATACTGTAAAGCAGTGGTGAAGCATGTCCTTTAGAAAGAATAAAGTGATCGTTATTAGGATTGTCTGGATTATCGAAGTCGTAGCAAAGATATTTGGAGAGTAAAACCGCCATCATATCGGCTGGTGACATAGAAGAGGTGGGATGACCCGAACCAGCAACGGTTGTAGCGCGAATACTATCGACACGGAACTGTTGTGCCAGTTCATGCCATTGCTGTAGTTGCTCCTGTGTGGTCATAGTCGTAATTCCTGCATGAACATCAAAGTTATTTGTGGCAGCTAGTTTCGCTGTTTTCCGAAGAAAACATAAACAAAATATATTTAAAGCAAAAGCTAAGTTTTTAACTACAAAAATTTTTTTACTTGATTGAGTTATAAAGTTATTAAAATATAAGAGGATATAAATGTTATTAATTTTAGCTGAGTTAATTTTTACTCTGTACTGGGTTTACTTTAGAGAGTAAAAGTTAAAATTGCTTCTTTCTAATGGAGTAATATTCTTTCTTTCTCAGGACATACAAAGTAAGTTCAGTAGCCATTATGCCCTGCGTATACTCAGTTAAAATATATGAAAAAAAAACTTTTTTCTTTGTGTCTTTAGGGAAACCTCACAATACCGTTCGGTTAAGGGATTGATTGGTTGAGGCAGGCAGGAGGAGAAAAAAATTAAATAAATAATAACCCTCTTTCCTACTTTGCCTCTCCTGTTTATCCGAATCGTATTGGGAAACCTTGTTCATGGCTTTTCTCAAGCAAGATTGTTTGTCTAGATATAGCAGTCCTAAATCATTTGTGAAAATTATCTATCTCTTTCTTCTTTCTTCACTTTGCGTCCTTGGCGTTCTTTGTGGTGGCCTACGGCAAGCCGCTTTGCGTCTACGTTTCCTTATCTATATTTTTCACAACTCAAATAGGATTGCTATATTTGATATTGCATAAACACCACAGGAACTCTAATCAGCTTTTTGGCTAATTGTGAGATTCCAAATTTACTTTTGAGAGATTGTGGCAAGTCCTCAAAAGAAACTGGTACAAAACCAAAACGGCTGTAAAACTGTGCTAGTCGCTCACCCAAACATTCAAGATACAATGGTTGCGTTGCTGTATTGATTAGATACTGTGTGAGAAAAGTACCTAAACCATGATTTCTCCAAGTTTGTGTAACAACTAAACTACCAAGTTCTTGTACACCTGAGAAATTACGTAACTGTCCACAGGCTACTAAATCTTTATTACATTCAATTACCCAAAATTGCTGCCACCGTAATTGTGTAGGGTCAAGTTTAGCTGAGAACACCAAAAATCGAATTGACCATTGTTCCGCAGAGGTTGCCTTGCGAAGAATACACCCACGCGGTAACGATAGACTACTCTGGTTCATTAATTACACTTTGATAGTTTAAATTAAGAGGCTCAGATCCCGGACTTTTTTGAAAAGTCCGGGATCTTGTTGTTCACGAATGATTTAGGACTGCTGTATCACAATCATCACATCATAACTGTGCGTTCGCTGCTTTTTTACTAATAATCAGAAATTAAGTTTTGCAGAGTAATGTTAACTGGAATCTTAAAGTCTTAATTACAAATTGCCTAACTTTTGATAATACCACAAAACGCTTTCGCAAAAATTATATTATCGTTAGATTGCGGAGATTGATGGGCATCTTAATAACAATAATCAATTCCCCAAGCAATTATCAATCTCCAAGCCCATGACATCCACAACACATCAATTCCCGGAAATATCTGGTTACACCATTACTGAGCAAATCTATTTAGGCTCTCGAACAGCAGTGTATAGAGCAGTACAGGATAAACAGCAACTTCCCGTGGTAATTAAGGTGTTGCAACGGGAGTACCCCACATTTGGGGAATTAGTACAGTTTCGCAATCAATATGCTATAGCCAAAAATCTACCCATTGCTGGTATTATCCCACCCCTGAGCCTAGAGCAATTTGGTAATGGTTATGCTTTGGTGATGGCAGATTGGGGTGGGATATCCCTAGAAAAATATATCCAGCAGCAATTAGACTTAACACAGAAATTAGCGATCGCCATTCAATTAGCTGACATCCTCCATGAGTTGTACTCTTGTCGAGTGATCCACAAAGATATCAAACCTGCTAACATCCTGATTCATCCAGAATCCCAGCAAGTTAAGCTGATTGACTTTAGCATCGCTTCGCTATTGCCGAAAGAAACCCAGGAAATCCAAAACCCCAATGTGTTAGAGGGAACCCTAGCTTATTTAGCACCAGAACAAACAGGACGAATGAATCGGGGTATCGATTATCGCAGTGATTTTTATGCCTTCGGTGTTACCCTGTATCAATTATTTACAAATTGCTTACCCTTCATTACCGACGACCCCTTGGAATTGGTTCATTGTCATATCGCCAAGATTGCCACACCTGTTGATCAAGTAAATACCGATGTACCGAAAATGCTGGGGGCAATTGTTGCCAAATTGATGGCGAAAAATGCTGAAGACCGTTATCAAAGTGCTTTAGGAATCAAGCATGATTTGCAATTTGGTTTAAACCAGTGGAAACAAACAGGGTCAATTACTGAGTTTGCATTGGGACAGAGGGACTTATGCGATCGCTTGCTTATCCCTGAAAAACTCTACGGACGAGAAGCCGAAGTACAAGCTTTGCTAGATGCTTTTGAGCGGGTTGCCACAGGTGCTTCAGAATTAATGTTAGTGGCTGGATTCTCTGGCATTGGAAAAACAGCCGTTATCAATGAAGTACATAAGCCCATCCTCAAGCAACGGGGTTACTTCATCAAAGGAAAATTTGACCAGTTTAATCGTAATATTCCCTTCTCAGCTTTTGTACAAGCCTTTCGGGATTTGATCGGGCAATTACTTAGTGAAAGTGATACCCAACTGCAAACCTGGAAAACTCAAATTTTAGCAGCACTGGGAGAGAATGCCCAAGTCATTATTGAACTGATTCCCGAACTGAAGCGGATTATTGGCAATCAACCCCCTGCACCAGAATTATCGGGAACCGCAGCCCAAAATCGGTTTAATTTACTCTTCCAAAGGTTCATTCGGGTATTTACCACCACCGAACATCCATTGGTGATGTTCCTCGACGATTTGCAATGGGCAGATTCGGCTTCGCTGAATTTGATTCAGGTGTTAATGTCTGAGGTGAAAACGGGCTGTTTATTGCTGTTGGGAGCATATCGGGATAATGAAGTCTTTGCTGCCCACCCATTGATGTTGACTCTCAATGGCATGGAAAAGGCCGGGGCAACAATCCACACCATCACCCTCCAAACCCTGAATTTTACCAGTCTCAATCATCTGATTGCAGATACTCTTCATGCTGAGTCAGAATTAGTGAAACCACTGACAGAACTGGTAATACAGAAAACTCAAGGCAATCCTTTTTTTGCTACCCAGTTTCTCAAGGCATTACATCAAGAGCAGTTAATTACTTTTGACCGCAATGCCGGACATTGGCAGTGTGATATTGTGCAAGTGCGGGATGCGGCATTGACCGATGATGTGGTCGAATTTATGGCATTGCAGTTACAAAAGCTGCCAGAATCGACCCAAGAGATTTTAAAACTAGCAGCTTGTGTTGGAGCGCAGTTTGATTTAGAAACGTTGGCAATTGTCTCGGAGCAATTTCAAACTGAGGTAGCAACAACACTATGGAAAGCTTTGCAGGAAGGTTTGATTTTGCCGCAAAGCGAACTTTACAAATTCTACTTAGGAGAAGCTCAAACAACGGAAAACCAACCGAATGAAACGCTGAATTATAAGTTTCTGCACGATCGCATTCAACAAGCTGCTTATTCTTTGATTCCTGACGACCAAAAACAGGTGACACACCTCACTATTGGAAAATTGCTATTAAAAAACAGTAATCCATCTTTTCAAGATAGTCATTTATTTGAAATTGTTCATCAGTTAAATTGTGGTATTTCACTGATTACCGAATTAGACCAACGTTATCAATATGCTCAATTAAATTTACAAGCAGGTTACAAGGCTAAAGACTCTACTGCATATAATGCAGCCCTAGATTATTGTAACACAGGAATACAATTCCTCCCGACAGATAGCTGGGATAAAAACTATAATTTGACACGTTATATATACGAATTAGCAGCAGAAGTAGCATTACTTAGCTGTAATTTTGAACAGATGGATACTTTAATTCAGATAGTTTTAAAAAACACAAATAACTTGTTAGAACAAGTCAAAATTTATGAAATAAAACTTCAAGCTTATCAAGTACAAAATCAGCAGATGCAAGCGATTAAAATTGGACGAGAAATCCTGCAAAAGCTAGGAGTTATACTGCCAGAATCTATTACACTTTCAGATATTCAACAACAGGTACAACACACCCTGACTCAGCTATCAAACTATACTTTTGAAGACTTAATTAATTTACCCATCACCCAGAATGCTACTGCTACGGCAGCAGGGCGAATCATGACGAGTTTAGTTCCTTCGATTCATCAGGCTAATCCCCTCTTATTTCCAATTATTGCCTGTGAAGAGGTTAATCTATCCTTGCAATACGGTAACTCGCCTTTCTCCGCACCGGGATATGCAGATTTTGGTATTATTGTTAACTCTGTGTTGAATCAAATCGAAGTAGGTTATCGTTTTGGGCAACTTGCACTTCAGTTAATGGAAAAATTTAATCAAAGTTCTGTTCTGAGCATGGTTCTGTTCAAAGTTGCCGCATTTAATCAATCCAATCAACAAAATATACGAAATGCAATTTCTTTATTAAATAAATCCTACCAAGTTTCAATAGAAACAGGCGATTCTGTTCACGCGCTTGTTTCGACTTCATTTAGATTATTCTACTCATATTTGAGTGGAGAAAAATCTTTACCAGATTTATTAGAAGAGGTTGAAGTTTACCAATCCAAATTTGCAACGAGTCAACATTTCCTGAGTTGGGTACATATTATTCGCTCATCTATTCATAATTTTATTGAGTTGAGTGATAATCCAGATTGTCTGGGGTCGATTGATACTGAGAATAAACAATTATCTATTCTACTCACAGAAAATGATGAGTTAGCTCTGCATTTATTTTACTTGAGTAAATTAATACTGAGTTATTCATTCGGTTGTTTTGAGACTGCGATTCAGATAGCAGATCGGGGAGTTCAATATCTGAAAGCTGGTACTAGTATGCCATCAGCACCAGCTTACTACTACTACGATTCATTAACCCGGTTAAAATTATATTCCAATCTTCAGCCTTCATCTGAGGAAGAGCTTTTATCGAAAGTTGATTCAAACCAGAAAAATCTCTTGGTTTACGTGAATGCTGCTCCAATGAATTATCAGCATAAATATTACTTGGTAGAAGCAGTGCGTTTACATGGGTTGGGTAAACGAGTGGAGGCTTTAGAATTTTTTGATCGCGCCATTGCTGGAGCAAAAGCCAATGGCTATATCCAAGAAGAAGCTCTCGCCAATGAACTTGCTGCAAAATTCTATCTCGATTGGGGGAAAGAAAAAGTTGCGAGTGGCTATATGCAGGAAGCCTACTACTGTTACAGTCGCTGGGGTGCTAAAGCCAAAATCCATGATTTAGAACAGCGCTACCCCAAACTACTCCGTCCCATTTTGCAGCAAGCAGAGGTATCATCTGGTATCTTGAACACCGTGATCACAATCTCCCCATTAACTGCGTCTATTAGTTCCAATAGTCACAAAAGCTCCAATAATACCACCATCAATCAAGCCCTCGATTTTGCGGCGATTCTCAAAGCTTCTCAAGCTCTATCCAGCACCATTGAACTCGATCGACTGTTAAATCAACTCACCCAGATTATTCTACAAAATTCAGGAGGCGATCGCTGTGCATTAATTCTGCCAGACGAGACAGGAGAATGGGAAGTCCGAGCCATTGCCACACCAGAGGATACAAAACTTTGTGCCGAACCCCTTGCCAATAATCCCAATCTGCCAGTGAAATTTATTCAGTATGTCAAAAATACCCAAGAAATTGTGGTCATCAACGAACTGAAAACAGATTTACCCGTGATTGATGACTACCTCAGACAACGCCAACCCAAGAGTTTGCTGTGTTTACCACTGCTCAATCAAGGTCAGCTGATTGGTATTTTATATCTTAAAAATCACTTTACCGTTGGTGCATTTACTAGGGAACGCGTGGAAGTATTAAACTTCCTTTGTACCCAAGCAGCAATTTCTTTGAAAAATGCTCAACTGTATCAACAAGAACAGAGAAAATCCCACGAAATTGCCCAAAAAGAAGCAGAATATCGCAGTATTTTTGAAAATGTTAATGATGGGCTAAGTATAGTTGATTTAACAACCGGAAAGGCTGTTGCTGTGAATCCGACTATGTGTCAAATGCATGGTTACACTTTGGAAGAATGGTCAACAGTCCAGCCTGGGGATTTTATTCACGAAAGTTGCCTGCACGAGTTCGCAAATTTCATAGAAGTTCTCAATCGAGGTGAGGAATTTTATACCCAGGCACTAGATGTTAGTAAAGATGGTCATATTTTTGATGTGGAAGTCAAAGCCGTACCTTTTATGTATCAGGGGAAAATCCACGCATTGTCGATTGTGCGAGATATTAGCGATCGCAAACAGGCTGAAAATGCTTTGCGGCAAAAATCTCAAGAATTGGAACAAGCATTAATACAATTACAAAATACGCAATTGCAAGTAGTACAAAGCGAAAAAATGGCATCTCTGGGAAATCTTGTTGCTGGAGTAGCTCACGAAATCAACAACCCCATCGGCTTCCTCAATGGCAGCATCAACAATGCCAAAGAATATGTGCAAGACTTGTTGAAGCATTTGGAAATGTACCAAGAACAGCAGCCCCCCAATGATTTGGTACAAGAAAGTGCTGAAGAAATTGACTTAGAATTTTTATCGTCAGACTTGCCCAAGTTGCTTGATGCGATGAAAGGAGCTACTAATCGTATCAAGTCCATTAGTACAAGTTTGCGTACTTTCTCTCGTGCTGATACTGACCACAAAGTTAGCGCCAATCTCCATGAAGGACTCGATAGTACTTTGTTGATTTTGAAATATCGTCTCAAAGCTAACGAGCATCGTCCAGCAATTGAAGTTACAAACGACTACGGTGATTTACCGACAATTGAATGCTTCCCCGGACAGTTAAACCAAGTATTTATGAATATTTTGGCAAATGCCATTGATATGTTTGATGAAATGGCACAAACTCAATCCTTTAAAGAATTAGAAGCCAATCCTCAAAAAATTACTATTCGCACTAGCATCGAATCCAACCAAGTACATATTCGTATTCGCGATAATGGTAAAGGCATGAGTGACGATGTGCAAGCCAAAATCTTTGACCATTTGTTTACCACCAAAGAAGTAGGTAAGGGTACGGGATTGGGATTGGCGATCGCCCGTCAAATTGTGGTGGAAAAACATAGTGGTAGTCTAAATGTCTGGTCTGAGCTTGGTCAAGGAACAGAGTTCTGCATCAGTTTACCCATTGGTAGCGCGTAAGACAGCACGGGAGCATCTGCCAATAAACAATACTTTCGACAGAGGAGCCAATTAGCCATAACCAGATTTTAGATAGATAAATTCATACCCATGATTTTCTATGATAGTGCCAATATTAAATGGTAGGAGCGTTCATCATGGCTGAAGAAAACAAATCTAAGAATCAAGATACACCTGCTGCTTCAGGTGGTTACCAAACTCCAATTGAGGAAGACATTCGCAAGACTGGCACTGCGGCTCAATCTGATGGTAAAAAAAGTGCCTCACCAGAAGCACCAGGAGAAGATACTGTAGCAGGTAGCCCTAATCAGGGAACTGAATCACGCTAATTGATTTAAACTGTCCCAAGTTGAAATCCTCTAATCGGCTTTTCTCTAATAACCTCAATGCAATAAAACTAGAGTGGATAATTGTGATTCTAAAACACAATTATCCACTCTTTTTGTTGGTATAGCCGTAGCCACATAGGTTAGGACATTTGAAAAGCATGAATGCTCTTGATGGCAGTAGTTTTACCTTCTGCCTTCTGCTATAACAAAACTTTCTTGAACAAGATTTAGGAAAGTTAAATAATTAGGCTTTTTTAATTAAGACAAACTGCGATACCAAGCTTCACCCTCACAAAAGAAGCCTACCGTGTACACACATCACTGTACAAAACCAAAATCGTTGTAGATCCTCCTAAATCCTCCTTAAAAAGGAGGACTTTGAGAGGTTTTTGCCCCCTTTTTTAACTACTTAGCTATATGTCGATTAAAAAAGCATTTAGCTATTAACATGATTTTACGATCGCCTGTGAACGCTTCGACTGTATCATTTTCTTCAGGAGTCAGTAGTAGCTTGTCGTAATAGCTAACACTGATTTGGTTGTTAGTTATACTTGCGTGAGTATTCATGAACAGATTATTAGAAAAATTTGTTGCAGCTGGTTTTAGCTTGGCATTACTGCTGCTGTGTGGCGTGGGAACAGTCTCCTATCTGAGCATTCAAAGGCTGAGGGCAGAAAAGCAATGGGTCATTCATACTTATGAAGTTTTAGAACTTCTTGCTCGTATACGGATTGGTCTTGGTAATGCCGAAAGTGCAAAAAGTAGTTACATGCTCACCCAAAAAGCAGTTGATCGAGAAACTTATAATACGGAGAAGCAAAAAGTCTATCAGACGCTCAAGTCAGTACGACACCTAATCAGTAATAATACTGGTCAAATAAAGCGGCTTGATACAATTGAACCCCTAATTGTCCAAAGATTTACTTTACTTGAACAGTCAATAAACTTGTTGGCACAGAGAAACTTAGACCAGACAAGTCAAATGGCTATTACCGAGCAGTTGATAAAAGTACGTATAAAACTTCGGTCTGTCAACAGAGCAATGGAAAATGAGGAAAAAACCTTATTAAAACAACAGACAGCAATAACAGATGCTATTTTTTATCAAATCATTGTTGTGGTGAGTCTGGGATATGGTTTAAGTATTGTCCTGCTAATTGTGGTTTACTTACTCCTGCAAAAGCAAATTCGCATTAACAAGGCTTTATCGCAAGAAGCTATTCTTTTAGAGCAGCAAGCCGCAAAAGCTAAACTGGCAGATATTTTAGAGACGGTGACAGATGCTTTTGTTAGTCTTGATTGCAACTGGTGCTACACCTATATCAATCAAAGAGCAGGCAAAATTTTCAATCGCCACCCAGAAGATTTAATTGGCAAAAACATTTGGGAAGAGTTACCGGAAGGTGTTGGACAAAAGTTTTATCACGCCTACTACCAAGCTATGGCAGAACAGCGAGTAATTGAGATAGAAGAATATTATCCACCTTGGGATCGTTGGTTTGAAAATCGTATTTACCCGTCTTCAGAAGGACTATCAATTTTCTTTCAAGACATTACTCGACGCAAACTAGCAGAAATAGCCTTAGAAAGAAATGAAAGACGTTATCGCTCATTGGTGATTGCCACTTCTCAAGCTATCTGGATAACTGATATTAATGGCAATGTAGTAGAAGATATTCCCTCTTGGAGAAATTTAACAGGGCAAAGTGAGGCAGAAGTCAAGGGGAGAGGACGACTTAATGCAATTCATCCCGAAGATCGAAAATTGACAGAGCTATTATGGAATCAGGCGCTGACAACAAAAAGTGTTTACAGAACTGAGCATCGTGTACGAGTTGCTGATGGTAGTTATCGATTTTTTGCCGCGCGTGCAGTTCCCGTCTTGGATGACAATGATGAAATTCAAGAGTGGGTAGGTGCTAATACTGATATCACCGAACGCAAACTTGCTGAAGCCTTATTGCAACAAGCAAACGAAGATTTAGAAACCAAAGTAGAACAACGAACAGCAGAATTACAAAAGCTGAATGAAGAACTTAAACGCTCTAATCAAGAGTTAGAGCAATTTGCTTATGTAGCTTCCCATGATTTACAAGAACCACTACGAGCTGTGACAGGTTATAGTCAACTCTTAGGACAGGAATATCAAGACCGCCTCGACGAATCTGCCCAAGAATATCTAAGTTATATCGTGGATGGGGCAACCCGGATGCAGCGTTTGATTCAAGACTTGCTGGCTTTTTCTCGCGTGGCCACTCGCGGTCAGGAATTTACTCGTGTTGACTGTAATGCTGCACTCAATATAGCTCTGGGTAATTTACATGTAGCGATCGCCGAAAGTCAAGCCATCATCACTCATGATCCTTTGCCACAGTTACTTGCTGATAAAACCCAAATGGTGCAATTATTTCAAAATTTGCTCGGTAATGCTATCAAGTTTCGCCAAAAAGATCAACCTCCAAAAATTCATATCGGTGCAGTGCAAAAAGATGTAGAAGCAACAGAAGAACTCCCCACTCCTCACTCTCCAGAATGGCTAATCTGGGTACAAGATAATGGCATCGGTATCAAGTCTCAGTATCTTGACCGTATATTTGAGGTTTTCCGACGGCTACATACTCGTAGAGAATTTACTGGTACAGGTATTGGTCTAGCTATCTGCAAAAAAATCGTTGAGCGTCACGGAGGTCGAATCTGGGCTGAGTCTGAGCTAGGTATAGAGACAATATTTTATTTAACTTTGAATGCAAAATAAGTTACCTTATAGTTGTGAGTTTTATATCAATCTAATAAATGCTTAGTAACTGCATGGTTAATAATCAGTCATTCCGACATATTGAAATTCTTTTAATTGAAGATTCGCCTAGCGATGCGAACCTCACCATCAAAGGCTTTCTCAATGCCAAAATCGCTAACAATTTGCACTGGGTTGAAGATGGTGAAACTGCGATAAATTACCTACAACAGCAAGGAGAGTTTGCTGATGCACCTCGTCCAGACTTAATTTTGCTCGATTTAAATTTGCCAGGAATGGATGGGCGCGAAGTCTTAACAGAAATCAAATCAAATCCAAATCTCAAATGTATTCCTGTTGTCGTACTTACAACTTCAACTGATGAACAGGACATCCTCCGTTCTTATAATCTTAGTGCTAATTGCTATGTCACAAAACCCCTAGATGTTTATCAGTTCATTCAAGTTGTGCATTTAATTAAAGATTTTTGGTTAGCAGCAGTAGCCCTTCCACCAGATTAATAGGTTTAACAATTTCGCTTGTAAATCAGCAGATGAAGTACTTTCTAACAAATAGAAATCAAGTGAGAGTTAAGCAAACTTAAATAACCGTATCTGATAGAAAAAATCATGATTCACATTCTACTGGTAGAAGATAGCCCTACTGATGCCAGACTGCTACATCAAATATTTATGCGTGCAGATCAAGAAGAATGGCAGATGACACATGTTGAGCGACTATCTGAGGCGATTAATATTAGTTTAGAAAACCCTATATTTATACCTGATGATTCTCAAACTCAAAATGTCAAGCAACGCAGATTTGATGTAGTCTTGTTAGATCTTAGCCTGCCAGACTCTACAGGACTAGACACGTTGAAAGAATATCAGGCAGAAATACCAGACATTCCAGTCGTAGTCTTAACAGGGCTTGATGATCAACAGTTGGCACTGCAAGCCTTGGCAGAAGGCGCACAAGACTATCTTGTTAAAGATCAAATTACTATGCAACTGTTAGTGCGGGCTGCACGTTATGCCATTGAACGGGGAGATATTCTCAACAAGCTACGGGAGACTGAAGAACGTAGCCGTCATGCATTAGCGAAAGAACAAGAACTCAACGAACTCAAGTCAAATTTTGTGGCTATGGTTTCTCATGAATTTCGTAACCCAATGACCACAATTCGCACGGCTTTAGAAATTCTCGAATATAATAATGCAGAATTAACCCCAGAACAACGAACGAAATATTTTGAGCGGGTTCAAAATGCTATTAAGCAAATGCTTCAGCTTTTAGATGAGATATTGTTTTTGAGTAAAACTGAAGCTGCCAAATTAGAATATAACCCTGCACCTTTGCATTTAGAAAACTTCTGTAGCGAAATTGCCGACATTTTTCAAATGAGGACGGGTAGTCATCACACCATTAGTTTTACTGTTCAAGGTGAATGTAACCACGTCCAAATGGATGAAGACTTACTAACTTGTATCTTAACCAATTTACTTTCTAATGCGATTAAGTATTCTCCTCAACCAAGTTATATTAAATTTGATTTAAACTGCAATAATGGTATTGCAACTTTCCAGGTTCAAGACCAAGGAGTAGGCATTCCCCAAAAAGACCAATCTAATCTATTTCAAAGTTTCTATCGCGCCAGTAATGTAGGTCGGATTCAAGGTACAGGTTTAGGACTGGCGATTGTTAAAAGGTGTGTGGATTTACATGGGGGTGAGATTCAAATAGAAAGTCAGCAAAATATTGGTACAACGGTGACAGTGACATTACCATTGCAATTTGTTTAATTATTCTAGTAATGAGCAGGCTGGCAAAGTGATTGTAAATACGCTTCCTTTATTTAAGCGCGATGTCTGATGATAAGTTGTTGTACGGCTACGCACCGTCACAGTACCACCCATACCCTCTACAAATGTTTTAACAATCGACAATCCTAATCCATAACCCCCGGTAGAGCGATCGCGAGCTTCATCAATACGATAAAATCGTTCAAAAATCCGCGATTGTTCTTGTAAAGGTATACCACAACCTTGATCGCAAACTTCAATGATTGCCTCTTCTCCTTGCTGATTTAATTTGACAATTACGGGTGTATCAGCTTCGGAATACTTAACAGCATTATCAATTAAATTTAATAATACTTGTTTCAGACGATTGTAGTCTGTTCTTACCTCTATTGATTTTGTAGTAGACTCAATTTTGATTGTGCGATCGCTATATTTTTCTGCCATGTTGACAACTTCTGCAACTAAGTCATTCAACACACAAGGTTCCATCCGCAGATGTAAATGACCACTATCTGCTCGTGCTAAATCTAGTAAATGCTGTAATAGCCGGATGGTGCGTTCCGCTTCCAAAGCCGCAGTTTCTAAAGCTTCTTGTTGGGCTGGGGTTAAGTTTTTTTGCCGACGTAATACACTTTGCAAGTAACCATGTACTATAGTTAATGGTGTACGTAGTTCGTGAGAAACATTACTCACAAATTGTCGCTCTTGTTCCCAAGATTGGGACAGGCGAGATAACATCATATTGAAGGTTTTAGCTAGTTCTTTAACTTCGCTAGGTGCATTATCTAAATAAATTTGCGCTTGTCCTAAATCGGCTAAGGAAATGACTTGTGTCATTTGACTTAACTGACGCAGAGGTTGCAAAGAACGTTTAATATAAAATGCGATCGCTACAGAAATTGTGATAATTGCTAAAATACTGCCAATTCCCAAATACCGCACTATGACTAAAAAAATTGTTTGTTCACTGGTAACATCTTGAACTACAAACAATTTTCCTAATGTCTGATCTTGTATTGGTAATGCACTACTACATAACACAAAATAACGTTGGTTAACTTTTGCTACTTGGGGTTTAACCGACATCTCAGTTAAAGACATTAACTTAGTGCTTGTTGTCTGAGATAACTGATTCCAGTTTGGAGATTGTGCGATAATTTGATGATCGGAACTTTTGATCCATAAATATGTATTGGTAGTTGTTAAATTATTAATTGCTTTTTGTAACCCAGTTGATGGTGGCATGATTTCGCTATACAGTTGCACATCGCGGGGTAAACGTTCGGCAATTTGTTCAACATTCAGTTTATGATCGTTAATTAAAATTTGCTGCATTTTCCAGCTTGTCCAAATAGCGAGGCTACCTAACCCCAAAGCTGAAACCCCAGCAACACCGACTGTTAAGCGTACTCGTAATGAAAAAGGGTCAATTTTAGACCAAATTTTGCTGATTTGATTCACTTTGGCGCTTGGGGGTTGATTGTCGGACAAGTTTTATTGACAAAATCACATTTATAAATGTATTGTTCTTGCCAACTCAGGGGAATTTCTAGTAAGTCTCGCGTTCCTGTCATTCCTTGCCCGATAAATAATAATAAAGCAATACAGTTCAAAATTGTATGCACAGTTCGCCAGCGATTAGATCTATCTTGATAAATATCTTGTACAATCGCTAAAGAAAAAATCATCAACAAAGCTGCGGTTATCCCAATATAATAGTGTGACCAGTACCATTCATTTGTACGACGAAATACTCCATCTTGACAACCGATAATTATTAAACCAGCACCAGTTAAAGTTGCAAAAACTGCCCGCCATACTCGTTTTTTTGCTCGATAAAGTAACACTAATGCAGCAATGGTTAAAATAAACATCAGCAGAATAAATGCAACTTGAAAAGTAGCTTGATTCCACAATTGATTGTGCAAAATATTTTTACCAATTGGGTAAGCTAATCCAAGTAAGACTAATCCGACAATTGCACCTGTAAGCCATTCACCTAATTGTTTGTGTTCTTTGCCAACTACTGGAGGAATTTTACTTTTACCTCCAGCTAAATTTTGCAAACGACGTTGACGTGTTTGCCAAGCAAAATTGACTACATTACCAATTAATGGAAAGACAAAAATAACTGCGATCGCTGGATGTAAAAGCCCCAAAAAATCTGCTATTTCCATATCAAACCTTTGACTAAATAATAAATAAATTTCATCCTTTCAAAGAAGCATAGCCAAAAGTAGCATTAAATTGGCGACACCAGATCGCTACAGATTTAAATTCTGCTAACTTCAGATTATCAGGTAAGGCATAACGTTGAGTACCCTTGATACTTTTTAAACGAGCAATGCTGACATAATCTTTTTCTTTAATCCCAGTTATTGGCGGTGCATCTGAGCGATATAAAATAACAAATAAATCAGGGCCTGAATCTGTTTGAAAACTCTGATCAAACTCTAAATAGCGTTTTCCTTGTTCAGCGATCACTTTAACTGTTCCTTGGGTAGGGTGTTCTCCAGACTGGAACTTTCCAGACTCAGCCATTGACATTGATGCTGCAAATAGACTAGCTACAGGCGTTTGAGTTGCTGGCGGATTAGAACTTGCTTGTTTTGTCAGATTTATAGTAAAAACAGTAGCGATCGCTAGAATGGCTAAATGCTTAAATTTCATGGCTTTAATATTCTCAAATGCATCTTTAAAAATAATTTAAAGCTTTCTACTATTAACAAAATTAGTTTAAGCTGAGAATCTGCTAAAAATTTAGTTGCGTTATTTTCAGGTAATTCTTAAACATTCAAGAGGTTAGCATTATATTAATGTAAGTAATTATGCTTGCTTAATTAGTAAATCAATTTTCAATTTTGGCATTTACGTAATAATTACCTCTATAACAGTCCTAAATCATTCACGAACAACAAGATCCCCGACTTCTCAAAGAAGTCGGGGATCTGAGGCTCTCAATTTTCACAAATTAAATACTAGTACTCTGTCAAGATAATTTTGCTGGATTAATGTGAAAAAGCCCAGTTCTTTTCTCCCCCTACTTCCTCTGCTTCCCCTGCTTCCCCTGCCTGCCTCCACCTGTTATTTTTGGGTTGACAGACCACTAGTCTTATATAGTTTTCCAAGATGTCTATTGAGCGATGAGAGGAATCCCCAAGTCTTTACCAAGTTTATTAGTAATGGTGTTATAGTGACTCCAATCGGTTCTGGTGGGGAACAGCCATCGGACGCAAGGGGGAAAGTCCGGTGTAAATCCGGCGCTGTCCCGCAACTGTGAACCCAAATATAGGTGAGTCAGGATGCCCGCCGACTATAATCAATTCATTTACATAAATCTGCGAGGTACAGATTATGAAAAGAAAAACACAGGCGTTAGTCAGTCTAACCCTGATGGGAGTTATCAGTTTTTACTTGGTAGTTGGTTTACCCAAACCCGCTTATGCCATGCACATTATGGAAGGTTTTTTACCAGTGCAGTGGGCAATTTTTTGGTGGATTGTGGCATTACCATTTTTTATATTAGGATTGCGTAGCCTGACTCGCATTACCCAAGCGAACCCGCAACTCAAACTACTCCTGGGCTTGGCTGGTGCTTTCACTTTCGTACTGTCAGCCTTGAAAATCCCTTCTGTTACAGGCAGTTGTTCTCATCCTACAGGAACGGGGTTAGGTGCGGTGCTGTTTGGCCCCCTTACTATGTCGGTTTTGGGTAGCTTAGTATTGTTGTTTCAAGCTTTATTACTAGCGCATGGCGGCTTGACGACGTTGGGGGCAAATGCTTTTTCGATGGCGATCGCTGGGCCATTTGCAGCTTACTGGATATATAATTTAACAATCAAGTTGGGTGGTAAAGAAAAAATCGCGATATTTCTAGCAGCTGCGATCGCAGATTTACTTACCTATATTATCACTTCTATCCAACTCGCCTTAGCTTTTCCTGCACCTGTTGGTGGGTTTTTCGCTTCATTTATCAAGTTTGCCGGAATTTTTGCCATAACTCAAGTTCCCTTAGCAATTAGTGAAGGATTACTAACTGTATTAGTGTGGAACTGGCTGCAATCTTATAATCCTCAAGAGTTAGAATTGCTGAAATTAATCAAACGGGAACCTCAAAGAAATGAATCAGTCTAAAAAAGGGTTGAGTAACTGGCTGTTGGTAGTAGCTGTCTTAGCTTTAGCAGTTGCACCGTTAATATTTGTGCGGGGTGCGGAATTTGGCGGTGCTGATAGCAAAGCACAAGAAGCAATTGCTGAAATCCAACCTGGATATAAACCCTGGTTTAAATCATTTTTTGAACCAGCTAGTGGGGAAATAGCAAGCTTATTATTTGCTTCGCAAGCAGCTTTGGGTGCAGGAGTAGTTGGTTATGCAATTGGGTTGTATAAAGGACGTTCCCAACAACAAAAACATGAAGAATGAGTCTGCAATTAGACACTTTAGCTTATACTAATCGACTGCGAAGATTACCACCAGAACATAAACTGATTTTTGCATTTACTACCCTTGCTATTTCCCTTGTTACCCATCCATTTGTGCAAATTTTGATGGCGCTTTGGATGAGTGCTTGGACGGTGATTTATGCCAGAATCCCGGCTGGTGTTTATTTTCGATTGTTAATGTTCACGATAGTTTTTTGTTTGACAAGTTTACCAGCCCTGATAGTAAATGGAGTTGCGATTCCTGATTTACAAAGCGTAAAATTAGATTCTTGGTATGGACTAACTCTCGGACACTTCTATATTTATATTAGTCATAGTGGCAGTATCCAAGCATTGGAAATTTTAACTAGAGCATTAGCCTCTGTTTCTTGCTTATATTTTCTCATGTTAACTGTCCCTTTCACAGAGCTATTACAAACTTTGCGTTACTTACGATTTCCAGTGCTTTTAACTGATTTGTTATTACTAATGTATCGGTTTATTTTCATTCTGCTGAATACAGCCAGTGAATTGTGGACAGCACAAAATTCTCGTGGTGGCTACCGCACTGTTGCTATTGGTATGAAAAGTTTAGCATTACTAATCGGGCAACTATTACAGCGAACCTTACAACGATATAGTCAGTTTTCTCTGGGACTGGAAGCACGGGGTTTTGTCAGTGAATTTCGAGTTTGGCATCCTCGTCGCTATCGTCCTCAATTACGATATATCATCGAAGCTATTTTCGGCTGTGTAGTATTAATAGGATTGGATTTTTGGCGGAATGCAGGAATATTTACTCGAATTTGAGCAGGTATATTACACCTATTCAGGCGCACAACAATTGGCTTTGAATAATCTAACATTAAAGATTCCGTTAGGTAAAAGATGTGCGCTAATTGGTCAAAATGGTTGTGGTAAAACGACACTATTATTATTAGCTAATGGTCTATACAAACCTAATTCTGGCATTGTCCGTTGGCGTGGTGAACCGTTAAATTATAACCGGAATTATCTTAGTCAATTACGGCAAAAAGTTGGTTTGGTATTTCAAGACCCAGAACAACAATTAGTAGCTTCTACTGTTGAAGAAGATATATCTTACGGTTTATGTAATTTGGGTTTACCAGTATCCGAAATTAAAGACCGAGTAGAGCAAGCATTAGTTGAATTTGGGTTGACTACTTTAGCCGAAAGACCAGTGCATCATTTGAGTTTAGGACAAAAAAAGCGAGTTTCTATAGCAGATGTGATGGTGTTACAACCAGAACTATTGGTGTTGGATGAACCTACCGCTTATTTAGACGTAAAACATACTCGTAATTTGATAGCAACTCTAAAAAAAATTCATCAAAATGGAACTACTTTAGTAATGGCAACCCATGATTTAGATTTAGTCTATCGGTGGGCAGATTGGGTTTTTGTGATGCACGAAGGACGATTAGTACTAGAAGGTCAACCCCAGGATGTGTTTTTGCAACATGACCTGTTATTAGAGTTAGAATTAGGAATACCATTGATATATGAAATATTATATTATGGATTATCTTCTGAAGATGAATCAGTTAAACAACGAGTCCAAAATAAGATATTAAATAGAACTATTATTTAGATCCCCGACTTCTTAAAGAAGTCGGGGATCTCGTTGTCAATTATTTCGTATTTTTGACCATTATACTGATTAAATATTGAGCGATGGGATAAATAACCAAATTCATCATCGCGTTCTTCATATTGTTGAATCCAATTTTGAAGAAACTCGAATGTTTGCGCCTGTTCCTCAGCTGATTTAAATTTATGTGGTTCCCAAGGACGATTGCGGTTATTTTCAAGACACTTATTAATGCCGGGATTGAGAAAATAGATTTCAGTTGAGAATGCGATCGCAATTTCAATTAAAGTACTGTAACAGCCTTCAATTATCCAAGAAATATTATTGTCGATAAAGTCTTGTAAATCTTTAGCCGCATCGGCGTGAGAACGGCGTATGGCAATTTGATTGGGTTCCCAAACGATAGTATCGAGATCAAGAATTGGAATCTCTAAGTCTTTACCAAGTTTATTTGCAAGAGTGCTTTTTCCAGAACCGGAATTACCAAATATTAAAATCCGATGCATTGTGGTAATTTAACGTCAAGAAGCTCAAATCCCCGACTTATGAAATAAGTCAGGGATCTTGTTGTTCACGAAAACTCTGCGAAAAAGTCTAAGGTTTCCTTCAATGCTTTGATGAAAATATCAATTTCTTCGCGGGTATTATAAAAGGATAAACTTGCCCGTGCAGTTGCCGCTAAACCTAGGTAACGGTGTAAAGGTTGAGTACAGTGGTGTCCCGAACGAATAGCTACGCCTTCTTGATCTAATAATGTCGATAAGTCGTTAGCGTGGACTTCCCCAGCTGTAAATGATGCTAAGGCAGCTCTACCTTCTCCTTGAGCATTTGGTTGAGGGCCATAAATTTGAATTTGAGGAATTTGCTGCAATTGTTGGAACAAGTAAGCAGTTAATTCGGCTTCGTAGGCATGGATTTTATCCATACCAATATTACTAAGATAATCTACCGCTGCACCAAGAGCGATCGCCTCTGCAATTGCAGGTGTACCAGCTTCAAATTTATGGGGCAATTCTGCATAAGTAGAATGGTCTAAATAAACCTCTGCAATCATCTCACCACCACCAAAAAATGGTGGCATTGATGCCAAAAGTTCCAACTTACCATACAAAAACCCGATGCCAGTGGGAGCGCACATTTTATGACCAGATGCAACCAACCAATCACAATTGATTTGCTGTACATCTACAGGCATGTGTGGTACGCTTTGACAAGCATCAACTAAGAATTTCGCATTGTATCTGTGAGCGATCGCCTCAATTTCTGCTACTGGGTTAATACAACCCAAAGTATTAGAAACATGGGATACTGCCACCAATTTTGTCTTCTCGGAAATCAGTTGTTTAAACTGTTCCAAATCAAAAGTTTGTGCAGGTGTCAGTTCTACAAACTTCAAAACTGCACCCGTTTTTTGGGCGACAAGTTGCCAGGGAACAATATTACTGTGGTGTTCCATTACCGACAGAATAATTTCATCTCCCGGCTGTAAATTATTCATTCCCCAACTGTAGGCGACTAAATTAATAGCCTCACTAGCGTTACGGGTATAGACAATTTCCTGACGTGATGCAGCATTGATAAATTTAGCAACCTTGTCCCGTGTTGCTTCATAAGCATCAGTAGCTTTAGCACTGAGTGTATGCGCTCCCCGATGCACATTGGCATTATATTGTTCGTAATAATCGCGCAAGGCGTTTAATACGAGCAAAGGTTTTTGCGAGGTAGCTGCATTATCTAGGTAAACCAATTGTTTCCCGTTGACTTCCTGACGTAATATCGGGAAGTCAGCGCGGACTTTATCGGCTAGAGTTTTGGTAGAGGTGAAGGTCATTGGTAGTTTGTCAGTTGTTAGTTGTCAGCGATGCACTGAGCGTAGTCGAAGTGTGGTCAGTTGTCAGTTGTTAAAGACTTCAGATTAGTGACTATATTTAAGAGGATTTTTTGCACAGATGAGATAGGGATTTGGTTGATGATTTCAGTTGCAAAGGCATTAATTAACAAATTACGAGCATCATTTTCATCAATTCCCCGGCTTTGCAGATAAAAAATTTCATCATCTTCCAATTGGCTAACTGTAGCACCGTGAGCGCATTTGACATTGTCAGCGGTAATTTCCAATTGGGGTTTAGTATCAACTCTGGCTTTCGATGATAAAAGCAAATTTCGATTTAACTGGGTAGCATTCGTCAACTGCGCTAATTTAGGCACAAAAACCTTGCCATTGAACACCCCATGAGCGCGATCGCCTACAATACACTTATGCAATTGTCTACTTGTACTGTATGGGTGATTCAGTGCGATTGCACTGTGAGTATCCGCCAATTGATTCCCGTAAACTATCGTTAATCCATTGAGAACAGTTAAGGTTTGCTCACCAGTTTGCAAAACTTCTAAATTGTGCCGTGACAGCTTACCACCCAAACTTATGGCATGACAAGTATATCGACTATCACGAGCTTGAGCGATCGCAGTCTTCCCTACATGAAAAGCCTCTTTACTTTCACGCTCAACCCTAGTATGATTCACCTCAGCATTTTCAGCAAGCCAGATTTCCGTAACTGCATTGGTGAGGTAAACCTCCTTGGCGCTCTTGGCATCTTGGCGGTTCGTATACTCCTCAATCAAACTCACCTGCGAACCACTTTCTGCCACCACCAAACAACGCGGCTGAGAAATCACTGGTGTCTCCCCAGCAACCGCAACAAACACCAAATGAATTGGTGTCTCAACCATCACATTCTTTCCTACCCACACCACCGCTGCATCACATATCCCAGCAGTATTAAGAGCAGTAAAAACTTCTTGCGCTCCCTCAGCTTTAGCTAAATACTGACTAACAAGCTGCTGCTTAGATTCAGCTAACCCAGCCAAATTACTTACCACCACCCCAGAAGGCAAACCTGCAACAGCAGATAACTCCGACGCGTAAACCCCATTCACAAACACCAAACGGCTATGAGCTGCTTCTGGTAAAATCAGCGATGAGATATCAGGCAATTTAACTTGCCCATCTACCTGAAATTGCAGCTTTCGCAACTCTGACAAATCAGTAAATCGCCATTCTTCCTCACGATTAGTAGGAATAGTAGCATGACGTACCCAATTAGTAGCGCGATCGCGTAATTCTTGCAACCAACCTACTGTTTTTGTTGCTGTTACCTGCTCTAACAATCCAGTTAAATAAGCATCTTTATCCAACAAAGTAGATGTCAACTCAACTGTATCCGAGTTAGGCATTGGACTAGGAGATACTTGAATTGTCATTACACACCCACCTCAACCGCTTCTTCTAGCACCCAGTCATAACCGCGAGATTCTAATTTTAGTGCCAGTTCCTTATCGCCACTGGTAAGAATCTGCCCATTTGCCATTACATGTACGTAGTCTGGCACAATGTAATTAAGTAACCGCTGGTAGTGAGTAATCATAATTGTGGCATTTTGCGGATTTGCCAGCTGATTGACTCCATTCGCCACAATTTTCAGCGCGTCGATATCTAAACCAGAATCAGTTTCATCTAAGATTGCCAACTTTGGTTCTAACAGCGCCATTTGCAGAATTTCATTCCGCTTCTTCTCACCACCAGAAAACCCTTCATTCAAACTTCGACTCAGAAAAGCCGGATTCATTTTCACCACTTCCAGCTTTTCCTCAATCAAATCGTCAAAATCAAAAGCGTCTATTTCCTCTAAACCTTGTGACTTGCGACGAGAATTGTATGCCACCCGCAAGAAATCCAAATTGCTCACACCCGGAATTTCCAGGGGATATTGAAATGCCAAAAATATGCCACTTCTGGCTCGTTCTTCCGGTTCCATTTCCAGCAGGTTTTGCCCTTGGAAAATTACCTCACCGCCAGTTACTTCATAAGCTGGATGTCCCGCCAAAACTTTAGAAAAGGTGCTTTTACCAGAACCATTCGGCCCCATAATTGCATGGATTTCACCAGAGCGAACCTCTAGATTTAAACCTTTAAGAATTGGCGCGTCATCAACTGTAGCTGTCAAATTCTTAACTGACAGCACGACTTCACTATTTTCGATAATCATGTTCTCTGTGCTCTTCTTTCTTAGTGCCTTAATGTCTTAGTGGTTTACTTCACCACAAAGACACTAAGGTAAACCTTCAACATTACCCAACACTACCTTCCAACTTCAGGCTCAACAATTTATCAGCTTCCACAGCAAATTCCATCGGCAATTGATTGAAAACATCTTTACAGAAGCCACTAATCATCATTGAAATGGCATCTTCTGCTGAAATGCCTCTTTGGGCGAAGTAAAATAATTGATCTTCCCCAATCTTAGAAGTAGAAGCTTCATGCTCTACTTTGGCAGTATTATTCTGTACTTGGATATAAGGGAAAGTATTCGCATGAGCATTATCCCCAATTAACATTGAATCGCACTGGGAATAATTTCTTGCCCCTTTAGCTGTAGGATTAACTTTCACTAAACCCCGATAGCTATTATTAGATTGACCTGCGGAGATACCTTTCGAGATAATTGTACTGCGAGTATTCTTGCCGATGTGAACCATTTTGGTTCCGGTATCGGCTTGCTGCATATTATTAGTTAGCGCTACCGAGTAAAATTCACCTACAGAATTATCACCCGCTAAAACACAGCTAGGATACTTCCAAGTAATCGCGGAACCAGTTTCAACTTGAGTCCAGGAAATTTTGGAATTGACACCTTTACACAAACCGCGTTTGGTGACGAAATTATAAATACCGCCTTTACCCTTTTCATCGCCAGCGTACCAGTTTTGGACGGTGGAGTATTTAATTTCGGCGTTATCCAAGGCGACAAGTTCTACAACAGCAGCATGTAGTTGGTTGCTGTCGTACATCGGTGCGGTACAACCTTCGAGGTAGGAAACATAACTATCTTCTTCGGCGACAATTAAAGTCCGCTCGAATTGTCCTGTATCGCCAGAGTTGATGCGGAAGTAGGTAGATAGTTCCATTGGGCATTTCACGCCTTTAGGAATGTAGACAAAAGAACCATCACTAAATACAGCAGCGTTCAAGGCTGCAAAGTAGTTGTCTGCGACAGGAACGACACTACCCAGATATTTTTTGATTAGTTCTGGATATTCTTGTAATGCTTCCGAAATTGAGCAGAAAATCACGCCGTCTTCGGCTAGCTTTTCCTTAAATGTAGTGGCGACGGAAACGCTATCGAAAATCGCATCAACGGCGACGTTGGCTAGACGCTTTTGTTCAGATAGAGAAATGCCTAGCTTCTCAAAGGTTTCTAAGAGGGTAGGATCAACTTCATCTAGACTATTTAACTTTTGTGGCTTTTTTTTCGGAGCTGAATAGTAAATGATATCCTGATAATTTATCGGCGGATACTTGACATTAGGCCAAGTTGGTTCCGTCATTTTTTGCCACTGCCGATAAGCTTTCAGGCGAAAGTCCAGCATGAACTGCGGCTCATTCTTCTTGGCAGAAATCAAGCGGACAACGTCCTCGTTTAGTCCACGCGGAATAGTATCGGCTTCAATGTCAGTGATAAAGCCGTACTTGTAGGGTTGGTTGACTAAGGTTTTGACAGTGGCACTCATCAGTAATAATCTCTCGTGTTCGGTTAGTTCTCTACGGCAGGCGCTATGGCAAAAAAAATTTTCACAATGCGCTGCCTCTTAAGGATGGGATACAGGCTGATTAATCGATTCCCATTTTGGATGACCGAGTGGTTACACGGCTGCTAGAATAAGGATAGACAATAAAACAACAATTATGTTGTTTAACTTATCTTCATTTTACGCTAAATTAACAACAACAATGTTGTTAAAGTCAATTTTTCTGAAAAATTTTTGGGGCGTTTGCGAAACGTCTTGTAGAGAAGATGGCGACTACTCACCAGTCCTCAACCAAGCAAGATATCCTAGAATACCTGCTGAAACACTCACAGGCAACAGCTTTTGAGCTAGCGACAGTTTTAGAAGTTAGTCCTCAAGCGATTCGTCGTCATCTCAAAGATTTAGAAGCACAGGAGCTAGTTTTGTATTCGTCAACAGTACAAAGCACTCACGATGCTGACTCCGAACAAAGTGAGGTTCGGGGAATGGGGCGGCCGCAGCATGTTTATCAACTTAGTCGTCAAGGACGCGATCGCATCTATCGAAAGAATGATTTTCAAAGCGATCGCTATGGCGATTTTGCTGTTTCTCTGTTGGATACTTTAGCCGAAACCGTGGGATATGAGCAAGTTAGTTCAATTTTACAAAAGCAGTGGGAGCGCAAAGCCCAAGAATACCGCGAACATTTAGGCAGTGGTTCTCTACAAGAACGGGTAGTGAAATTAGTGGAACTAAGAAAAGCTGAAGGTTTTATGGCAGAGTATCACCCTGTAGACTCGAATAGTTCCTCAGCAGGAGATAAGTTTATCTTCATGGAACATAATTGTGCAATTTCTAATGTTGCCGAGTCATTCCCCAGCATTTGCGGTCACGAACTAGAAATGTTTGCTGCCGTTTTACCAGATTGTACAGTTGAGCGTACCCATTGGCTGATCAATGGTGAACATCGTTGTGGTTATTTAGTAGAAGCTCGAAAACAAAAGTCTCATGGATAAATTTCATGTCTAGTTTAAATCATAAATAACAAATTAGTAGTAAAAGACTTTACCAATTAGTTATTATCAATTGTCCATCAGAAGTTATTTAAACTAAGTTGAGTATTTATGGATGTACAGCCACAGCAGCCTTCAACACAATTTTTAACCTTAGAAGAATCAGCAAAAGTAGACGCTGCTTTACTATCTTCTCCAGAAAAATTCTTAACAAGATTGACTATTTCATCACTTAAACTTTTAAAATATATCGCCCAAGAGTATGATGTTGCTGTTGAAGATTTAACAGCACAACACGTAATTGCCTGGTTTGAGAAAGATAGCAAAATTAGACGAGAACAGGGAATTGAAGCGTCATACCTAAAATGGTGATTAGAGAAATAACTTAAGATACGTAATTAATTATTTTTTTGTGTCTGCACTACTTAGATGGAACGCCAAAAAACACACTGTCTTTGATGTTCTGAAAGTTTTGTAGCAATAATTGCTAAATCCTCATTAGTCAAAGAAGGTTGGTAATAAAAAGGGTGTTTTGGGGATCTACAACTGTAGTCAAAAAATATTGTGAATCTATCTGAAGCAGTAGGTACAGTTCCTCGATGGAAAATGTTAGCTGTGTCAGCAATGATCACTGTACCAGAAATGCCTGTGCAAGATTTCCAAGTTAGTGGTGATATCACTTGCTGCATAGTTTGGTTTTGAATGTATTCATAGTTATATCTTAGAGAGCTAGCTACTGCTGAGGTAAAAGAGTAAGGAATATATTGAAATGGACCGCCATCATCATATACATCATTTAAATAAATAATAATTTTGAATACTTTTCTATCTTCCTTGTCTAAATGCCACAGCCTGGATTTTTTTTGAACTCCATTGGCGAGATCTCTACGAAAATAAGAACCATGATAAGCTACTGGCAGACCTATATAGTTTTCGGCAATATTGAGTAAACGTTGTTGAAGTCCCCAGAGAAAAATTTCTGAATATTCCATAATTTGCTTCGGAGTAGCATGAATTGTGAAATCATGTTTACTACCAGAAACGCTTTCAGGAATTTCTGAGATCAAGCTTGACGCTGCTTTTAACATTTGTGGAGTAGAGGGAATTGAGAGTGCTGCCAATGAAGTGACAACAATTTTTTCACTTTTAAGAGCCTCAACTAAACTTAAATCAGTGATTGGAAGACTAGGCAAATTATTTAGATGTTTTTCTATTAATGCTTGATAAGTAAGATCAGAAAAATGACTTACCAATGGAGTTCGGTAAATATTTTGTATAATTCGATGATTAATTTTTAGTATGGTTTGTTTCATTGTTTATCTATTTTTTTAGTTTCAGCCCAGTCAAATTTGATTTCAAAATTATTCTCCTTTAAAAATAGTAAAAAGTAAAAAACTATTGGTTTTTTCTATACAATTAGTACCATTTGTAAGTTTTAATTTCCCAAATTATCTAGTGTTAATACTTCTACCTTTAGATAGATAAGAAACACACTTAATCGGTATGAAAGTAGCAAATACTTCATAAGTTGCTATATAAAGTCTGAAAACCTTGCTACGAAATAGTTATAAAAATAAAATTGTATATTAGTAATAAAAAATCCCCTAAATCAAGATAATTTTAGGGGGTAAATAGTTAACAGTATTGGCTTACTCTTTATCTATGTTCCATATCTTCTACATTCTAGATTTTTTGGTGTTTATCTTTCACAAAAAGCTGAGTTAGTATACCCTCCATAAAAGCTCGAAAATTTAGGTAGATCTTAGAGTTAAATTTCCAAGGTAAAATATTTAACAGCACATCTTGTATCTGTTGCAGAGGAACTAATCTATGACGATTTGCCCATTTGTAGCCAATAGTCATAAATTTAGCATCTTCAGCTAAACCCCACTTTTGTTGGAAGTGATTCAAAGATGCTTTATTCCAAGCATCACTCCAACGTAAGCAAAAATATGGTAAATCGTATAATTTTAATGGCACTGGAAGTACATAAATTACAGTACTAGCCGGCTCTAAATAAATAGTCTCACCGAGGGTACGGACTGTTAAACAAAAATCACTCTCTTCTGCAAGACTCATCAATTTTTCATCAAAGTCACCTAACTGCTTCAAAATAGTAGTACGTACCAAAACACAATGAAATTCTATCAATTGCGTTGCTTCTCTTAGGAGTTGAGATTTCACTGCCGATAACTGGTTCTTGGCAAAGTACCTATGTTCACGTAAATCGAGTTTTCCTTCTTGCTCTTGAAATTCACAAAAGCCACCTGCCATGTGGATATTTTGAGTTTCAAGATTTGTTGATACTCCATCTAAGTAGAGTGGCCCTACAACCGATGCGTTTGTTTCATCCGCACACTCCACAAGCTTGTTTAACCAACCAGATGTAACTTGAACATCATTATCAATGAAAACAACGTATTTAGTATCAATATATGGTAATGCTAGGTTACGTGCTTGATTAGGAGATAAATAGTTTTCTGTACGGATTAAGTGAAAAGCTTTTGCGAATGACTGTGCTTCTAGATAGCGCTTAATTGGCTGTGGAGAATTGCCATCTATGTAAATTAATTTAAAAGGGATATCACTATGTGCGTAAATACCTTCTAATGAAAATTGTGTATAACTAAAGCGCTCTCGTGGTACAACAACAATTGTAACTAGAGGTTCCAACATATAATTTAAGTATTTTTGGCATAACTTGATTCTGTTCTCCGAGTATATGCTTATAGAAGAAAATGAATATAAATTTAGTATGTATTTTCACCCAATTTTGTTTAAAAATAGTATGTTTTTTTCTATACAAAAACTTCAAAAATTAGCTTTAATTGTGAAGTTATATATGGTAAACTAATTATTAAGAATGTTATTTATTATGAATAGAAAGCAAGTTTTGATGGTTAAAAGTATTGCTATATTGGGATTAGTAGCATTATCTGTAACTAGTTGTAATCAAACTAGCGATCGCAATACTCAAATTAAATCTAATAACAACTGTGATAATGTCCTAACTTTCCTATTGGCGCGATAGTTTCAATCCACCGGGTCTATAACCTTTGGTAATAGTCACGTATCCCATAAAATTAGGATTGAATTGATATTTCAAACCGAAACGGAGAATCAATTCATCCTTGCTGATTTCATCTTTAAATTCTGGACGTTGAGGAGTTAGTGAATTGGTATTAGCAGTTATCAAAGATCATGTTTTAGCAACGGTAGAATTAATAGCATACTATCAACGCCAATGTTAAATTGCAAAAAGCACCTTATATAAGGTGCTTTTTAATGAAATTTAGTTTAGCAACAAATTACTATTTAAAGTTATTGGTTGTAAGTATTAACTCTGGGACTACGAGCACCAACAACAGATCCTATTAAAGAAGCCACTAAACCTAGTAAAGAACCAAACACAAACCACCACAAACCTCTTGAGGTTGCAGCAGCGATATCACGAGCTTGTTCAGCAGTTATAGTAGGCACATTTTGTGGTAAAACAGTACCTGGTTGTTGTTGTACTTGGTTGATAACTCCTGCTGCATTGGAAGCAGCAACACCAAAAGCACCAGACACACCACTTGCTAATAGCCAAGAACTGAGTGCTAAAGTAGTAGCCCAAAATATTGCGCCGTTAAGTAACGCTGTGCTGCGATTCATTGGCCCACAAGCGCGGGTTGTCACCCAGCCGCCAACAAATAAGGAAATTAACAAAGCAATAGTTGACCAGATTCCTACATTACCCGCAATATCTGGTGAAATCGTTCTAGGCGCTCCTGAACCTGCAATACTACCTGCCCCAATTGCTCCAAATAAGGAACTCAAAATTAATTGAGTGGCTAAGCCAACCAATACACCAGATATTATGGGACCCCAGCGGACACGATCATGGTATTCTGCTACTCTACCCGCTACTACAGGCTCATTAATAACATCATCACCTACGCGATTTACGTATGACATAACTTTAGTTTTCTCCTCTGTATTGCTGTTTCAGCAAAGATTTTTAACAGATATATTTTAGTGATTCTATATTTAGAATTAAATTATTTATTACAGATTTTAGTATCTATCAATGGAAGGATATAAACACTCTATCGTGAGTAATAACCAAGACTTAAATTTACAACTTTTAATTTATTAATTTTTTAGCTTGATTTCTCTGAATAATAATTTTAAATATGTCTATAAATTTTATCAAAACTTTTTATTTTGAATTATTAAGTGAAGCATTGGTAATGGGTAAGAATTTTGTCATAATTACCCATTAGCCATTATCAAAAAAATCTCAATAAATTTATGCAGATAAACTCGAAAGACTAACGCATTCTCACAGCCGTACCTGTAGCGGTAATTAGCATCAGAACTCCTGACTGATCAACATTGATTGTGCCAGTATCAATTTCAATGCCAATTACAGCGTCAGCGCCTAAACGCTGTGCTCGTTGTTCTAATTCTGCTAAGGCTTTTTGTTGACCCTGTTCAAATAGGCGCTCATAGCTACTGGTACGTCCACCAATGACATCTCGGATACCAGCTAAAAAATCCCGTAGAAAATTGCTACCGTAGACGACTTCCGCCGTCACAATACCTAAATATGACTCAATAACTGCACCTTGAATCACATCAGTTGTGGTTAAAATCATCGATTAGCCTCATAATATAGTACATCAGCAAACGTTGACGACTCGAAGATGCTGATTTTTCTCATCTTCAACAATAGTAACTATGAATAAATTTATATGCTGGTGCGCTAATATCCTAATAGTTGATCTTACAGGTGTTTTCTGGCGATCGCACAGTTAACCAATAACAAAAAATAGAGTTTTAGATTATCCGTTAGAGAATTTTTACTTATCGATCCAATAATTTGTTAGCCTGTTTTATCGATAGTGGCTTGCAAGTTCAGCTAACCCAAGATTGCGAGTGACAATTGGAGTATATCCGAGTTCTTCTTGGGCTTTACAATCTGTAAATGTTACTTCTCGTCCAATTAGCCTAACCTTTGACAGCCAAACGCAACAGAATTACTTAGAAATCAGCAACGATTTCATGAAAAAAATACTAAAGGCGATCGCCTGCTTTTAAAATACTCTAAAAACTCGTTTTTCTGCTCTCTGTTAACAATATAATATCTGCTAAAAATGTATTTGAGAAATTAATATAATATTTTACTGTAATTGTCAAAATATTTTTTTTTTATTTAAGTAGAGTTTACCGAACTTTAATTAAGTTATTTACCGTACATAGTTTTGATTAATATTCTGGTTCGGTAATCATCATTAACTAAGTAATAAAAACCGAATTTACACTACTTTTAGTTCAGAATAAGATAAAAACAAATCAAAGAGTTACGACCGCAAACAAATACTACTTATACATTCGAGGTTGAGATATGACACTAGTACGTTGGAATCCCTGGCAAGACATGAACACTTTACAACGCCAAATTAATCGCCTGTTTGACGAAGAAATGCTACCATCTACGTTAGTTGAAAAAGGTTTATCCAGAGTTCCTGCTGCTGAATTAAAAGAAACTGAAGAAGCAATTCATCTCAAGCTAGAACTTCCAGGAATTGAAGCCAAAGACCTGGATGTGCAAGTCACAGATAAAGCAGTTTCCATCAGTGGTGAACGTAAATCGGAAACCAAAACCGAAGACAAAGGTATTACCAAGAGCGAATTTCACTATGGTAAATTCCAACGAGTAATTCCTTTATCAACTCGGATTCAAAATACCAATGTCACCGCAGACTATAAAGATGGTATCTTGACTTTGACACTACCGAAAGCTGAAGAAGAAAAGAACAAAGTCGTTAAAGTTAACCTAGCATAATCTAGTTAATATCGCTTGAGCAAAGTAAGCTAATTGCTAGTGAATTAGGTGGGTTGTAGTCATTTATTTAAAGCCCGTTCGTCATTGTACGAATGGGCTTTTTATTTGGGATCACAAGTCAAAAATTCTGCGATCGCTTCCGTAAATCCGGCAAATGAACTATAATCCTTTGACAAGATAGAGACATTTATGCCTAACTTTCGAGTGTTAGCAGCTGTATAAGGGCCAAAACAAGCCACAATACAACTTTCATAATCTTTGTGCGAGTTGATCATTCTCAAAAAACTTTCTACTTCCGCCGTACTGCTAAAGGCAATTATGTCTATCATTCCTTGGCGAATTAGGTTTAATTCAACTGTATAAAGATGCTTGTTGATACATTGTGTAATATAAGTAGGTATATGAGTAACTTTCATACCTAATTTTTGTAAATCTGCAATTAAATTAGGTATGACATTAGGCTCAGGTATACCAATAAATTCTGGAGCCGGAACTAGTACTGTTTGCTGATTAATTTGAGGAATTTTTCCTAATTCTAAAATAATTCCTGTTGGTCCAGATTCTTGGGGAATTAAATCAACTCTACCGCAGAAAGTGAATAAAAGTTCTGCATCTTTACCTAAAGCACATAACTGACAGTTTTGTAAAGCAGATACGGAAATATCTAGATTATTCATGCGCTCAAAAAATCCAATAATTCCATTTCTACTTGTAAAAACAATCCAGTTAAATTTATCTATGCAATTTAAAATATTATCTAGCTTTGTGTAATTTGAAAGATAACAGGTTTCAATGGTAGGCATGAAAACCGGAATACCACCTTTTTTAATAATTTGTTCTGAAAACCTGAAAGCATAATTTTTTGGTGCTGTAACTAAAATTCTCTTGCCATACAGAGGTAATTTACTAGATGGAGTCAGTAGGTTAGTTTCTCTAGAAATGGTGTGCATTCTTCAGGTACAATCTTCTGGTTATTTAATTCAGTGTAGTCAGTTATCAAGTTGATGATTAATTTTCAACTAAATTGGCAAATCATTTATTATTTCACTGTCATCAAGTAAGTTGTGGGAAACTCTTAATATCAAGCTTGTTTGAGTATGTATTAATTACAAATTATTATCAGACTTATGTTTAAGTATCATTACATAGTTACAATATTGTCAAATTTGAATCAAAGGACTGAATGTGTTACCAAGTATCCAAGCCGCAATTTTTGATATGGATGGTTTACTTTTCGATACGGAAAGCATTGCTCGCTGGGCGTGGAAAAAGGCTATAAAAAATCATGGTTATGTGATGAGCGACGAGTTATATAACGAATTAATTGGTCGAGATCTGTCATCGCGGGAAAAAATTTTTAAACAAAAATATGGAGAAAACTTTCCTTTTGATTCTGTAAAAGCGCAACGCGTCACAATTGGCGATGAACGAGAAATGCGAGAAGGTCTGCCAGTTAAACCAGGTGTATTAGATTTGCTCAATCAACTAAGTAACTTGGGGCTGATCATGGCATTAGCAACTGGAACATCTCGAATTAGAACAATTCGACGTTTGACAGATGCTGGAATTTACCAATACTTTACAACAATTGTCACTAGTGAAGATGTTGCTAAGGGTAAACCTGCTCCAGATATTTTTTTAGAAACTAGTCGTCAAATTAATGTTGCTCCTTTACAGTGCATGGTTTTTGAAGATTCATTTGTAGGTGTTCAAGCAGCATTTCAGGCTGGGATGTGGACAATTATGGTTCCTGACATAAAACAACCGTCGCCTGAAGTAGCATCTTTAGCTTACCGAGTATTCAACTCCTTAGAGCAAGTAGGCGAATTATTAGAAGAGTTATTTGAGAAGAGTACAAGTTAAATCACTTATCAGGCGTTGGTAAGAGACTCATATCCTAACTTTTCAATAACTGTTTACTGTTGAGAGTCTTATCCCATTTCACAAAATTATTGATACATATTACTTTTCTTACTCCCCCTGCCTCCGGTCACTGAGTTTCGACTGCGCGGCAATCGAGCGAAGTCGAGATTCAACTACCGCGTAGCCGAAGTGCTGCTACCTCTGCTTCCCCTGCTTGCCCAAATGTATCAACGTTAAAGTAAAACGGTATTAGTGCGCTACAACAGAAAAAACTCTCTGGTAAACCTGTGAAAAAACGAGTTACCCTTACCTTTCCTAAACGCGCTATTCAAATGCCAGTCACTTATGTTTTGGCAAAAGAGTTTAACGTAGCTGCTAATATTATCCGCGCTCAAGTTGCCCCCAATCAAATTGGCAACCTCGTGGTAGAACTATCGGGGGATATTGATCAGTTAGATGCAGCTATTGAGTGGATGCGATCGCGGCATATTAATGTCTCCTATACTTTAGGTGAAATTGCTGTAGATGAAGATGTCTGTGTCCACTGTGGCTTATGTACTGGGGTTTGCCCTACTGAAGCCCTGAGTCTTCATCCAGAGACATACAAACTCACATTCACGCGATCGCGTTGCATTGTCTGTGAACAATGTATCCCTACCTGTCCTGTACAGGCAATCTCCACCAATATTTAACCGAGGCTAAATACATCTGCCATAACACCACTATTATCCAACAGCCTATTTTCTGCTGGATCATCGTAAACGACTAATACAGAAGACACACCAGTAACATCCTGAAATAAGGTAATTCCTTCTGGGCGATCGTTTCCATTTCCATAAGGAAGATCAAGCAGCAATTGAGGATTATTCAAAACATTTTCTCGCATATTTACACCATTTCTCAAGCGATAAACTTGCACCTTACCATCTAAAACCATTGTTGGCCCAGCCAAAATTAACAAGTCATCGCCATCCAAACATAAATCTCTAATTCCTGATCCATTTAACCAAACAAAATGTTTTTTATATCTTTGTTTATCATCGCCAATTTTTTGTAATTTCATTAAACCTGGGCTAGAATTTTCTAACTCTATTTCTAACATCATTGCCCAACCCCGCAATACAGGGCCGCGCAAACCTAAAAAAACTCGATTTTGATAAACGGCTATGCCCTCTATATCGAAACCATTATCTTTACCTGGAACCCCAGCATTAATAAATAAGCCTAAATGTGGGTCATCTGCTAAATATTTGGTTAGTAAATTTCCTTGTTTCTTTAGCTCTAATTTTGCGGCACTTAATTCTATATCCGGATTTTGAGGATGCGGACAAGATGCCAATAATTCACCATATACTAGGGGGATTCTTCCTAAAATATAGCGGTTAGATTCAGATTCGGTTTTTGTAAGTCTGTCTATATTTTCTGGATCATTATTATCTGGTTTAGTTTTTTTGCGTTTCCAGCTATGGGAGCCAACAAACCAAAGGTAATAATCGTCATAAGCGATTCCTTCAATATCAATTTCATTATCCTCTGATTCTGGTAAACTGATAAATTCTGCGACTCTAAATTGTTTGTGTTTTGCAAAGTTTTGTGAATCAACAAAAGAGAGACGTTCAATAGAAGAAGTTTCATCTGAACCAAACCATAAATGATTATCAGGAGTCAGCCGCAAAGCTGAAAGGTCTTTCCTGTATTCTTGAAAACTATCGTTAAATATTAAAGAAACTTGATGGAGCAAGTGTGAATTAAGCATTTTACTTAGTCTTTTGTGTTCAAAAATACTAAATTATCATTTTAGTATGATTTAATACTGAGCGATAGGAAATTTGCTCAAAGCTGATGCTAAATGCATTTCAGTAAACCAATTATGTTTTAGATTTTGTCTTTTTTCCAAAAATATCCTGTATCAATGGTAATAATAATACTTACTTCTCAAGTATTTTTTTTAAAAAAATATCAAAAGATAGATGGGAAATTTTCGCTAATGCTATTATGAAATAACCTAATTAAGTAGGTCATTGCTATCAAAGATGAAATTAGTGACAGAACCAACAATCAAAACTCTAGGAGATTATGCTTACCAAGCGCTGCAAAAACACTTTAAGAAAACCTTGAAGTGGGAAAAATCAGTTAAGAAAGATGAAGATCCAGAAGCACTGCATCAAATGCGAGTGGGAATGCGCCGTTTACGTACGGCTGTAAGTCGGTTTGACTTGGCACTGAATTTGCCCAAGCCAGTCAGTGATAAAAATATTGGTAAAATCGCTCGTCGTCTTGGTAATCTCCGAGATTTAGACGTATTAAAAGAAACTTTGACAACTCGCTACCAACCGTATTTATCATCTAAAGAACAAGAATCTCTGCAAACAGCTTTTAATGCTTTAGCTAAACAACGTGAAGATACACTTTCTAAGGTGCAAGCAACATTAAAAGATGAGCCTTACAAGTCTTTAAAAGATGAATTAGCAGAATGGTTGGAAAAACCTGATTATCAATCCTTGGCATCTTTACCAATTCAGCAGGTTTTACCAGATTTGTTATTACCTGAAGTGAGTAGTTTCTTACTGCATCCAGGTTGGCTAGTTGGTACTCAAGTGATAGATTCACAAGTAAAAATCCGAACAAACTGGAAAGCAGAAAAAATAGAACAACAATTGACAGCAAAAGGCTCAACTATTCATAGTTTGCGGAAACAAGCCAAACGAGTACGTTATCAAATGGAGTTATTCACTGAACTCTATGGAGAGTCTTACGCGGCTTATATTGCCGAAGTGAATAGTATGCAAGATATTTTAGGTGCTATGCAAGATGGTGTAGTTTTAGATGAGTGGCTTGTAGATGTATTTAAGTCAGAAATTCACACTCATTTACCCGGTCTTGCTACTTTATTAACAGAACATCGTTATAAATTATGGCAACAGTGGCAACCTTTACAAGAACGGTATTTAAAACCTGAAACTAAGCATAGCTTTCATTTAACAATACTGCATCCTCTTGAACCAGCAAGCGATGGGGAACAAGAAACAGGAAATAGAGAACAGTAAGAAAAACTGCCAGAATATTTGTTTAACTTTGTCAATAATTTGTTGCTTTTTACTAAATAGAAGCAAAAATAAAAAGGGGCTTTTTGCCCCTTTATTTTGAGAGTATTTCTGAGTCAGATCAAGATTTGATTAACATTGGTTCTGGCTTAGATAGCACAGAAACTTGCATTGGGTCGTAGCCTAGTTGTTCACTAATCCGTTTCCTAGCTAAAGCGCGGTATTCCCAGAAATGTTCTCCAGCAGCGCATAAACCTAAATACATATTGAGAACTTGAGGTTTTTTCCGCAGAATAGTCCATAATTGTTGCCAAAACTGCAAGCGAATTTCCGTCCGCCGTAAGCCTTGATGCCAAATTACCTGAGCAACAAGCTGTAACCCTTTACCCAAGGGAAATTGCATAGTCTGTTTTCGTCTTTCCAAAGAGCCAATACTAAGGCATTGCTGAAAGCAGCGTCTAAGATAATTTGTGGGTTCATATAAGATCCAAAAGCCTTCTACATACTCTTTAGCAATTTCAGCTACCGGACGGGTGGGAATGAAATTCATTAAAGTATTTTGGTCTCCCGTAGGATGGCTAATGTCATCAAATAAACGCTGCTCTTTTTGGAGCCGAGTCCACAGAGCAGTGTTAGGAGGAGCCTGGAGGATACCCAGCATGGGTTGAGGAATACTAGTTTGTTCCACAAAAGCTTGAATCCTCTCTCCTGCTCCTGCACGTTCTCCATCAAAACCGAGGATAAAGCCAGCATAGATGAGCATCCCTGCGTTATTGATTTTGCGGCAGGCTTCGATTAGTGGATTGCGAGTATTTTGTAGTTTTTGTGTTACTTGTAGGCTATCTTGATCGGGGGTTTCAATGCCGAGAAAGACAGCATAAAAGCCTGCTTCATTCATTAATTGCAACAATTCATCATCTTCTGCCAAATTTACAGAAGCTTCGGTGATGAAGGTAAATGGGTAGTCGTGTTGCTTCATCCAAGGAATCAATTCTCTTAGGAAGCGTTTGACATTACGTTGATTGCCAATAAAGTTGTCATCAACAATAAAAAGTGAGCCTCGCCAGCCTAAATCGTAGAGGGTTTGTAACTCACCTAAGGCTTGGCTTGGTTCTTTAGTGCGTGGTTTGCGACCATAGAGGGAGATGATGTCACAAAATTCGCAGTTGAAAGGACAACCGCGAGAAAACTGGATAGCCATCATCAAATAGGCATCCCGTTGTAGCAAGTCAAAACGCGGCATTGGACTTTGGGTAACATCAGGTTTTTCCAAAGAGCGAAAGATTCCTTGCTCTTGGCCTTGATTGAGCGCTTCTAAAAACTGGGGAATCGTTAACTCCCCTTCGTCCAAAATCAGATAATGCGCTCCAGAGTCAAGGGCTTCTTGGGGGACAGAGGTGGGATAGGGGCCACCAACTGCGACCTTTTTGCCTAAACGTACTGCTTTTTTAATTAGGGCGTGGAAGTCTGGCTTTTGTACTAGCATTGCAGAAAGAATTACAAGGTCACACCACTCCCAATCTGCATCTGTTTCTAAATTGACATTGCGATCGCAAAATCTAATTTCCCAGTCTTGAGGCAGAAGAGCTGCTACTGTTATGATACCTAGTGGAGGCAAAACGGCTTTGAGTCCAGCGATTTCCATAAAGCGATCGTAAGACCAAAAAGACTGGGGGAACCGAGGGTAAATCAATAATGCTTTCATAAAATCCTGTGTGCAATGTTGGTTTACTTTGGTATGAGCAAATGCATCAAATAACTAAACTTGAATTTGCTTATCAGTCCGTGTATCTCAGTCTCTGCAATGGGTTCCTAAATTTATATTTTGCTACACTTGCTCCATATCAAAAAGCTAGCCCGATCAGAACAAAGGCAAACTTCTGAGATAGATTTATTGTTAGCTGAAATAGTCAGATGTGTAAATATACCTTAGTAAATATATTTAGACATTTATGGAGCAGCAACTAAATAATCGCTGCTCCACAATACAGTATTATCTTTCTCAGGCTTTGCTTCAGCAGGAATTAAAATTGTGTCAATCATAATAGATATAGAAGTTCTCAATTACATGAGGTACACAGCCACTAACCCCTAGCCCCTAGCTCCTAGATGTCATGTTTCGATTCATCTCCCTGATAGATCAAGGTACATAGCCACTAACCCCTAGCCCCTAGCTCCTAGTCCCTGAACTCAACGAGATGTACGTACCTCACTAAAACGATAAGCGTTATAACACCACTATCAGCAACAACATCTGGTGTTTTAACTTAACATTCATCGGTATAAATGTACTAATGTAGCCTCTGATCTTGATTGAGCAGTAAATACAGGCTTATTTAATCTGGAATAGAACAATAACAGAGCTTTGCAGCTTAGTAAATCCATAATTTTAAACTAATTTTACAGCCTCCGACTTTAAGGCAAACATAAAGTACAGATTAGGATCAGGCTGTAACAAACTTAATTATAATCGGCTGTTTTCTGTTACTCTGACAAAGAGAAGTTAAACTCAAATTCTGAAAAACCTTCTAACTAGAGTCCTGCTAAGTATAGCTCGGCTCTAATCATTGTAATGGATGGCTTTGCCTGTCCAGCTTTTCAAAAACCAAACAAGATTTCTCTGTTTGTTGAACTAATACAATTAAAATTGTAGAAACTATGAATACAACTTCAACTTTGATTCCAGAATTTGAAAAACTGTTGAGAGAAAAACTACAACTAAATAATTGTCGACTCAAAAAGAGGAAGCAAGAAAATAATTATGAAATTATTACACCAGCCAAAGACGTTTTTTTAATGTCTTGGTGCGAATTTCCCGAAATTAATTTGATATATCAACCTGTAGGAGTACGCAGAGAACAAACTGTAGTTTATGAGCGAGCTATTCGCTCTCATATTAAATTTTGTGTGAGTAGTATTCAGAATAACTCTTAATGCTTGGATACTATTAATTTATCGAAAATGTTACGCTCTCGTGAACAAAGCAAAACTCCGTCGTAGCTGTTGTGAACTTGCTACGGCGGAGAGTTTAAAAATTGAAAGACCGAGGTAGAGAAGGTAAAATCCTTGGGCTTCAAAGATACCAAAAAAGCCAAAATAAAGAAAGAAATTCTTTTTAACTTTTACCTCGCCTCCCCCTCGGTATTTCCTACTGTGCTAGATATGCTTAATATATAAGTTTTTATTTCTAGGAACAGTATTATAAAGATCAGTTTTCAGGTATCATAGTAAACTGCCAAAAAAGACTCAATTAATTTCACATTTTTAGGTAATTTTAAGTTCGTAATGCAACTGTAAACAAGCTCAGTGAATGGAAAAAATCCTCCAAAGCAGCAGCTAAAGAATTTATGGGTGGGGATTGGTTGTCAAAGAGGCAGTTCGCAGGAGTTGATAGCAGCGGCAATTGAGCAGGTGTTTCAAGAAAATCAACTTGACCAAAGTGCGATCGCAGGTTTTGCTACCATTGAAACTAAAGCTTCAGAAGTCGGGTTAATAGAACTTTGTCGTCTAGGCAATTTACCCTTAAAAACCTTTGCAGCGTCAATTCTTTCTACTGTTTGTGTACCCAACCCTAATAAAATCACTAACGAAAAAGTAGGTACACCAAGCGTAGCAGAGGCTGCTGCTATTCTTGCAGCCTCTAGCTTCCCTCCTGATGTTATAGGAAAGCAGAAGTTAAAAGTAAAATTATTGGTTCCTAAACAAATTTTCCGCTTGCGGGAGCAACTAGGAACAATAACACTAGCTGTTGCAATCCGGTTCGGATAAGTAGGGGAGCAGGGGAGGCAGAGAAAGCAGGGGAGGCAGGGGAGGCAGAGGAAGCAGGGGAAGCAGGGGAAGACAAAAAGACAGTTCTTTCCCCAATGCCCCATGCCCCATGCTTTCAATCAATCACTCTGGCAAAATAGTTAATCACACTAGAAACAATTGCTAGTACGATTGATCCCAACAAAGCAGGTAGAAATCCTCGAATCTCAAAACCATAACCAGGAGTAAGGGCGCTTGCTAACCAAAGAGTTAAAGCATTAATGACCAATGTAAATAAACCCAACGTGAGTAAGGTAATGGGAAAGGTCAAAATAGCTAAAATTGGGCGAATAAATGCATTTACTAGCCCGATGACAATAGCAGCAACTAAAGCAGCGATAAAATTTTTGACATAAAATCCCGGAACAATACTAGCGGTAATGAGCAAAGCCACCGCCGTTGCCAGCCAAGTTAGTAGAAAGTTTTTCATGAGCTATTTTAGAGACATTCTCGCAACTTTTAACTTACTAGTTAATTAACGCCCTTGGGGCGATCGCCGCAATAAAACTTCCCAAGTCGCACCTCCAACTACGCCATCAGGCTCTAGTCCATAGCGTTTTTGTGCAGCTTTTACTGCTGCTTCGGTTGTGGGGCCAAAGTCTCCATCTACACTACCATTTAAAAACCCCAGCTTTTGCAATCGCTGTTGCAACTTGGTCACTTCTGCATTATTCATCCCTACACGTAAAATTGGCCATCCTTCTGAAGTGTATTGAACGCCAGCGATTTGACTAGTACGCGTATTTGTTGACGGTCGTGGAGGCGTTTTTTTTGTACTTTGAGTTGTAGGGGGTTTTTTATTAGCAGGTTTTGCCGCAGGTTTGGTTGGTACTTGAGTTGTAGGGGGTTTTTTATTGGCAGGTTTTGGCTCAGGTTTAGTTGTAGCTGTTGGAGTTGGCACAGGAAACTTGGGTGTCAAGTTAGATGCAGAGTTAGTTGGGGAATTAGATGAAGAAACGGTTGTCGTTGTTGGCTGATAAGGAAACAGTTTTTGCCAAGTAGCAGCATCAACAACACCATCTGGATTCAAGCCGACTGCCTGCTTAAATCGAGAAACAGCTTTGGCCGTATCCTCGTCATAATTACTATCTACTTCACCTGAATAAAATCCCAAAAGCTTGAGAGCTGCTTGCAGTTCTGATACACGTTCTCCTTGACTACCAACTTTGAGGGTAGGACGATTGATGCTATCTACGACATTGACTTGGGCAACTTTTTGTGTTGCAGCAATTGATACTACAGCCCAGGAGGCAATTAGCACAGATATAGAAGCAAACAAAAGTAACCAAGAAAGCCGACTTGCCTTTAAAAGGCGAGTTGTTTTCGGTAACTCTAAGTAATTCAAGATACTTGCTGTCAGGCTGCCTTTCATGGAATTTGTTCCCAGAATCTTCTGATGCTAATAGTACACCCCGGATGATGGCGATCGCACGTAAATTACTTACGCCAGCGCCCTATTAATTGCTTCTTCTTGACCAACTAAAGACAAATAAGGTTCCTGTAAATATCGAGCAGCGGCTGCCTTTGCATCTTGGGCATTCACCGATGTAATCAACTCTTGAAACTCACTATCAAAATTAATTCCTAAACCCAAAGTTTCATACCAACCGTAGATTTGAGCAATTTGGCCGTTCGTTTGTTTACCCAAGGCATACTGCCCCAGGATTTTGTTTTTAGCAGCTTGCAGTGCGTCTTCTGATACTTCTGTAGTACAGATTAGCTCTACTTCTTTGCGTAATCCGTTCAAACCGATACTGGTATTTTCTGGTGCTGTACCCATGTACACGACAAATGACCCCTGATACAGCCGTGTGGGGTAAAATGCGGAGACTTCGTAAGCTAAACCCCGCTTTTCTCGTAATTCTACAAACAAGCGGCTAGAAAGCCCATTGCCGAGATAAGTAGATAACAACTTTAGTGGAGCATAATCAACAGACATGACTGATGAACCCAAATAACCCAGCATGACGATTGATTGCTGCGTTTGTATAGGTTTTAATTGGTGCTGCGGTGACACTTGAATCTCAGGTAAAGTAATTGTTGGCAGCGCTTGGGTGGGAGCTTGCCAATCACCAAACACTTGTTCTACTAGTGCTACTGCGTCAGCTAGTGTTACACGTCCAGCAATACTAATTACTACATTATCTGGACGAAAATAAGTTTGGTGATATTCTACTAAATCGCTACGGGTTAAGCGGTTCACTGTGGCTTCATTACCTAACACGGACATAGCGTAGGGATGATTTTGGTACATTGCCTGCCGCATTTGTTCAAAGGCAATAGTAAACGGCTGCTCTTGTTGGGAGCGAATATTTTGTAGTGTCAAACGTCGTTCTAGTTCAACTTGAGCTTCAGGAAATGTCGGCGATCGCAAAATCCGTCCTGCTAATGCTAAAATCTCTGCAAAGTCAGATGTTACCGTCTTCAACGACAGCAAAAAATAATCAGTAGCGGCATCTGCACTCAAACTTGCCCCTGTAGATTCAACTTGTTCAGCAATTTCTAAGCTCGAAAGTCCATCACATCCCTTTGTCATGACTGCTGACAGCAAATGGGCTAAACCCGCCTGTCCTGGTTGTTCATGACAACTACCAGCACGGATAAAAACTCGCGCTGCAATAATATCCGCAGCCGGATTTTCTGCTACCAGTAATACAATGCCATTATTCAAGACAGTGCGATGGATAGGGAAGTGAGATAGGGAAGGATTCACGATTTAAATTATGAGTTGTTAGTTGTTAAAAGTCAGTTGTCAGTTGTCAGAAGGCATGTTCACCTTGACTGGAAAAAATTTTGTGCCTTTGTGCCTTAGTGGTGAAAAATTTTTAACCACAGAGACGAGGGCAGCCGTGTGGGCGGGTTTCCCGACTTGAACGGACTGCCCGCACCAAGACACAAAGAGGAAAATAATTTTCATTCGTTCTAGTGTATGCAGTTCATGACGGCTGCTTATAGCAACTGACCACTGACTAACAGGGTTTAAGTATAGTAACCGCGTAATTCTGCGGTGAAAGATACTGTTTAGCTAATTGTTGCAGTTCTTGAGCATTTAATGATTGAATTTGATGAGGATATGCCACAGCTAATTCAGCTTGGGCAATGGTATTGTAGTAACCATAAAGACCAGTCAGCTGATTTGGCGTTTCTGTAGAAAAAGCGTACTCATTACAAAGTAATCTGCGTGTACGCACAAGTTCCTGTTCATTAATTCCTTGATTTTGCAAATTATCTAAATGAGTCAGAATTAAGTACTCAACTTGCTCTAAGTTTTCTGGCTCTAACCAAGCAGTAATAGTAAATAAACTTGATTCTCTCTGTAAAGAAAAATTACTATAAATTCCGTGTACCAATTGCAATTCTTCTCGCAAATCGCGCACTAAACGCGAAGTCCGCCCTTCTGCCAATAATACTGACAATATATCTAAACCATAAGCAGTTCGCAGCTGTTCTACTCCTGGGACAACCCATGCCATCATTAGCCGTGCTTGCTCTAAGCGAGGTAAACACAGTTCTTGACGACAAATCCCAGTGATAACTGGCTCTACCACCTTTGGAGATGGTGGACAATTAGAGCGTTCGGCAAAATCAACAAATGAGCAATTTACCAACTCCCAAGCTTGCTGTTGGGCAATTCCCCCCGCAATCACTACTGTCATATTTTCCGGTTGATAATGAGTGCGATGAAAACAGCGCATAGCTTCTGGTGACTGCTGCATCAGTTCTTTTTCAGTACCCAACACAGAACGCCCATAAGGATGGTGTTGATAAATGCTTTTATTAAGGGCTTGAAATCCTATCCAATCGGGATCATCATTACAAGAACGGATTTCCTCAAGTACCACATCTCGTTCGCGGATAAATTCATCATCTGGAATTGCCGCATTTAGCAATAATTCTCCTAAATGGGGTAGCGTATCTGCTAAATAAGGAGCAGCTGTAGTTAAAGAGTAATGAGCATAATCGTAGCTTGTGGCTGCATTACTTACACCACCCCCGTTTTCAATTTTGTAATCGAACACGCCAGGGGCTAGTTTTGCTGTACCTTTAAAAATCATGTGTTCTAAAAAGTGAGCCATGCCAAACCAAGGTTCAGGCTCAAGGGTTACTCCAGCACGCACCCAAACATCAGCCACAACTACAGGAGTAGTGGGAATTTGTTGATGAATAAATGTTAAACCACTGTCTAGTCGGAGAACCGAGGCTGGAAACACGGTATTAGTAATTTGTTTTTGTGACAATTTTTTGTAGCTTTAACCACAATTTAATGTAATTTTTGTTATCTTAACTCCGAACGATCGCTAATTTAGAATCAACCTATACAGATTTTGTTTTTTTTTGGGCATTGGGCATTGGGCATGGGGCATGGGGCATGGAGCTATAGATATTATTTTCTCCTCTGCTCCGGTCACTGAGCGTAGTCGAAGTGCTGCTCCCCTGCTTCACATACGTCCAAAAAATAAGCTCCCAAGTTCTTGCTAAATCTGGGAGCTTGATAATTTTGAGTTCACCGCAACGCCGTTTTACCTAAGTTTATGACCTGGTTAAACCAGGTGGGAACCGATGTTCTACGTTTAAAGTTTCCGGGTACATGCCCGGTCTACTGCCACGAGAAATATTTAGCTCCCTTTTCTTTAAAGACATAGATCAAAAAACTTGATGGCAGTCACCAACGTCGCAGTGCAACTAACTCATTATAGCTTTCTAAAACAGGTTGTGTGTTCAAGATCAGAAATTAAGCACGAATTTAGCTGGGATACCAGATAGATTCTATATTATGAGCGATGGCACTTGCGGTATCTTGGTTTTGATCATCTAGCAAAACAGTAACGTGTGCCAACTTACGCCCAGGACGGGATGTTGTTTTTCCATACCAGTGAACAAAAGCGCGGGGAATCGCTGCTAGTTGTTGGCGTTGGCTGTGGTAGTCACTATGAGAGTTTTCATATCCCAAGAGGTTAACCATCACAGCACTAGCACATTGTAAAGCGGGACTACCCAAAGGCAAACCACAAACGGCTCTTAAGTGTTGTTCAAACTGAGATGTTTCACAAGCATCCAGGGAAAAATGCCCAGAATTATGGGTACGAGGAGCAATTTCATTAACTAACACCTTACCGTCATGAGTCAGAAATAACTCAATGCCGAAAACTCCTACTGCTTGCAAGCTATTGAGTAAAGTATGGGCGATCGCCTCTATTTCTGCTGCTTGATTGGGTGTAATATCTGCTGGGGCAATCACTCGTCTACACACTTGTTGTTCTTGCTGGGTTTCTACCACTGGGTAAGTCACAATCTCACCTGCTACAGAACGAGCCGCAATTATTGCTAGTTCTCTGGTAAAGGGTACAAATTCCTCGATTAAAAACAAAGTTAAGTTGCTGGAATTTAGCTTTTGCTGCAAAGTAGCTAAATTCTGGATGATAAAAGTACCTTGTCCGTCATAGCCATGACGGCGGGATTTGAGAACTAGGGGAAAATTTAAATGTTCTACCTTAAATGCAATATCTTCCTGTGGTTCCAAGGCAAAAAATTGGGGAACAGGTAGTTTTAAATCACGTAAATAGCAACGTTGATGATATTTATCTAAAAGAGGAGCCAAAGCCCCCAAACTAGGACGAAAGCATACACCTTGCCCAGCTAGAACAGATAAAGCAGCTAAATTCACAAATTCATTTTCAAAGGTGATGACATCGCTTTTGGTTGCTAAAACCTCAGTAGCAATGACATCATCAACTGCGGCAAAAACCTTGTCGTGAGCAATGGATACAGCAGGGTCATCTTTACTAGGAGTCTGCACTACCAATTTTACCCCTAACTTTTTTGCGGCATCCCCCATCATCCAGGCAAGTTGCCCACCACCAATTACACCAACGCGCTTCATCGACATCCCAAAGAATAACGAGTTTCTACGCCAGTTTTAGAATTTACTCCACTGGCTTTGTTGCACAGTTCTTTAATTTGTGCGCCATCTAAAATTGCATCAGTGAAATCTGCACCTTCTATATTCACATCAGGAAAAATGGCACGAAGTAAAAGAGCTTCTTTTAAAACGGCATCACTTAAATCAGCCCCAGTTAAGTTTACCTGATCAACCATCGCATTAGTTAAATCTGCTCCATGCAGATTTGCTTGCGTCATTACCGAAGCACTTAAGACTGCTCCCCGCAAGTCTGCATCTTGAAAGTTAATCATTTCCATATTGGCGTTAGAAAACTCCGCAGCTTGCAAAGTTTGACCAGAAAAATCACGCCTTGATAACTCTGCATTGCTAAATGAGAAAGGGTGAGTCCAATCTACCGCTTGCGCTGGGGAAGCCAAGAAAAATACTATTATCCCCAAAATTAATGCTATTCCTTGCTTCCAAAACATAATCTAAGTAGCCAATTTGATGTTCCATCACTGCATTTAAGCTTACCGCATCTCAAACAGACCGGAGATTAGGGACTTCCAACTCAAAAAATATCCCACCGTTGAGGTAGGCAGGGGAGCAGCACTTCGGCTACGCGGCAGTTGAGCGTAGTCGAAACTTAGTGACCGGGGGCAGGGGGAGTAAGAAAAATAGAGTCTGAATAAATTTGGATAATTTATTTTTTCGAGTTCCCCTAGAAAAATTAGTTAGACGTTATGCAATGTACACTTTTAATGTTCTGTAATATTCAGTTGGCGATCGCACTAAAATATCCTAGGATTTATTACTAGAGATAGAGTGACTAATTCGCAACTAAATATAATTAGCATAAGATTTAACTTTTAGAAATTAAATAAATCAAAGAAAGTATTAGCTAACTAGAAAATTTACAATTATTGACATCAAAAGTGGATTTGTTAATCAAGCGATCGCTGAGTATTTACATTTCTTGACATTAAAGCTTTTCAAGTAAAGTTTATTGTCTTTTGAGGTCAACAGCCACTATTGACTGTTAGTCTTTTAATTAAGGTGAGTAATGAGCATTGCTTCGAGCAAGAATATGTTCAGCAAGCTTTACCAGAGGAGAATTAACTGTAACTGCATAGTAATTATTTAACTATTCTTCAAATCCCCCTCAAGATTTATTTTCACCCACTACACAAATTCAACAAGTCGAATTACCCACACCGATATGACACATTACTCTGTTGACTGGATCGAAGCATGGTGTCAAGAAAATGGCTGGACAGAATTATTTGTCGAACGGCGTAACAGCTATTGGGCTTTTCCTCCTGGAGGAGTCATGCCTGAACCAATTCCTAGTCATGTTCTAAGAGTGATTAAAGCTGAAAAAGGATTAACCTTAGAAGAAAGATTGTGGTCGATGTCAGCAGTGATTGGCACAGTCGCAGCAGTTGTTTCTACCTTTGTATTCAGATGTCCAATGCCATTGGTTTTTGCTTTTGCTTTTAACGCTGTTACAGTCGCTCAATTTGAACTTGAGGATGTATAGTTCCTTAGTTGGTTTGGGTTTGAATATAAAAAAACTGCTCTTGCACTAACTACCAGCAAGGGCAGTTTTAGTTTTGTTTTAAATAACTGAAAAGTCTAAAAATTACTAAATTTGTCAGTTGTTAGTTGTCAGCTGTCAGTTAGTTTTTGATCTAGTTTAACGTGAGTTCGATGAACCTCTCCCTCCCAGCCTCCCTCTTTGAAACGGAAAGGGAGGAGTAACGGAAAATTGAGCTTTTGGCTCCCCTCTTTGACACCTAACGTGTACACACAAGTCTTTTAGAGTTGCTGTATAACGTAAGGTGGGTTAATTTTTGCAGGCCAGTACAATCACATTGTTAGTCGAGACATTGGCATTGTCAGTCGATACAATCACATTGTTAGTCGAGACATTGGCATTGTCAGTCGATACAATCGCATTGTCAGTCGAGACATTGGCATTGTCAGTCGATACAATCGCATTGTTAGTCGAGACATTGGTATTGTTAGTCGAGACATTGGCATTGTTATATCATGTTCGCTTGATTAGTTATGATTCCGGGCATCTATGCAAAAATATTAAAAATCTCTTTCCCCCTGCTCCCTGCTCCCTGCCCCCCTGCGGTCTTAATGATAAGCCTTTTACCGAACATGATATTAGTCGAGACATTGGCATTGTCAGTCAATGGGGCAGTTTTAGATGACTTGTGTGTACACCGTAGCTCTCCGACACGGAGAGGGGTTGGGGAAGAGGTCAAATAAGGCTTGTCGAACTCCCGTTAGTTTAATATCCCCAAAGTGCAAGTAGCATAGTCTTAAAAAATGTGATTGCCACTGACCACCGACAAAAACTCTATCTTGTAAATGGCATGGAGTTTCTTTAATTTTACCTAACTACTTATTAAGTTGATATTAACTGTATCTTGGTGAAGAATTAACATCTCCTTGGTAGGGTCGAAGCAGCAAAGTATTGTTTGACACATCATAATTGGCAGAAAAATTTGATGGTTGAAGCTTAATTGAGCAAAAGTATTGATTAAAAAGTGAACCTGTAATTGTTTTGCCTTTGTGGTGTCAGATATTGCTCTGCTTCAATTCACCTAAGGAATCAGGGAAGATGGGAAGTTACGAAAATTTCCAGCTGTTGCTGCACAGCCGAATCAAACGACGCAACTTAATCATTGGGGCAGGAGCATTTACTGGTTTAATGATTGCTAGCCAGTTTCCCCATCAAAGAGCGATAGCTAGAGGTAGATTTTCCAAATATCCTTTTACACTTGGTGTAGCATCAGGTGAACCATATCCAAGTAGTGTAGTTCTCTGGACTCGTTTAGCTCCCGAACCTTTAAATGGAGGGGGAATGCCACCCCTAAATGTGCCAATTCGCTGGGAAGTATCAACCGATGCGAAGATGAGACGCATTGTAGCTAAAGGTACTGAGTTTGCTACCCCAGAAATGGCTCACTCAGTTCGGATTGTTGTTGATGGACTGCAAGCGGATACTTGGTATTGGTATCGGTTTAATGTGGGTAATTACGCTAGTCCAACTGGTCGGACTCGTACCGCCCCTTTACCAGAGAGCTATTTGAATAGATTTAACTTTGCCCTGGCTTCTTGTCAGAACTATCAGCAGGGCTATTATACTGCTTACAAATACATGGCTCAAGAAGACCTCAATTTAGTTGTGCATGTTGGGGACTATATTTACGAGGGGGGAATTGGAGCAAATGCCGTTAGACAGCACAATAGTCCAGAAATTTTGACGCTGGAAGATTACCGCAATCGTTACGCCCTCTACAAAGCCGATCCTGATCTGCAAGCAGCCCACGCAGCATTTCCTTGGATTGTTACCTGGGATGATCATGAAGTAGAAAACAACTACGCTAATGACATCTCAGAAGTTGATAACGAACCAGATCAAAACCGAGCGATTTTTCTCCAGCGACGAGCATTGGCTTATCAAGCTTACTACGAACACATGCCACTGCGTCCTTTCTCACGACCGCGTGGTTCTGATATGCAACTGTACCGTCGCCTGTCTTTTGGTAATTTGGCAACCTTTAATGTTTTAGATACCCGTCAATATCGCACTGATCAGCCCTGCGGAGATGGAACCAAAGAACGTTGTCCAGAGAACTTTGATCCACAGGCAACAATTACTGGTAAACGTCAAGAGGATTGGTTATTTGACGGTTTGAATCGCTCTGAAACTAAATGGAATATTTTAGCTCAACAAGTTCCCATCGCCCAAAGAGATATGACACCGGGCGAAGGTGGAACTTATAGTATGGATAAGTGGGATGGTTATTTAGCTTCCCGCGATCGCTTGACGGATTTCCTAGAAAAGCGTCGTCCCTCTAATCCCATTTCTTTAGCAGGTGATGTGCATTCTCATTGGGCAATGGATTTAAAGACTGACTTTGATAACCCGCGATCGCCTATAGTAGGAAGCGAATTTGTTTGTAGCTCGATTAGCTCTGGTGGAGATGGTTCTGACACAAACCCCACAGTTCAAGCTTACTTACCAGATAATCCCCACATTAAATTTTTCAATGGTCAACGAGGATATGCCCGTTGCGAATTGACTTCTAGAATGTGGAAGACGGATTATTTAGTAATGTCAGAAGTGACAACTCAATTTGGCACAATTAGTAAACGTGCTTCATTTGTGGTTGAAAACGGTCGTTTGGGAGTACAGCAAGGCTAGTTTTAGCAGCATTTTAGAGATAGGAGCGTAAGCAATACTACTCGGTTAAGGATCATTGTAGGTTGGGTTAAACGAAGTGAAACCCAAAAAAACCCCAGACATGTTGGGTTTCGTTCCTCAACCCAACCTACAAATATTAAGCTATGCCGTAAGTCGGGCAGGTATCTATGAGGATGAGGATATTTAGTGGCATATCTCATTGATACAAATATCATACTGAGAATGGCACAGCCAAATCCCAATGTGTGCTGAGGCTTTGAATGCTTAGTTTTATAGAACTCACATTTAATTACTAACAACTCTCATTAAATATTGTGTCAATGTAAACGCATCTACACCTAATTCTGTACGCTCTTGGGCTGCTAAAATAGCTGCTTGCGAATGCCACCAAGCCGCAGTCGCCACAATATCCTCAACGGCAATTTGTTTAGTAGCCGCTTGTGCCAATAATCCACCCAGTAGGCCAGTTAAGACATCACCACTACCGCCACGGGCTAAAGCCGGGGTACTTTCAGGATTAATCCAAATTAAGCCTTCAGGGTTACTAATCGCCGTTCTTGCGCCTTTTAATAGGACTACCGACCCAGTTTGGTCTGCTGCTGACCGTACAGCTTTGACTCTATCTTGTTTGGGTTCTGCAATATTAGGAAACAACCTTTGAAATTCGCCAGTATGGGGTGTGAGTACCGTTGCTGCTTGACGCTTTTGTAAGGTGGGGATTGTTCCCAATTGTGCCAAAATATTTAAACCATCAGCATCAAGAACTAAAGAGCGATCGCTATTGATTACTTGTTCGACAATAGAAGTAGCATCTAATGTTAAACCAGGGCCACAAGCGATCGCACTAAAAGAACTTAGATCAGTCTTTTCTGGTAATTGTAAATGTGCAATGGCTTTGGTTTCCGTCTCTGGACAACCAACAATCAGCGCTTCTGGCAAATGAGACACCAAAAGTTGTTTCAAAGATTCTGGTACAGCGATAGAGAGCATCCCTACACCACTAGCACGCGCCCCCAAAGCAGTTAAAATTGCCCCACCAGCATAGCGACGTGAACCACAAATTAACAGTAAATGACCTTCTTTATATTTGTAAGTAACTGACGGACGGGGTAAAGGAAGAGTAGAAAGTGCCGTTGCTTTTGTAATTTGTTTAATCTGCGGTGTATTTCCCAAAACAGCTTGCACATCAGCTAAAGGAATATCAAAATCGATTAATTCAGCTTTGCCGATATATTCTAAAGCCTGATCTTGTAAAAAACCCAGCTTCCACAAACCCAAGCAAAATGTGTGAGTAGCACGAATAGCAGTTCCCAAAACTTCGCCTGTATCGGTGTGCAAACCCGAAGGTAAATCAATACTAATAATCGGTTTATGCCAATTATTGATCTGATTAATTGTAGAAGCTATAGGATCAGCGATCGCTCTTTCTAAACCAAATCCAAATAATCCATCAATGAAAAAATCACAGTCTGATAATTGTGTACATTCTTGAAAACATGGAATACCCAAACTTTGGGCGTATTGCAAATGCTGCGATGTTAATTCCTTCAGCTTAGAAAAAGCCGAATAGATGCTAACTTCATACCCGCGAAAATGTAACTCACGGGCTACCACCAAAGCATCACCACCATTATGACCAGGGCCTACTAAAATCCCGACACGAGACTTAATAACGGGGTGTGAAGGAATTATCTCTTGGATGCGACAAGCAATTAATCCTGCCACCTTTTCCATCAAAGCCGCCACAGGCATTTTTGCTGCAAATATCCGCCCTTCAATATCCCGCATTTGTTCAGCGGTGACTACGATTTGTGAAATGTATTCTTGCCTATCATGCATCAGTTCTAAGCCCTGAATTATTCAATGTCACAACTTACGCAAAACTATGGAAAAACTAACCACATAGACGCGTCAGCGGCTTCCCGCAGGGTAGGACACAAAGTACACTAAGTTAAGAGGGTTTGGGAGAGTTCTTGCGTAAGTCCTAAATGTTTTCCCATGCCCAATGCCCCATGCCCCCTTCACTTACCGTAGTAAACCCTAGCATCACCGAAACCTAAATTTCGTAGATAGTTGTTCCATTGCGTGGCATCTTTTCGCCCAGGAAAAGGCCCTACAGCTACATGTAGCCCCAACGGCTTTTGTCTTGCAAGCACAGCACCAGGTTGTGCTACACTCCGTCCAACCTGTTCTGCAAGTGCATTCAAATTTTCTGAACTGGTAGGAATAACGACATAATATCGAGAACTACTACCCCTAGGATTGACTATATTACTGCCACTTGGGGAAGCAAGTACTTCCTGACCGTTATTGAAATTGACAATCTGTGCGCCATATATGCCGTATGATTGCAGTTGTCTAACCCGTTCTTGGGCATTTGATGGTCTGCTAAAAACTCCTGACTGAATAACAGAACGTCCTCTGTATTGCCGGATATAAGCACCAGGTTCTATTTGCTTGATTTGTTGTAGCGTTTGGTAATTATTACTCTCAACATATACTAAGTAACGCTCCCAGTTTTGGTTATATTGAGGTTGAGAGGGCTGATATTCATACTGATACTGATATTCTTGTACTGGTTGAGCAGGCTGTAAATTTTGCTCGTAAGGATAATAAGGCTGTCCTGGTTGGGAGGGTTGCAGCTGCGGTAATGGTTGCTGCCCATAATAAGTTCCTGGGACGTTTGGTGGCGGCGGTAAAGTTCCTTGAGTTAGCAAAATGCCTTGATCATTGTTGATTTGCGCTTGTGCTGGATAACTGTGGAAAATCAGCGCCAACCAACTTCCTACAAGTAAGGGCAGAATCTGAAATGTGATAAATTTACTCGATATTTGACTGGACATAGTAATAATATTTCTAGTTCGGAAACTTAATGAATGCACCGTTATAGCAACTATATAGTGTTAGCTTAGAATTAGCTTGCCCATGTTGCAATCAATATAACTGAAAAAAATTCACTAATGCATTAGCAAGGTAACGTATACGCAACTTTGAGCGATCGCAAAGCTGATTTGACTAAATAACACCGATTTTATTTTGGTTAGCCCACCATCTATTGACAACTAACAACTGACAACTGACCCGCGTAGCGTAAATAAAATTTAGAGATATGAAAAAAATCGTCGTTGGTCTTTCCGGTGGCGTTGACAGTTCCACCGCTGCTGCTATCCTACACAATCAGGGCTATGAAGTAATTGGTTTGACTCTTTGGCTAATGAAAGGCAAAGGTCAATGTTGCTCTGAAGGAATGATCGACGCGGCTTATATTTGTGAACAATTAGGCGTTCCCCATCAAATTGTCGATATGCGGGATGTCTTTCAAACCCATATTGTCGATTACCTCGTGACTGGTTATAGTGCTGGGATCACGCCTCTACCTTGCTCTCAGTGCAATAAAACTGTCAAGTTTGGGCCAATGGTGCAGTATGCCTGCGAACAATTGGGATGCGATCGCATTGCCACTGGTCATTATGCTCAAATTAACTATGACGAAGTTACTGAACGCTATCAGCTATTAAGGGCTGTTGACCGAAATAAAGACCAGTCTTATTTTCTTTACGATTTGTCTCAAGAATTACTGGCAGCAACCGTATTTCCTCTAGGTGAATTACAAAAAACCGACACCCGCCGCGTCGCCGCTGAATATGGACTTAAAACTGCCGATAAGCCAGAAAGTCAAGATTTGTGCTTAGTGGAAAGCAACGGTTCCATGCGAGCATTTCTAGATAAATATCTTGCTCCCAAGCAAGGTGACATTGTCGATACCACAGGCAAAATTTTGGGGCAACATGATGGTGTGCATCACTACACCATTGGACAACGTAAAGGCTTGGGTATAGCAGCACCCGAACCGCTGTATGTAATTGAATTAGATGCAGTGAATAATAAAGTGATTGTAGGCGATCGCACTAAAGTAACTCAGCCGGAATGCACAGTAAATCGGGTAAATTGGGTTTCTATTGTGGAACCTTCTACCCCCATTCGTGCGGAAGTACAAATCCGTTATCGTTCTCACCCCGAACCCGTAACAGTAATCCCCTTAGAAAACTCCCGCGTCCGTTTGGTATTTGATGAACCTCAATTTAGCATTACCCCCGGACAAGCCGCCGTGTGGTACGACGGCGATAAAGTGTTGGGTGGAGGAATTATTGAATCTTGAAGAAGTTTTTGGGCATGGGGCATGGGGCAGAGGGCAAGAAGAAAAAACACGACTGACAACTGACAACTGACCACTAACCGCTGACCACTGATACAAAATCCCGCCCCTCGTGGGGGTGGGATGAGCTTAAACGTAAGTCCTGATTTATAAAGAAAATATTAAGTATATTTGCTTATGTGTCTCTAGATAGACGTGATTAACTTTAAGTTTTGTGAGACTTAATATTATAAATACATTTTTTATGCATGTAACTCAAAACATTTTCATCTTTGTCTATTTATGCAACGTAAGTTTTCAACAACAGCGGCAGAAAAAGAGAGGATATTTCATACACAATTAGTTAAGTACGGTGTGGAATACGAAAAAGCAGCGAAAGCAGCTAAGATTTTAGCATCTGGGAAACCGGATGAACTGCTGACGAAAGAAGAAATAGAACTTGTCACAGAAGTTTGTAGATATTGGTCAATACAAAATAAGCGCTACAAACGTTTAAATTCTCTCGTTAAGTAGCTATTATACAAAACTCCATCCTCTTGTGGGTGAAGTTTTTGGGCATAGACATAGGGGATCTCTTCTCTACCAGAGGCTGCGCTCAGGCTAAAATCAGGGCAAGTAAGAATGAGGCATGGAGAAGAAGTTATCAGGCGTAGGTTTGGTTTCCTTACGTCAACCAAACCTACAATTTTTTTGCATCATTACTAAATCCGTAGGGCGGTTCGTGATTAAAAATTTGTATCTTCATAAAAAAACAACTATTTAATCAGCTTTATTGAAAATACATCTAAATATTGATTAAGTAGAAAGCAATATTGGGAAACATAACATATAACCTGATTTAGATTCACAATCTATTAGAGTTGAGTGCCATAGTTTGTGAATTAAAAACATCTTTTTATCAGGGTATTTCACAACCAATTTGCTAAATCTTGCTCAGAATCTATGAAGTTAAATCACAGACTTTTCCTGTACTCGTCCTTAGCTCATTTGAGAGTACTCAAGAAAAGTTATACCGCCAAAATTATGTTGGTGGCATTTTTAGGAACGCATGTACCACTTTTGACTTTACTTTTTAGTTTCGTCATCTCCAATTCTTATTCTTTGGAGATGGCAGCACAAGTTTTGATTATTGCTTTGTTTGCTACGTTAGCGGGTACGGCAGCTACTCTTTATGCACTCCGCCATCTTCTCGCCCCAGTTATTTTGACATCTGCTGCTCTACAAAATTATCTAAACACCAAAACATTACCTGAACTACCTATACAGTTTGCCGATGAAGCAGGGACATTGATGGCAGATACTTCACAAACTTTGCACAAACTGGATGAGCTAATTCACTACATCACTAACTATGATGATTTGACTGGTTTACCCAATCGAGATTTGTTTGGCGATCGCCTTAATAATACCTTATCTCAACCTCCAAACCATCAAGGGCTTGTAGCAGTTTTTTTATTGGGTATCGATGATTTCACGGCTATGAGTCATACGTTGGAACATGAACAAACTAATTTATTGTTAAGAGCAGTTGGCCAACGTTTGACAACCTGCATAGCTCAAACAGATATTTTGGCTCATTTGGGTAAAGATGAATTTGCGATCGCTCAAATCGAGATTCATTCTTTTGAAAGTATAATCAAGTTATCTCAACTGCTACTAACTACCCTGGCAAAACCCTTTTTGATAGCAGGCAACTCGATTCATATTACAGTTAGTATCGGTATTACAATCAATGGCTGCGAAGCTCCAAATTGTGTGGATCAACTATTACAACAAGCTCACATAGCATTGTATCAAGCCAAACGGCAGGGACGTAACCAATTCCAGTTTTATTCACCAGAAATTAATGCTCAATTACGGCAGCGACTAACTTTAGAAAATGAATTACATGGGGCACTTGAACGTAACGAAATGCTGGTTTATTATCAACCCCTAATTGATTTACACAGCAAACAAATAATGGCGATGGAAGCGTTAGTTCGTTGGCAACATCCAACTTTAGGCTTAGTTTCTCCTACAAAGTTTATTCCCATTGCCGAAGCTAATAATTTAATTGTACCCATAGGTGAATGGGTTTTGCGAACTGCTTGCGCCCAAAACCGTGCTTGGCAACTGGCAGGATTTTCCCCAATTCGCATTTCGGTAAACTTATCAGCTCGACAGTTTGAACTACCCAATTTAGTAGAGATAATCAGCCAAATTCTGCAAGAAACAGAACTAGAAGCATCGAATCTGGAATTAGAAGTAACTGAAAGCTTTTTAATGGCTGACATTGAGCGCTCTATGAAAACTCTAAAACAATTGCGAGAACTAGGTATATCCCTGGCTTTGGATGACTTCGGTACTGGCTATTCTTCTTTGAACTACTTGAAACGTTTTCCTGTCAACATGTTAAAAATTGATCGATCATTTGTGCAAGACGTAATGACTAATCCTGATAGCGCCGCTGTCACCGATGCGATTATTGCCTTAGCCAAGAGTTTGCGATTAAACATCACAGCCGAAGGCGTAGAAACTCAAGAACAACTGGAATATTTGCAAATGCGCGGCTGTGACGAAGGTCAGGGATTTTACTTTAGTCGCCCTGTCCCTGCTGATATAATTACTCAAATGTTGCGTCAGCCAGTAGTGGTCTGTCAACCCAAAAATAACAGGTGGAGGCAGGCAGGGGAAGCAGGGGAAGCAGGGGAAGTAGGGGGAGAAAAGAAGTGGACTTTTTCACATTAACCCAGCAAAATTATCTTGACAGAGTAGTAGAAGCGATCGCTGCATAGAACAAATCATTGCATATTTATCAAAACAATAAGGTTGAAAACCTCGCCCCCGTAAAGCCTGCGGCATAGCTAAGCTTTACGCATTGCTAGACTCACTGCAACAAACTAGCTCCTCAACTTTGGTCACTGAGTTTCGACACTTCGACAGGCTCAGTGCGGCGCTGCGCGGCAATTGAGTTTCGACTACGCTCAACTGCCGCGAAGTCGAGATTCAACTACCGCGTAGTTGAAGTGCTGCCCCTTTGAGGTTGACTCTACAGAGTATGAGTCTATCCTGTTAAGTGTGGCTAACTAATGGGGAAAATTCGTGGAATTTTTATCCGATTCTGTGGTGCTATCACGGATGCAATTTGCTTTGACTGCGATATTTCACATGCTTTGGCCTGTCCTGACTACAGGGATGGGGATTTATTTAGTAATCGTCGAGGGAGTATGGCTGAAAACTCGTAATCCAGATTATTATCTTCATGCCCGCTTTTGGTCTAAGTTCTACGTTCTGAACTTTGGGATTGGTGTAGCAACAGGTATCCCAATGGAATTTCAATTTGGGACTAATTGGGCCCCTTTTTCTGAGGCAGCAGGGAACTTTTTTGGTAGTGTGATTGGCTTTGAAGCTTCTTGGGCATTCATGCTAGAAGCTGCATTTTTAGGAATTATGTTATTTGGCTGGGAACGTGTCAACCCTGCCATTCACTATCTTGCGACCATTTTGGTGGCTGTAGGAGCTAACTTATCAACCCTGTGGATTTTAACAGCAAATTCCTGGATGCAAACTCCCGCAGGTGGAGAAATGGTTAATGGTAAATTTATTGTCCACGATTACTTTCAGGCAATTTTAAATCCCTTCATGGTCAACAGTGTGCTGCACATGTTCTTTGCCACATTGGAGACTTCTTTGTTTGTGATTGGTGGAATTAGTGCTTGGTATGTGCTAAAAGACCGCCATCAGGCGTTTTTTGCTAAGTCTTTGAAGATTGCTTTGGCAGCTGCGATCGCAGTTGCTCCGTTACAAATATACATCGGGCATTTAAGCGGCGAACAAGTTTTTCATTATCAACCAACAAAACTCGCTGCAATGGAGGCTCAGTGGGAATCTTCACCTGCTGGCAAACCTGCGGATTGGAGTCTTTTAGCTATACCCAACGAAAAAGCTCAGAAAAACGATTGGGAAATCACCGTACCTAATGCATTAGGGTACATTCTGGAATTTAAAAAGAATCTTTCGGAACCACTACGCGGCTTGAAAGAATGGCAACCAGAGGATCGTCCGCACATGGTTGGTTTGATTTACTACGCTTTCCGTACCATGATTGCTATCGGCTTTTTCTTTGCTGGCTTAATGCTATTGAGTACATTGCAATGGTTGCGGGGTAAGCTCTCAGCCGAAAATATTGCTCAGCAAAAGTGGTTAATGCGCGGCTGGATTTTAGCGGCTCCTTTGGGATACATCGCTGTAGAGTCTGGTTGGATTGTCCGCTGTGTAGGCAGACAGCCTTGGACTCTCTACGGACAAATTCGTACAGTTGACGCTGCATCTCATATCCCTGCTAGCAATGTCTTAGTCTCGCTGACTGGCTTTGCCACAGTCTACAGCATTTTATTTGTTGCGGTTTTGTACTTTGGTAGTCGCATTATCCGTAGAGGCCCCAATTTAAACCTACCAATACCAGGAATGGAAGTAGACAAACCAGCCGTGGAAACTACCCCTGGAGAGTTTGTTCCCGATGAACGTCCTGTAGAAGCACAAGAGTAGGAGATTGTATGGAGACGCTCAGCTATTTTCTCCCCCAAGTATGGTTTGTAGTTTTAGCTCTGTTCTTATTCCTGTACGTAATGTTAGACGGGTTTGACTTGGGGGTAGGGATATTGTCTCTTACCTCCTCTGATGATGAACGCCGGGGCATCTTAATGACCAGCTTAAGCAACATCTGGGATGCTAATGAAACTTGGCTGGTACTGATGGGAGGAGGTTTATTTGGTGCATTTCCCTTAGCTTACGGCACGATTTTGACTGCTTTATACATCCCGATTTTAACGATGGTGTTTGGGTTTATTTTTCGGGCTGTAGCATTTGAATTTCGGGAGCTATCTACCCGCAAATTCTTTTGGAATTTCGCTTTTGGTGCTGGCAGTTTTTTAGCTGCACTCGGTCAAGGATTTGCCCTTGGTGCTGTACTCAAAGGTATTGCGGTTGATGAAACGGGACACTTTATTGGTACAACTTGGGATTGGCTGAGTATTCCCTCGACGTTGGTGGCTTTGACGTTAATTCAAGCTTATGTGCTAATTGGTTCTACCTATCTGGTGTGGAAAACCACCGGGGAATTGCAGGTAACTCATTACAAAACTGCTAAACTTGCCGCTTGGACAACTTTGATTGGTGCTGTTTTTATCACGATTACAACACCAATTATTTATGAAAGTGCGCGATCGCGTTTGTTTCAACAGCCTTTAGTTTACATCTTTGCTGTCATTCCTATCTTGGGAGTATGGTTAATTTGGCAACTTTTGCAAAGTCTCAATCGCCAAGAAGAAAGAGCGCCTTTCGTCTGGACAATTTTGCTGTTTGTGTTGACGTTTTTGGGCTTAGGATTGGTTGTCTTTCCCTACATTATTCCCACTAAGATCACTATCTATGAAGCTGCTGCTGATCCTAGTTCTCTAGTAATCATGATTATCTTTATTGGCTTTCTTATCCCAATAATGCTGTTTTACAACCTCTACCAATACATTGTTTTTCGAGGTAAGGTAACAGGTGGTCAATATGGAGAATAGATATCATCTATAAGTTGACAATTGACTTGACCTAAACATACTTAAGTGTCTTAGTGATTCCGGTTTTTTTGTCACTAAGACACTAAGTAAGTATAGCAATCCTATCCCAGTTGTGAAAAATATTCTTTTTAACGAACCGCATACCGCTAATACTATTTCACGAAATTATTGATACAAATTACTTTTCTTACTCCCCCTGCCCTCTGCTTCCCCTGCCTCCCCTGCTTCCTCTGCCTCCCCTGCTCCCTGCCCCCTGCCTCCCCTGCTTGCCCAAATGTATCAACTTTAAAGTGAAACGGTATAAGGCGGAAGCCGCACGTTAGGGCGCAAAGGACACGAAGAAAGAGAAAAAGAGTTTTACGAATGATTAAGGACTGCTATTACTAGTCCTATAGTTTTTTCCAACTGTAGCATTGGTTCTCAGTAACTATGCATATATAAGAACTATATTACAAAACGTAAACATACATAAAATCTTTACCAATCTCAAATGATAAATATTATCATTAAGGAGGGAGAATAAATTTCTATCAATTCAAGGGATTGAACAAGGACACCTTTTTCTTTGAAGTTTGTTCAGCTATATTGTAGAGATTTTATTAATGGCAAAGATGTTTAGGAAAAATGATGTTATAAAGTGGCTACTTGGCATTAACTAGTAAATGTAGATTAGTTTTTTTCGTTCTTTTTAAGTCAAGGAGAATGTAACACAAAACACAGTTTTAGTTTATTGTACCCTTTGTTCTGAATATATATCTAATGAGTACGATCAATGAATACTTTTTTTTGTTCTGATTATGCCCGAAAGGTAGGAGAAGATGTTATTGGTAGTGCAATTAATTATCAAACTTATATTTTAATTGAATGTCCTCCACCGTGGATGTCAGAAGCTTTTAATTCTAAATGGATACCAAAAAACTTGCAGATTTTGGTAGAAGAGGTAAATCGTGCTAAATTGCCAATTAGATTTCTGTTAATTGCTAATGATTTATCACATAAGTCAGATCATACAACTTTGTTGATTTATCAAAGGCAAACAGGTTTAAGCCACGGATATCGTCAGCAAGAGTTTCAAGTACCAAATATTGAACAAGTAGCCGAAGTAATTAAAAAATATTTACGGGGAAAAACACCTAAATATGAAATAGCAACAAGTAAAACTAGAGACATTTTAGTGTGTACCCACGGTAGCTATGATCAGTGCTGTGCTAGATATGGTAATCCTTTTTATTTTTATGCTAAAGCTGCTATCTCTGATTTGCACTTGGATAATATTCGGGTTTGGCAATCCAGTCATTTTGGTGGACATCGATTTGCACCAACAGCTATAGATTTACCAGAAGGAAGATATTATGGTCTGCTTGAACAAGAGTCATTCCGGTCAATTTTGACGCGTACTGGTGATATTCAATGTTTCAATAAAATCTATCGAGGCTGGGGAATTTTACCTCCAGCGATTCAGATTTTAGAAAGAGAACTCATTTTGAAAAACGGATGGAATTGGTTCAATTATCAAGTGGCAGGTAAAATTATTGAGCAAAGTTTAGATAACAACACTATTTTAGGTGAACTAACTTTTGAAGACAAAGCTGGCTCTCTTTACACTTACCAAGCTAAACTTGTCAAAGATGAAACAAAGACTCTACAAGTAAAAAGTTCTTGCAAGGCAACAAAAAAATCTGTATTTGTCAAATATGCTGTAGATAGTTTCTGGCTTGTCTCTCATAAAATCGTAACTTATAGTATATGATTTAGTGAAAGAAAAGGGTTATCATCTACCAAATTCGTAATTAAACAACTCAGATTTTATGTGGGTTTCTAGGTTTATATTGATATTCCTAGCAAATGATTTACATTGAAAGCGAACTTTTCAGGTTTTTAGTGAAAAACTTTCTTTATTTTAGAGTAAAAAAACAGAAAGCATCAAATTATTAAATTCACTAAGTTCCTAACATTTGCAAGTTGTGTAAAGTGGCATACATTCCTCCTTGTTGCAATAATTCGTCATGGCTTCCCTGTTCGATTAATTCACCTCGCTTCAACACAAAAATCCGGTCTACATTGCGAATTGTAGACAAACGGTGAGCGATAATAATCGCAGTACGTTTAACTAAAAGTTGGTTTAAGGCTTCTTGAATTAAGGCTTCTGTGCCTACATCTAAACTAGCGGTTGCTTCATCTAATATCAATATTTGCGGATTGCGAATGGCTGCACGGGCAAAGGCTAACAGTTGTTTTTCGCCACTAGAAATATTTGTACCTCTTTCTCTTAATTGAGTATCATATCCTAGGGGTAGTTGTTCAATGAATTGAGCAACATTTGTTTTTTGGGCAGCTTCTTCAATTTCTTCCAATGTGTAGCGATCGCCTAAAGTAATATTACTCTTAACATCCCCAGCAAATAAAAAGCCTTCTTGTAAAATCACCGCTAAATAGCGTCGCAGTTCTGCTTGGGGTAGTTCTCTAATATCTACGCCATCAACTAAAATCCGCCCTTGAGTGGGTTCATAAAGGCGACACAAAAGACGAATGATTGAACTTTTACCTGCACCAGTAGGGCCTACTAATGCCACTTTTTCACCAGGATGAATCACAAAGTCTAAATCTTTAATGACATAATCGTCATCTTTGTAGGCAAACCAGACATGTTCAAAGCGGATTTCGCCTAATTCCGGCGTAGTTTGAAAATTTTCGGATTCTAAATCAGCAGCAATTTCGTCAATGTAGCCGAATTTAGCATCAAACATCGAAAAACGTGTATTGACAGTAGGGCGATCGCGGATTTCTATTGGTTCATCTAAAATATCGCTAACACGTTCTATAGCAGTAAACCCAGCTTGAATGACAGTAAATTTTTCAGCAAAATCTTTGAGAGGATCAAATAATCTTTGAGCATATAAAACAAATGCTGATAAAGTCCCAAAGGTGAGATTATTTCCCAACAGTAACCAACCACCCAACCAAAGCACACCTGCAATAGCTACTAAGCCAATCCATTCAAGGGTTGCAGAAACAGCTGAATCATAAAAAATGGTTTGATCTACTTGCTGGGTGTAGCGTTCGTTGCTGTCGCGAAACATTTGGGCATTAAATTTTTCTCGCCGGAACAACTGCACTACATTCATGCCAACCACATTTTCTTGTAGCTGGGAGTTTAAAATCGAAAGTTCTTCTCGTGCTTTGTAGTTGGCTTGGCGATACTGCTGCTGAAAGTAAATAATCATTGAGGTGATGGGTAAAAGTATCACTAATAGCAAGCAAGCAAGTTGCCATTGGATAGAAACCATCACGCCAATGATAACTAACATAGAAAATATATTGGATACAATCCCAATCGCCCCAGTAGAAAAGACATCTCCCAATACTTCCACATCACTAGTCAGTCGAGTAATTAACTTACCTACGGGTGTGCGATCAAAAAAACGCACTGCTAGAGATGTTACGTGATGAAATAAGTCCCGACGAATTGCAGCTGTAATTTGTTGCCCTAGCTTCTGTAGTAGATAACCCTGAAGACCTGTTACTATCAGTCGTGTAGTAATTGCAACGACTAGCAACCCTAAAAGAATGTTTAACCCTTGCCCCAAGGGGCGATTCCTTAGAAACTCGTAGGCACTTGGTTCATTGCGAATTAAAGAAATAATCTGTCCAATTAGCAGCGGCTGTACAGCATTAGCTACGGCTACCAGCACCAGTAAAACCATTACTAATACTAGTATTCCTTGGCTATGACGGATATAAGGTACTAAACGCAGAAATAACCGCCAGTCATTGTTACGATCGCGGCTTTTTCTATAAGATTTTTTCAAGGATTGGTAAATGCTCATAGTAAGAGCATTATATTAATTTTGTAATCAGAAAAACACGTCTTTTATAGCATTTGTAGCATTTCTATTGTTGATCAAAAGAATAAGGTTGAAAACCTCTCCCCCGTAAAGCCTGCGGCATAGCTACGTTTAGCGCGTAGCGTCTTTCCTTGTCTTTTTGTCTTCCCTGCCCCTCTGCAATACTAAACACCTATATAAGAATATTCATTACAAGCGACGAGAAACTCCATCCCCGGACTTCGTCTTGCTTCGCTAACGTGGGTATTTAAATCAGTCATCAATTATCAGTGATAACTGATCACTTCTTCCCCATGCCCTATGCCCGATTCCCCATGCCCAAAAATTCTATCCCCTCGTGGGTGGAGTTTTTTATTCATCAAATCGGACATGAAGTTAGCCTATTTAGCAACACAAGCATCTGATACCGAATGAATCTGAAAAATTTATCGAAGTCTGTTTTTTCTACATATAAAAAATAAAAAATACATATTTTAACAAAATTCTATCCTAGGTAGGATTGCAAAAATACTACAAATTTAATGTAAAATTAAAAACGATTTTCTAAATTGCTCTCTCATTTAGCAAATGTGATGTCACAGCCGTAATCTGAGACTTGATAATTTAGTTTAGGATTAGCCAAATGGTTAGCATCAATCAAAATAATTACTAGGAGGCTCAGAACTAAAGATATTAGTAAAATTACAACCAAATAATTGTATTGGACATCAACTTAGCTAAAAAATTGTCAAGTTTTAATTAAAGATGCAGAAAATTTTTGAGCGTGATTTTCTAAATTATTTATTCTGCTCATCTATCTAAGGATAGAAATTTTTTTTGACAATTTTGGTCTTTAGCTAGTTGTGTAATTAGGATGAAAATTGGAAAATATCATCAATATATGCTTAATTTTCTCTCTTGAATATTAGCAGATGTCATAATCACCAGACACAATCATATTTGCCTAATTCAATAATCTTATTGATGTCCAGGTAAAGCAAATTTTTTTTGTTTGCACTACTTAGCATGACTGAACGCAGTTTCCTCCCAGAGGAAATCACTTTAGTTAAAAATTACTCTAATTTTTTTGTGAGGAGATTTACATGGGTAGTTTATTTCAATTGTCGTCAGCAAGAACAACTTTGCTAGCTCTAGGACTGACAGCAGCTACAGTTAGTCCTTTAGCGATCGCTAATTTAGCATCAGCCCAAACTCCTGTACCAACTGAAACACCGACTGAAACACCGACTGAAACACCATCTACAACACCATCGCCAACTGCTGCTCCTAATTTTTATGATGTTAGTGCAGATTATTGGGCATATCCGTTTATTCAGGCTTTAGCCCAAAGAAACATCATTGCTGGCTTTCCTGATAATTCCTTTAAGCCTAATCAATCTGTGAGTCGTGCTGAATTTGCAGCGATGATTCAAAAAGCTTTTAACCAACCTGCGGTGCGTCAATTAAGTTCAGGTGGTTTTAGTGATGTTCCTAGTAATTACTGGGCAACCTCTGCCATCCAAAAAGCTTACGAAACTGGATTTATGGCAGGTTATCCTGGAAACGTGTTTTTGCCAAATCAGCAAATTCCTAAAGTTCAGGCGATCGTCGCTCTCAGAAGTGGTTTAAATTTAACTAGCAGCGGCACTCCAGTTGATGTTAACACTTACTACACAGATGCCTCTGCCATCCCCAACTATGCTGTTAATGATGTAGCAACAGCGACACAATCTAATATAGTTGTCAATTATCCCGACGTTAAACAACTCAACCCCCAAACTCCTCTAACTCGTGCCGAAGCGGCAGCAATTTTGTATCAAGCTTTGGTTAAACAAGGACAGGTACAGCCCATTGCCAGTAATCTTGCGGCTGCTAATTATATAGTTGCAGGTGGCAGCACTCAAAATACTAATGATATTGTTTCCCTAGCTGCATCTAGTAGTTCCTTTACAACCTTGACTTCTTTATTAAAGACAGCAGGTTTAACAGATATTCTGCAACAGCCAGGACCTTACACAGTGTTTGCTCCCACTGATGAAGCATTTGCAGCTTTACCACCTAGCACGCTACAGCAGTTACAGCAGCCAGAGAATAGAGAGTTATTAATTAAGATCTTGAGATATCACGTTATTCCTGGTGAACTGACTTCTACTCAACTTTCAGGTGGAGAAGTAAAAACCTTCGAGGATTCATCTGTCAATATTAAAGTTGATAGTGCTACTAATCAAATTTCGGTCAATGATGCTAGAGTTCTGCAACCGGGTGTTTCAGCTGCTAATGGTGTGATCTATCCAATTAACCAAGTTCTTGTACCACCTAATCTAAACGCTGGCCAGTCACAAGATGGAACTACTCAAGGACAAAATCCCAATGATGTGACTCCAGGTAGATCTACTCGTGGTGGTTCTAGTTATATCGGTGTAGCTGGTAATATTGGCTTAAGCGGCGATTCAGCTCTGGGCGAAACTAACATTGCAGTGATTAGCAAAGTTGGTTTGACACGTACAATATCAGTACGGCCATCAGCAGTGTTTGGCGATGAGACAATAGTTTTAGTTCCCGTTACTTTCGATTTTGCCCCACGTTCAGTAGATGCTTTGGGCGAACAAACATTTTCTATATCTCCTTATGTAGGTGCTGGTGTAGCTATTGACACTAACGATGACGCTGATTTAGGCTTCTTATTAACTGGCGGTGTAGATTTTCCTTTAAGTTCTCGCTTTACAATCAACGGTGCTGTGAATGCAGCCTTTATGGATGAAACTGATGTCGGTCTTTCACTAGGGATTGGCTACAACTTTTAGAAGAGCAATCTCAGGCAGAGATTTTAAAAATTACAAAGGCTAATGTGTTCTCCCCCGACTAGCTATGTCGGGGGTTTTTAGATCAGAAAGCTAAAAATATAAGAGCTGCGAGATCCCCGACTTCTTCAAGAAGTCGGGGATCTAATCACCATCAATACATTAGAATCGGCTTTCATATTCAAAAAGTAATTGATTTTCATCTCCCAAATTAGTTAAGCCTCGGAGTAAAATTTGGTCGTTGAGTCGATAAAGCAGATTGTAACGGAGAGACCCATCATTAGACAAAGGCCGCGATAAAGAAGCAGAGAAATTTCTATTGATATTAAACACACCCTCTGCCGATAAATCAAGAATCGAGGCTGTAGATGATTCACTAGTGACAGGAGTAGGAAATATCCGAAATTCACTAAAACCAATCGCTTGTCCTACAGCAGTGATGGTTCCTTGTAAACCACCTAAAATAGTAGAGCCAGCAAAATTAGTCAGCCCTTGTGTAGCGTCTGTTTGACCAAAACCACCGAGAATAGAGCCACCCAAGAGAGCTACAATTTCTGATTCACTACGGCGAGGTTCACTCGTCAATTCCAAATTTTCATTTAATTCACTAGCTGGCCCGTTGACGCTGGCTTGAACTCGAACAGTACGTAAAGTCCCAAAACTGGTGGCCTGAACGTCACTGACTTCCGAAGAAAAAGGTGATTCCAAAATTCGATTACCTACTGCCGATGCTTCAGGTACAATTGCCACCAGTCGAACATCTAAGATAGGGTCAAGTCTTTCACTAGGAGTAAATGTGGCAGTTTGTTCATAGCCTCTTGCCAAGGTAAACTCAGTTGAAAATAAGCTGATTCGTCCTCCTGTTAAATTAATGACTCCTTGAGGGCGAGGATTGGCTAAAGTTCCGTTAAGAGTTAAGTCGCCTTTTGTTTGAAAGCTGACTATAGGCTGGCTAAACAAGGCTCCTCCTGGTACGGAGTCTAGTAGAGATGTAGTGGTAACATTCACATCGTCGCCTAAGATGATCCGTAAATCGTTAAAGCTAATAGGTAACTTGGATGAAGTGGTGGGACTAGTGTTAGCGACTGCTTTAGTTCCTGCACCGTTATTACCTTCTGTTGTCGCAGCTAGATTTGAACCAGATGACGTGGTAGCACTAGTACTAGCTATTGCTTTAGTTCCTGCACTATTATTACCTTCTGTTGTCGCGCCTGGATTTGAGCCAGCAGTAGCCGAACTTCCAATAATGACACGACCATCACTCAGCGTAATTTCTCCGCCAATTTGCGGTTTGAGTGCTGTTCCTTGAATAACAACATCACCGCTAACATCGCCTTCATACAATTCTGGCAGTTTAAAATCTAATTTGTCTGCAATTGATACTCTGAAAGGATTTGATATGCCTGGTTGAGGAGAAAAAACCGGCAGGATTCCTGATGCGCTGATTTGCCCTTGATTATAATTAGCTTGAAGACCTGGAACATTGAGCGTATTGCCATTAAATTGCAGTGTCCCTGTGATATTCGTTAGAGGTTCAGATAAGGCTTGAGCGCGAACAGTGGCATTATTAAGTGTGGCATTACCGTTAACAATTGGCTGATTTAAAGTACCTTGGACGTTGACATCCACTTGCCCTTGACCATCGACCCAAGCAACTTGATTGTTAGTAAACAAGTTTAATAATGCCAAACCTTCATTATTGACACTGGCGTTGATACTAATTTGATTGCTGTCTGGTTGGGCTGTGACAAAAGGCAACGGAGCAGGTACGCTACCTGTAACTGCCACTGGCTGGTTTCCTGTCACCAACAAAGTACTGTCAAAATTCAACCGCGCATTATCGTAGTCAAAGTTTACCTGGGCTGTTTGTACTGGTTGTTGGTTTAAAGTTGCATCTGCTAACGCTACTTCTCCCTTAACATTGGGATCTTCTAAACTACCTCCTAAGGTGGCGTTAGCATTCACCTCACCAGTGACATCTATCGGGTATTTTTCGATAAAAGGCTGGACAAGTGACAAGGGTAAACTGGCTACGCTTAAATTTCCAGACAATTGCTCAGTTCCTAACTGTCCGGAAAAAGCCACTAATCCTTGATCTATACCAACACGCAATGGTGATAGGGTGACGATACCATCTGCAAAAGTGCCATTAGCAACAACTTCGTTAATAGAATAGTTACCCCATTGCCAATTATCACCTTGCAAATTAAAACCGACATTTAACCCAGACTTCAATGAGCCTCTAGCTTGAATTGCTCCACTTAATGCACCTATTAGTTCTGTCAGGGGGGGTAAAGCCGCTGTTGTTTGTGCTTCTTCTGCTTGCTGTTGTCTAGCTGTTAATGTTTCTATTTGGGAAAAATATTTTAATTGTGAGATTAAGTCTGCGTTAGGCAAATTAATCGGCACAGTGTCGAGGACATTTGCCCCAGCCAAATCTGGAGATTCTAATCCTCCACCAAGGTCTTGAAAATCGAAGATATTAAAGGATTGTAAGAGTTTTTGGATTCTCAGTTGCGCGAAATCAGCTTGCACTTGAAATTGCGGGTCGTTTCCGGTTTGGACATTGCCACTCAAGGCAATATTGCTATCTCCTATTTGCAGTTGACCATTCGCCAAGCTAGCAGCACCATCGGCATAATTGATGTTACCTCGAAACGCATCTGCTGTAACTCTGCCAACACGAGGTTGAGCGATCGCCACATCTCCAGCTAGGGCATAATTATTTAAATTAACAGCTAAATTGCCGGATAGTTTTCCCCCCAGTGGTTGCAATTGATTGTTAGGTAAGAAGCCGCTAGCCAAAGCAATGGGAAAGTTTTGAGCATTGACAATTAAGTTATCTCCCTCGGTTCTACCCGTGGCGACTGCTCCATCGGCGCGAAATAAAAATGAAGTCGGGCGATAATTGGCATTCAAGTTAAGAGCAATTTGATCTTCTGTCCCTGCCAGTTGCAGTCTTCCTCCTTGTCCTCCTTGGAAGTTAACGTTTCCAGCTAAAACTGGGTCAAATTTCAAGTCACTAACCTGGAAATTCCGCAGCCGGATATTACCACTGGCGTTAGGAACCGCGGGAGTGCCTGTGATTTGTCCATTAAAATCGAGTAGCCCTGCTAGAGCAATATCTCCAGGAACATTAAAGCCAGTATTTTGCAGGTTGAAATTCTGGGCTACCACATCTAAATTCAAGCCAGCAATTTCGGGTGTACCAGTTTCGGGGAATTGAACTGCGATCGCTCCACTTGCATTCAGTCCTGGGGTAGATGCGTTTTGGACTATAATCTGTTTACCGTTCCATTGCACTTGGGCTGTCAGTGGTTGTGCTAGCGGTGCTACCCCTTGGGGAACTCGAATTTTGGCATTGGCTCGAATATCTGGTAGCGCAAAGGATGCCGTTGTGCCTGCTAACTGAACATTACTATTGAGTCTTCCTTGCAACTGTGGTGAAAAACGGTTGAGTTGAATTTGGTCAAGATTGGCTAACACTCGCCAGCGACCATCATTAAGGTTAATCTGGCTGACGTTAACTTCACCTCCAGCGACACTCAAGTTAGCTTGTCCTCTAGCTTGAATGTTTGAGGGTTGCAAAGCAGTGGTGCTGCCTGACAAATTCAAGGCTGCATTATTTAAAATCCCTTGGAACTGTGGCGGTATCTGAGCCAAACGGCTTAACTGCAATTTTTGAGCATTGACAAAAGCTTGCCAGCGTTGTTGTACTACTTGAGCTTTAGCTGTGATTGTCCCACCTGCCACATTTAAAACAGCATTGGGTACAACAATTCTCTTGCCTTGTTGAGTAATTACAGCTTGTCCGCGAATGGGATAAGTCGCCCCTGGTGCTTGTACCTGCGCTACTGTCCGCAAATTGTTTAAAGTGCCGGAAACTTGAGCATTAGCCGCAACAGTACCAATAGTAATGTTAGGTGAAGAATTATATGCTCTAGCGATCGCATCCCCTGGTAAATTTTGAGCTTGGATATTCAAATTTACCCGACCTTGGGGTGCAAGTTGAATTTGACCATTGGCTGTAATTTGTCCTCCAACTTCGGGAGTTGCCTGCACTCTAGCAACATTCACATTTAATGGTGTACCCAGATCACCAGAAATTGTCGCTTTTGCAGATATTCCCCCAATATTAACCGGAGTCGAAACATTGTAACCTTGAGCGATCGCATTTCCTGGTAAATTTTGGGCTTGAATACCTAAAGCTACCCGTCCTTGGGGTGCGAGTTGAATTTGACCGCTGGCTGTGATTTGCCCCCCTGTAGGCGGTGTTACTTGTACAGTGGAAATGTTAAGTGCCAATGGTTGTTGATTTAGGGAACCAGAAACTTGGGCTTTGGCTGAGACATTGCCAACTGCGATCGGTAAATTTACACCGTAGTTTCGTGCTAGTATATCCCCGGAAATGCCGTCAACTTGAGCATTAAATAATACTTTACTTTGATCTCCCAGTGTAGCTTGACCACCGCCTGTAATTTGACCGCCTGCGGCTGGGACTAATTTCAAATTGGAAACTACAACTTTTGATGCAGTTTTATCTACATTCAAGCGGAAGTCAGTATTAACTGTTTGAAATAACAGGCGGTCAACTTGAATTGGTTTTGTGTTGTTTACTGTACCACTGACGATTGGCTGTTGAATCGCCCCTTGCACCCGCACATCTGCTCTAACTTCCCCAGTCGCTGGGACTGAAGATTTTACTTTTAATGTATCTAAGATATTTTTTGCACTAACTGGTTTAATCTGAGCAGAAACATTAAAACCTGTTTGGTTACTAATTGTGCCATTAGCTGCGATCGGAACTTTGCCAAAATTTGTATTGAGGTTTTCTAAAGCAACTGTCTGACCCTGAAATGCAAATCTGCCATTAAAATTAGAAATTTGCTGAGGAATGTTTTGAATTTTGGCAGTGACTTGATTAGCTGTAGCTGTTCCTGTAACTTCTGTTTTGGACAAATTTGCTGGAATTTCAGCAGCTAAATCAGCATTTAAGCGCCCTGCTTGCAAAGCAACTGGCAAATCAATTAATCGACTAATATTAGATGCTGGGAAATTTTGTACTGAAACCTGGAGATTAGTTTGTTGGGCTTTGGGTTGTGTTTGACCAACAATTTTAACTGTGCCTCCCCTGGTGGGTTGGGCATTAATATCGTAACTAATTTTTTGATTATCAGGTGAAAATCGGGCAATACCACCGAATTGATCTAATACTACTGAACCTTTTGGTTTTGTTGGTGCGGCAAATGGCATTAATTCTACATCGCCATTTTGAATCCGCAGTGTTTGCAATTGGGTTTGAATAAAACCTTTGCCTTCTCCAGATTTTACCTGAGCTGTCACCCAACGACCGTCTTTATCCTGTTGAATATAGACATCAGGCTGAACTAATGTGACATCTAATACCAGCTTTCTATTGAAGAGGACTTGCAAAGGAGAGAATTTTACATCTAATGCTTTTGCTGTTACTTGGTCTGCATCTGTAGGAGTTGCTGGTATTGCTAGAGAGCTAAACCTGAGACCAGAGAGGGAAAAACTTTCTACTTGCCCAACTTTGACTGGACGGCTTAGTAAATCCTCAAGGTTTTTCTCTACTAATGGTGCTAAATCTTTATATACGTAATTTCTAGCCCACCAAGCACCAATTGCAATTCCAATGAGTAAAACCACACCTAAAGCCAGACTGGTACGTCCTAAGAGAAGAAGCAACAGACGACGATTGGATGATTCCTGATCGTTTTCGGGATTTGGAGAGTTTGTCATTGTCGATATCAGTGCTGCGATCGAGTAACAGATTATTGAATACCCGAAAACAACATAGTTGTTTACAGTAAATTCTAAAAACTTTTTTAAGATATATGATTGTAAGGTCATTCTTTCAAAGGATAGCCATTTTGTCTACTAGTGCATCCAAAAGTTAGGATGTATTAAAAGATTCCTTTAAGCTCTTGAAGCATGGAGCAAAGGAAGTTATTGTCTAGTATTCTTCTTTCCTTGCTCAAGAACAGCTTGCCTCAACAGTTCAGTTTGTTAAGGCAATATGGTTCAGTTAGCGTTAAAAAACTGATGAAGGTATTGAATTGACAAAACACATTATTAAAAACCAGCCCTTCAATCAATCTAGGGCTGGTAATTCTTGAAATACAAACAATTTAGAATTAGTTAGGACTTACGTACTGGTGACGAAAACTAAGCCTTTGCGATTACTACTCTTATCCTTACGAAGGCATTACACGTAGCTTGCTTCCCCCTAAGGGTACCTACGGTGTACACACAAGTCATCTAAAACTGCCCCATTGACTGACAATGCGATTGTATCGACTGACAATACCGATGTCTCGACTGACAATGCGATTGTATCGACTGACAATACTAATGTCTCAACTAACAATGGGATTGTATCGGCTGACAATACTAATGTCTCAACTAACAATGGGATTATATCGGCTGACAATACCAATGTCTCGACTAACAATGCGATTGTACTGACCTGCAAAAATTAACCTACCTGATGTTACACAGCAACTCTAAAAGACTTGTGTGTACACGGTAGCCTAAGGGTACGAGAAGCCCTCTGGGTGACGCTTGCAAGCTCGCTACCGCTACGCTAACAGCAGTCGCTCATGGGGGAAACCCCCAAGACTGCGCTGCTTCACTGCTAATGCGTCTACGCTTTGCACCCTGTGGGAACGCTAAGAGCGAACGTAATGACGTAAAATCGTAATCCTTGCGCGTAAGTTGTATTAATATTCGGGAACCGCAGGATCAATTTCTCGACTCCAAGCGGTAATTCCGCCTTTGACATTAGTCCCGACAATACCAGCTTCTTTGAGGATGCCGAGGGCTTTAGCAGAACGTCCGCCCATTTTACAATGAGCAATTAAACGATGACCATTTAAGATTTCCTTGACCTTGGCAACACCTTCGCCGTTTTCAATATCAGGTAAGGGGATTAAAACTGAACCAGGAATTTTAGCAATCTCATACTCATGAGGGTTGCGGACATCCAGCAGGACAAAATCTTTGGCATCGCTATCTAGCAATTGTTTCAATTCGGTGACAGTCATTTCTGCTATTTCCATTTGCTGTTTCGCCTCCTCTGCTTTAGCTTGGGGAATACCACAAAATTGTTCGTAGTCTATTAGTTTTTCAATGACTGGGCGGACAGGATTGGGACGCAGTTTCAACTCCCGGAATTTCATTGCTAGGGCATCATATAGCAGTAATCGTCCACTCAAGGTATTACCCTGTTTCATGACGATTTTAACTGTTTCTGTGGCTTGGATGAGTCCAATAATTCCCGGCAAAATTCCTAGTACACCACCTTCTGCACAAGATGGAACCATTCCCGGTGGTGGTGGTTCTGGGTACAAGTCACGATAGTTCGGACCACCTTCGTAGTTAAATACTGTAGCTTGCCCTTCAAAACGGAAAATCGAACCGTAGACGTTGGGCTTGTCTAGCAACACGCAAGCATCGTTAACTAAATATCGAGTGGGAAAATTATCAGTACCATCTACGACGACATCGTAGGGCTTGATTATATCTAAGGCGTTTTCAGAACTGAGACGAGTTTCGTACAAATCAACTTGACAATAGGGATTAATCTCGTGAATGCGGTGTTTTGCTGATTCAATTTTGGGTTTACCTACCCAGGATGTACCATGAATTACTTGGCGTTGCAGGTTGGAAGTATCGACTACATCAAAATCAACAATACCAATGCGTCCGATACCTGCGGCTGCAAGATATAACAGCAGTGGCGAACCTAATCCACCTGTACCAATACACAATACACTAGCAGCTTTGAGGCGTTTTTGTCCCTCTAGTCCCACTTCTGGCAAAATTAAGTGGCGGGAGTAGCGTTCGTAATCGTCTTTGGTTAACTGAATTTCATCCAGATTGGGGTTGAGCATAGCAGTTTCTATGGGTCGGCGCGGAGTATTAATACTATCGAAAAACGATAATTTTTTGGCAGTTTTTAAATAATATTTTTAATTAACTCTGGTTGAAACTGATGATGCTGATCAAGACTCCAGCTTTGAATATCATCAGCTTTGCTATTTTGAACGGAAACTATTATATATGAATATTCTGGCCAAGCATATATGCGATCGCATTCTGAGGGTATAGCGGCATAATCAGGATGAGAGTGATAAATGCCGATGATATTCAGTGAGTTGTCCCGTGCTGTTTTTTGTACTTGTAACATGACTTGGGGGGCGATCGCATATCGTCGTTCTTGACTTTGTACTTCGCCGGGAAAGTTAGCCGCCTCCTGAATCCAAGCATTTTCTGTGGGCATAACTTCTACTACTGTTTTGCTAGTACCCAAATAACCTAGGATTATGCCGCAGCACTCATCTGGGTACGTGCTTTCGGCATGGTTATAGATAGTTTGCAAATGTTCGCTTAAAAGTTGAATACTCATGGAGATTTTGTTTACGCTACGCGGGTCAGTTGTCAATAGTTAGTTGTCACTTGTTTTTAATTTGGTTTAATACCCCCAAAGCAATCCAATCATCCAGTCCGGCAGATACTGTATTTTCTTTTTCACTGTCTATGCTTCTAGCCAAAATCCAAGAGCGATCGCATCAAGCAAGGCTGCGAGTTAACATGGAACTGGGATGGGATGGCTGATTGATCCAGCTGAACAATCTGTGTTTGTTTATCTAGCAGATCAACCGACTACTGTTTATGACAAACCAGGGACACAGTTACCAGTACCGCAATTTGCTAAAGACTTTCAACTAACAGTAGATGATCTATTTAGCTGGTTAATAAAGTAAGTATATAGGACTCTTATTTGATTTTTGAACACGATTCAGTACATATCTATCCCTTCTTAACTGTTCCCTGTTTCCTGTTTCCTGTTCCCTACCTACACAAATAAATTCACCGAATCAAACCGGATTACTATAGAGTTACAACTGTTGCCCCTCCTCTAGCCTGATGTTGCTTCGCTTAATTATAAATTCCCGGCTAAATCCATCATTTGCTTTTGGGTTAAATACATGGCAACACCCTTTTCATAGTAAGCGGCTTCGTTGATAAAAATTGGATAGACAGTTGATTTTCCTTGATAGGCGATCGCCTGACCATCTAAGGTTAAAAACATGGGATCACCAGGATTAAGTGGTTGATAATCTCTAAACTGAAGTTGCGGGTGAATCATTGCCTGAATTTCTCCTTGTTCATCTCTGGGATAATCAATCGTCTCCAAATATTGATAAAGTGTTAGTGTACTATTGAAATCTAAAATTAAACCTTGGTTACTTCTTTCTAGAAATTCCAAAATGGCGTAAATTAGTTCTTCTGTTTTTTGAAACCATTCTGCATTTAAAACACCTTGCGCTACAGGCCCTACTTCAATCACAAAACCCAACTCACAAAGGGAACGCAGAAAATTACTGCCTTTTTCGGGTTGTGTCCAGCAAATTTTCACCCAAGGATTGATCGAACTTAGATAAGCTGCCAATTGCAACAGCAAAGGATGATGACTACCTAGCATGAGACTCAGCCCCATATTTGCAGTGGTACTGTGTAAATCAATAATTACATCAACCTGTGATTGACCTTTCTGCACCAGCATTTCGTATATAGCTTTTGCCTGGATATCTTCATAGCTGGAGAGTGTAATATCTTGTAAATTTGTATGCAAAAAACAGCGATTTAAGTCTTTGTCAATATAACGCCTACCTGCGGCAAAAGCTTGAGGATTGCCCAATAATGTCAAAGTTTCAAAGCTGGGTTGTTGAATGAGATTGGGAAGTTTTTCAAACTTTTTAATCAGGTATGCTCCAGTAAATTCATTCCCGTGAGTTCCGCCAACAATCGCAACTCGATTGATTTTTTTCATAACGGCGATTTTTTTCAGGTAACACTAATTCAGTGATTAGTGGGCAAGATACCCACATCACTAGAAATTTTCGGATATTTTTTGATTTGTTCAGTTCCTTAAACCTAAACGATCCAAAATAAAAGCATACTCAAAAGCTAGTTCTCGTAAACTTTCGTAACGTCCAGATGCACCGCTATGTCCAGCATCCATGTTGGTTTTCAGCAACAGAATATTATGATCTGTCTTGAGTTCTCGCAGTTTGGCTGTCCACTTAGCGGGTTCCCAATATTTGACGCGAGAATCATTTAATCCAGCAGTAATCAATAAATCTGGGTAATCTTTTGCTTCAACATTATCGTAGGGCGAATAAGATTTCATGTATTCGTAATAAACTTTGTCGTTAGGATTACCCCATTCTTCCCATTCTTGAGCTGAAAGTGGTAAAGAAGTATCGAGAATTGTAGTTACTACATCTACAAAAGGCACATGAGCCACTACGACTTTAAACAAGTCAGGACGCAGATTGATCACTGCTCCCATCAATAAACCACCTGCACTACCACCCATAATTGCTAGGCGATCGCTTGCTGTCCACTTTTCGGCAATTAAATATTCAGCACAAGCAATAAAATCTGTAAAGGTGTTCTTTTTCTGCAAAAATTTGCCTTGTTCATACCACTTGCGTCCCATTTCTTCACCGCCACGAATATGGGCAATGGCGAATATGACTCCCCTATCTAGCAGTGAAAGTTGAGTTGATGAAAACGATGCTGGATAAGAATAACCATAAGCACCATATCCTGTGAGCAACAAAGGATTTTTGCCATCTTTTTGCAGTTCCTGTTTGTACACAATTGATATGGGAATTTGTGTCCCATCTAAAGCAGTAGCCATCAACCACTGACTTTGATACTGGGTTTTGTCATAGCCACCAAGAACTTCTGTCTGTTTTTTCAACTCCATCTGACTTGTTTCCATGTTGTAATCGAAGACAGACTGGGGAGTAATTAAGGATGTGTAATGAAAACGAAGAATCTTAGTGTTAAATTCAGGATTATTACCTTCAAAAAATGAGTATGTTGGTTCAGGAAAAGTAATATTATGTTCTTCACCTGTCGGGAGATTTTGCACTTTGGCAGTTTGCAGTCCACCCTTTCTTTCATAAATGACTAAGTGATTAGCAAACAAACTCACCCCTGAGAGCATCACATCTTCTTGATGGGGAATCACAGTTTGCCAGTTCTCTTTTGCTGGCGAAGCTACAGGTGTTTTCACCAATTTAAAGTTGATAGCTTCATCGTTGGTGACGATATAAAAATAATCACTGTGATGGTTGACGTTATACTCTATTCCTGTCTTACGGGGATGAATTAACTGAAACTTGCTTTGGGGATCATTAGCATCTAAATAATGAACTTCTGTAGTAATGCTGCTTTGTAAAACCATCAATATATATGCTTGGCTGCGGGTTTTGCCAACATACAAATGATAAATATCATCCAATTCTTCATAAATTAGCACATCTTGAGTAGGTGGTGTTCCTAAAGTGTGCCTGAATAGTTGATAAGGACGGTTGGCAGCATCAATTTTGGTGTAAAATCCTGTTTTGTTATCATTTGCCCAAGCAAAAGAAAAATAAGTATCAAGAATAGTTTCTGGATATAACTGATGTGTAGTAAGATCCAGAAAACACAGTGTGTATTGCTCAGAACCACTCCTATCTATTGAATACGCTAAGATTTGGTGATTAGGACTGACTGCGAATACACCTAATTCAAAGAAATCATAACCTGCTGCTAATTCGTTTTCATCTAAAAGTATTTCTTCGGGAGCATCTAAACTGCCTTGTTTGCGACAGTAAATTTGATAAGCTTTTCCTGATTCAGTGCGTGAATAATAATAATATTCATCTTTACGGTATGGCACTGACAGATCTGTTTCTTTAATTCGAGACAACATTTCGTTGTAAAGCTGGAATTGTAGCGGTTCCGTATGCTCCATGATCGCCGCTGTGTGGGCGTTTTCTGCTTGCAGATGGGTAATCACTTTCGGGTTGCTGCTATCGCGCATCCAAAAGTAGTTGTCTACTCGGCGATCGCCATGCAATTCCAAAATTTGAGGCTGTTGTTCAGCAATAGGGGGCGCTACGATTTTCTGTAAAACATTGTCTTTATTCATAATTTCTAATCTATAACAAATACCTAACAACTAGCTACACAGAAATTTCAGTTTGCCGCTGAGAGTTTCTTTTCAAAGTACACAAGCCAATTGCTGGTATAACTCCGAGAATAACGGCCGTAAATCCTTGTTCGCTCCAATACAATATCGCAGTCCGATTCATTTCTGGAATCAAATTTTGCCCAAAAGACAGCAACCAAACAAACAGACTGATGCAGAAAAAGGAAATGGAGGGCAGAAAATTCCACCACCAAGCGCCTGCTGTGTAACGCCGCAATACTAACCATTGGAAAAGCCCTAACCAAATTCCAGAAATAATGTATGAAATTGTTGACAAAAATCCCAATATGACACTGACTTCAGGAGTTAACGCTTCACTTAATGACGCAGCAATAGATGCAATGTAGGTAATCCAGGCTGTGGCTACGCTGCTAGCAATCAGCCAGCCTGCACTGGTAGCAAGCATCCATCGCCAACCGGAAAGATAACGACGTACGATCATGGCTTGATCTGCACTGAAAACTATAGCAAACACCATAGTACTGAGCAATCTGATCACAATGCTCCACGCTTGCGGCTGACTAGCAACCACAGATGCCAAGCTGGCCAGGATAATTCTTTCTAAAGCGATGCTAGTAATGCCACCCACAACCCATCCGAGGACGGTCATGAAGGTAAACTGGAAAAAAAACCTTCGTCGCTGCGATCGCGGGATCAACAATCTAGAGTTGAGATTGCTGTTAGTAGATGCAACATGAGCAGGACTAGGACTATTAGAGTCAGATTGCATAAAAAGTTAAGTAGCGACTATTGGACTGGTATTTGATTTTGAAAAAATTCAGTACACCTCATATCCCTTTTTCCCTGCGATGCACTGAGTTTAGTCGAAGTAAGCCGAAGTGTTTCCTGTTCCCTCTTTAAATGCTTTTAATGTTAGCCTTCGCAAAAAGCGTAATCCCAGAATGATAAGCTAAACAATGGCATAAAAAAATGACTTAGGAAAAAGTATTAAATGGGTGTTTCGTTAACGGCTCCTCATCTCCTACGAGCTGCTCGTGGTGAAGTAGTAGATCGTCCTCCTGTATGGATGATGCGACAAGCAGGACGATATATGAAAGCCTATCGAGACTTAAGGGAGAAATACCCCTCATTCCGCGATCGCTCCGAAATTCCCGAAGTAGCGATCGAAGTCTCCCTGCAACCCTGGAGAGCATTCAGACCAGATGGAGTAATTTTATTTTCCGACATTGTCACCCCATTGCCTGGTTTAGGCATTGAGATGGATATTGCCGAAGGTAAAGGGCCAATTATTCACTCGCCCCTTCGCACTCAAGAACAAATTGATCGCCTGCGTCCCTTAGAACCAGAAGCAGATTTACCATTTATCAAGACAATTTTGCAGGCGTTGCGTCAAGAAGTCGGCAATCAATCAACAGTGTTAGGTTTCGTGGGTGCGCCGTGGACATTAGCTGCTTATGCGGTGGAAGGTAAAGGTTCTAAAACCTACTCCATCATTAAAAATATGGCATTTTCTGACCCCACAACATTGCATCAGCTATTAACTAAATTAGCAGATGCGATCGCAGTGTATACACGCTACCAAATTGATTGCGGCGCTCAAGTTGTGCAGATGTTCGATTCTTGGGCAGGGCAACTCAGTCCTCAAGATTATGATACTTTTGCTTTGCCTTATCAAAAGCGAGTTTTCCAGCAAGTCAAGCAAACCCACCCCGATACACCATTAATTCTGCTGGTTAGTGGCAGTGCAGGTGTATTAGAGAGAATGGCACAATCTGGTGCAGATATTGTCACCGTAGATTGGGCTGTAGATATGGCAGATGCACGGGCGAGATTAGGCAAACACGTGAAAGTGCAAGGTAATCTTGACCCAGGAGTGTTATTTGGTTCCAAGGAATTTATCCGCGATCGTATTCTTGATACCGTTCGCAAAGCTGGAAACTGGGGTCATATTCTCAATCTTGGTCACGGTGTCCTACCAGAAACACCAGAAGAAAATGTCGCATTTTTCTTTGAAACAGCCAAACAACTTGATGCAGCAGGAGTTGGAAGATAGCGAAGCGGTAGCGAGTCTGCGAGTGTCGGCAGGAGGCAAGAGGTAGTAGATAAGAGATAATAAATAGTATTTATTCGACTCTGCTCCCTTACTTACCTGCTTTTGTTAATAATTGATATTCAATTTTTTATGAGAACTTTTACCGCGATCATTGAACGCGACTCTGATACAAATTTATATGTCGGCTACGTTCCTGGTTTTCCTGGAGCGCATTCTCAAGGTGAAACCTGGGATGAGTTACATGAGAATTTACGTGAAGTTATTGAGATGTTGCTAGAAGATGAAAATCTAGCTTTTGAGACTGAATTTGTTGGTACACAGCAAATTGTAATTCGATAGAACATGAGCCAGATTCCTGTTCTCAAGCCTCAAGAAGTTGTTCGGATTCTTGAGAATATCGGATTTGTAGAGATACGTCACCAAGGTTCACACAAGCAATTCCGTCATGAAGATGGACGAGGTACAACAGTTCCATTTCATAAAGGTCGAGACGTATCATCAAGATTGCTACGACAAATCGCAAGTGATATTGATTTGACAATCGAAGAAATGTTAGATGCAAGATAAAGTTTAATAATGCAGTGGAGCAGATATGTAGAGTTTTGGCGCTTTACTGAGGTTTCATCTTTTGCAGTGATGGTTTGCACAGTACGAAAAATTTTTATTGCGGAACATTTAACTTAATTCTCAACTCCTAGCTTTTAAAACATTCATCATGAACCAGAAACGGATTTTAGTTACCGGTGCAAGTGGCTGTGTCGGTCATTACATTTCAGAAGTCTTAATTCAACAAACAAACCACGAACTATTTCTGTTGGTAAGAAACCCAAAGAAGTTACAAGTTGATACTCAAGCACGTCCAGGGATCACCGTTTTGCAAGGTGATATGCAAAAAATTCACCTTTTTGCGGACTTGCTGACCACAATTGATATTGCAGTTCTGACAGCAACAGCTTGGGGTGGTGAAGAAACATTTGATATTAATGTCAATAAAACTTTAGAATTACTCAATCTGTTAGATCCAGATCGTTGCGAACAGGTAATATATTTTTCTACTGCTAGTGTTTTGGGTTGTGACAATCAACCACTCAAAGAAGCAGGAGAAATAGGTACAGATTATATTCGTTCTAAATATGAATGCTTACAGCTAAAATCGAAACTAGCGATCGCACCTAAAATTACTACAGTTTTTCCGACTTTAGTTTTGGGCGGCGATGACAAAAAACCTTATTCTCATCTCACATCGGGTATTTCCGAAGTTACAAAATATGTTAACTTAATTCGCTTTTTACAGGTAGATGGTAGTTTCCACTTTATCCACGGGCGAGACATTGCTACCACAGTGCAATATTTGATTAATCATCCTCCCCATGACCACGAACCACGCCAGTTTGTTTTGGGTCAAGAACCTTTAACTGTCAACCAAGCAGTAAATCAACTTTGCTCTTATCTAGGCAAAAAAATTTACTTTCGCATTCCCTTATCTTTAGGATTAGCTAATTTAATCATCGCTGTGTTTCGCATTCAAATGGCAGACTGGGATAGATTTTGTATGAACTATCGTCATTTTACTTATAAAAGTTTCATCAATCCTGCTAGTTTTTGCTTACCAAATTACTGTGCAACCATGAGTGATGTGTTGAAAATCAATGGTGTTAAAGGCGCTGAAAATTAAACAAAGAATTTCAAATATTAGTTAAAGCAGCTTCCCACCAATTTCGTAGAGGATGAATTTTAGGCGGTGAATACCTTGCCTTGACCTGAATAGCAATAAGTAAATGAGGTATCTTTTTGAGTAAAAATGTAAATTAATGTGTTAATAGTTAGCGATCGCTACTAATTTTGATCCCTCATTTAATTGGAACACCAAGCTTAACTATCAAGTCAGTGTGGATAGTTTGCTGTACTGTAATTGCTAGGCAAAAATATTAACGGTAAACTATAACAACTTTAATAAAAAGTCAACTAGTACTTATTTTCGTTAGAGTGGGATCACAATCAGAGTGTGAGGATTGATACTATATGCGAGTTTTAATGATATATCCAATATTTCCTAAAACCTTTTGGTCTTATGAAAAAATTCTAGAGTTAGTTGACCGTAAGGTTTTGTTACCTCCTTTAGGTTTGGTAACAGTAGCGGCAATTTTGCCCCAAGAATGGGAATTTAAACTCGTTGATCGCAACATCCGTCCAGCAACAGAAGCAGAATGGGCATGGGCAGATATAGTCATGTTCTCCGCAATGATTGTCCAAAAACAAGATTTACTGGATCAAATTCAAGAAGCTAAGCAACGCGGTAAGTTAGTGGCAGTGGGTGGTCCTTACCCGACCTCTGTACCTCATGAAGTAGAAAATGTCGGTGCAGATTTCCTCATTCTCGATGAAGGGGAAATCACATTACCCATGTTTGTTGAGGCAATTCAACGGGGAGAAAAATCTGGCACTTTCCGTACCGCCGAAAAACCTGATGTCACTAGCACACCAGTACCCCGCTTTGATTTATTAGAATTGAATGCCTACGACATGATGTCGGTGCAATTTTCGCGCGGGTGTCCTTTTCAATGCGAATTTTGCGATATTATTGTTCTCTACGGTCGCAAACCCCGTACCAAAACCCCAGCACAGCTATTGGCAGAATTAGATTACCTTTATAAGTTAGGTTGGCGGCGCGGTGTATTCATGGTGGATGACAACTTTATTGGCAATAAACGCAATGTTAAATTGTTGCTGAAAGAGTTGAAAGTTTGGATGGCAGAACATCAATATCCCTTCCGCTTTGATACCGAAGCTTCGGTTGACTTGGCGCAAGATCCAGAAATGATGGAGTTGATGGTTGAATCTGGTTTTGCGGCGGTGTTTTTGGGAATTGAAACCCCAGATGAAGACAGTTTGCAAATGACCAAGAAGTTTCAAAATACCCGTAGTTCCCTATCTGATGCGGTGCAAACCATTATTAAAGCAGGGTTGCGCCCAATGGCAGGATTTATTATCGGGTTTGATGGCGAAAAAGCAGGTGCAGGCGATCGCATTGTGCGTTTTGCAGAACAAGCCGCAATTCCTTCTACTACTTTTGCCATGTTGCAAGCGCTACCAAACACAGCACTGTGGCATCGTTTGAAAAAAGAAGGAAGACTGCGAGAAAATCAAGATGGCAATATCAACCAAACAACTTTGATGAACTTCATCCCTACCCGTCCTTTGGAAGATATTGGCAAAGAATATATTGAGGCCTTTTGTACTCTGTATGATCCAGTCAAATATTTGGATCGCACCTATCGTTGTTTTTTGATGATGGGTGCGCCAAGTTGGAAAGCACCGTTCAAAATGCCAGAGTGGATAATTGTTAAAGCACTGCTAACTGTAATTTGGCGACAAGGAATCAAACGCGAAACCCGCTGGAAGTTTTGGCATCACTTGTTCAGCATCATTAAGCATAACCCAGGAGTTGCCGAACATTATCTTTCTTCTTGCGCTCACAATGAACATTTCTTAGAATATCGTCAAATTGTCCGCGATCAAATTGAAAGTCAGTTAGCTGAATATTTAGCACAAGGTGTAGAAAAACCTTATGTACCAGCGAAGACACCTACAGAGGAAAAACCAAAGGCAGTAGTTAGTTAAGTGTAAAAACTGGTAATTAATAATAGTTACAAAATTATCAATTACCAGTTAAAAAATTGAATTTTATAATTAGCGATCGCTCCTGATCAAGCAGCTAAACCAGTAAACTTGCAAGAGCGCAAATAAAAGTATGTCAAAATAAAAAAATTGCTGGGTTGAGAAAGATTTACCATGACAGTGACTACTGCTAAATGGAGTCTAGCAGACTATCACCTAATGATCGAAGTCGGTCTTTTAGTTGATCGTCATGTCGAACTGTTGAATGGAGAAGTTATCAACATGGCTCCAGAAAAGCCAGAACACGCCCAACTCAACACTGATACGGCTGATTACTTACGCGAACTACTAGGAAAGCAAGCACTAGTGCGAGATGCCAAGCCTATTACCTTACCTGAAAGCGGTTCTGAACCACAACCCGATTTAGCTATTGTTGAACCGCATCGAGCTATTTATCGCACCCATCACCCTTATCCGGAAAATATTTTTTGGCTCATCGAGTACGCTAATAGTAGCTTAAGCAAAGATTTGAATGCCAAGCGCAAAGCCTATGCTGCCGCAGCCATTAAAGAATATTGGATTGTAGATTTAAAACATCGACAAGTCAAAATCTTTCGAGAACCAGTAAATGGCGATTATTGCTCTGAAGTAACACTAAAAATAGGAGAAATCAGCCCTTTGGCATTTCCAGAAATTACAGTTTCCATACAGCGATTGTTAGAAGGATAAAACAAAAATCAATGACAATCCTCAACACCCGTAATTTATCTTTAGATGATGTTCACCGTCTTTTCGGCTTTCAAGAACATTACAGTGACTCATTTTCTCCTTTATTATCTTTAGCATCTCTCTCAGAAGAAGAACAGCAAGAACTTCTACAAATTAGAGATGATTTTCGGCGCTATCTCACAGCAGGTAAAGTTTCTGAAGGTCAAATAAAGTTTCTTGTGCTTGCTCCATTACTCAGGTTAGCTGGATTTTATCGCTATCCTCTATAAATTTGTTTAGAAGAAAACATAGCTGATATTGAAGTTGAAGATGAAGATTTAATAATTAAAGGTAGGATGGATATTTTAGCTATAATTAAAGCTAAACATACAACAGCTAATGCCTATTTTTGGATATTATTGATTGAATCTAAAAATAGTAGCATTGCCTTCTCAGAGGGTTTACCTCAATTACTGACATACATATATAAAAGCTTACAGCAACAAAATTCTGTTTGGGGATTAGTAACCAACGGACAATATTATCAATTTGTGTATATCCAACAAAAAGAGTTGCCAATCTATCAATTAATGCCATTATTGCATTTTATGGAATCTTCCCGTGCTACTGAATCGCTACAAGTTCTCAAAGCAATTTGTCAACTGTAAATATCCCTTTCACAGAAGGAAATACTTGTGTTAAATGAATATATCTCGCATTGATGCAACGCCAAATTTTCTTTGTTGACAAAGCTATAAAATAGAATTGCGTTCTCACAACTTAACAAGTTGTAAAAAAATTATGTCTCAAGATAGATAATAACGGTATTTTTCGAGTATTATATGTTGTGCGTCATCTTTCCCAGCTTTTAAAGCAACGCCTCACTTCTACCGTTATCAGGGTCTGTGCTGTTGTAGCAGGATATAAATAGGGAAACCTCCTGCGGTTTAGCATTTGCTAACGCCACTCCCAACAGTTCAGGATATTCTGCTCGATTCTGTGCTGTTAATATCTGTGCTTTACACGATATGCTTAATACTTTTTAACCAACGCCGATTGTTTTGGTGCGGTTGAGTATGTAAGAGCAGCAAAAGTCTGTTTTATGCAGTCATTTAGTTAATGAATCTGCATCATCTTTCTGCTTGCATAATTTACGTAAAATCCCGTAAAAAATAGGTACATAGATGAACAGTTATACTGAATTTTTGTAAAAATCTACAAACTTCAATAAATAATCCCATTAAATATTTGAGTTTGTTGTTATACCTGTAATTATCACCTCCCTTTTGTTGCATAGTCATTGCTCCTCATACAGCAGCCACCCCTCTAGAGAGTCCACACATGCTTAAACCCCTCTTGCTGTCAGGATGGTTCCGCGTTCAACCATTTCTCAATTATTTTGTCGTTGTGATGCTGATTGCTCCTTTAATTGCAGCATCGGGTCACTCTACCTCAGCGAAACAATCAAAATCGGTAGCAAAAGTTACTTCTGAAGCTGGAGACTCTGACTCCATACCGCAGGAAATGGCTACCGTCAGTCAGCCTGATTTAACTGAAATATTAAAACCATCTGAAGTTGACTCTAGAACTGAAGAATCTAATTCTGCACGGTTGGCAATAGATGGTGTTGAGGAAGTACCAGTATTACAAGAGAACAAAATAGAGTCTTTGGTAGTAGAAGATTATTCTGTATCAAGTAGCAATTTAACTGCTGCTGATACATTAGCAGCAGTGGAACTTGCGCCAATTCCAGAGATTCCTGTTAATAAATTAAATTTAGTACAAAAATTAAAAGCTGCAAAAATTCAATCTTTGGCAAAAGAAAATAATTCTCTGTCAAAAAAAGTTCCTGTTACAAAATCATTAGCAGCAGTTCACGTTACGCCAGTAGCACCAATTCTGACAGAATCACAACCAAACTCTACAACGGAAGCACCTGTCACAGAACAACCTGATGAAGAACAATCAGTACAAGCAGATCCCATAGGAAGTCCTCATCCGATTCCTTGGAAATGGATTGTAGCAACTCAGGAAACTATTGGTACTAAAGGTAATTCTGGAGTGCGCTATTACCGTAGTGTGCCTGTGATTTCTCCTGATGGAAGGTATGCGGTTTATAGCAGGGTACAAATGGAAGTAAAACCCGAAATGTATAACAGTAGAGTTACTAGTGTTTTATTTGTAGAAGATCAGCAAACCAAGAAGTTGCGGGTGATGGCTTCTACTGCTTCTGTAAATGATCCCTTATTAACCACAAATGTTTCCTTGTCAGAACAAGACGATAAAAATGGTAAAATAGGGGTATTAGTTCCTGTGAGCTGGTCAGAAAAAAGCGATCGCTTTTTAGCACGTAAATTTGAAGGGGTATTCAACACAGGTGATGCTACAGATCAAGCAGTAATTTGGGATCGTCACAAAGATCATGCAAATACTGTTGCCCCATCTCAAGAAAAAGATGGACATGAAAAGATTGCGGTGTTGTTAGGTTGGAGTAAAAATCAACCAGATCGTGTTTTGTTTCGTGCAGGTGAAATAGGTGAAGAGAATTGGCCTTTAGTACAAGTTGGTACTGACGGTAAGACAGTAAATACCACAGATACAGATCAACCAATTACCTTTGGTCAAAAAGTTACAGAAGTTTGGGCAGGGCCACAAGTCGCCTCTAGATAATTTACAGAAAATTGTATTATTTCCCGTTGTTAGTACACTAACAACGGGAAATTCATTTTATGGGACGGTAAAGTTTGCTGAAACAAGGAATTAAACCTACTGGTCTGTCAACCCAAAAATGACAGGTGGAGGCAGGCAGGGGAAGCAGGGGAAGCAGGGAAAGCAGGGGGAGAAAAGAACTGGACTTTTTCACATTAACCCAGCAAAATTATCTTGACAAAGTACTACATTCCGCAGGTGTAATTGCAAAATGTTGTATTTTTGAAAAATGAGTGTTTCAGCATCACAAATCAAAGTACAAGATATCGATCACTTGGGCATAGTGGCAGGGATTATTGATGAAATGGGTTTGGTTGAGCAAATTGACCAACTACTTGGAACTCATCCTCAAGAAATCATCAGTGCAGGTCAGGTGATCAAAGCAATGATTATCAACGGTTTAGGCTTTGTCAGTGCGCCACTATATCTATTTGAGAAATTTTTTGAAGGGATTGCGACCGAACATTTATTGGGAGAGGGGATACAACCAGAACATTTAAACGATGACCGCTTAGGAAGAGTTTTAGACAAACTGTATGATGCAGGATTAACGGAAATTTTCATCCGAGTTGCACTATCAGCAGCAGGTAAATTTGGAGTGAAAATGGACAGCTTCCACCTGGATTCTAGTTCATTTGCTGTACATGTAAATTATCAAACTGATACTGATGATGAAGCCGAAGCCGAATCAGGATTAATTACAATTACATATGGTTATTCTAGAGATCATCGACCAGATTTGAAACAATTTATCCTTTACCTGATGTGTAGTGGAGATGGAGATATACCCTTATATTTAAGAGTTGCAGATGGGAATGAAGTAGATTCAGCCATGTTTGGAAAACTCATTACTGACTTCCACAAACAATGGCAAATAGACGGTTTATTTGTTGCCGATGCAGCCCTTTACACTGAAGATAATTTGCAGATGATGATCTCATTAAAATGGGTATCTCGAGTTTCTGCAACCCTAACTGCTGCCAAAGAACTGTTAGGAAATATCAGTATTGATGCATTTATACCAACTAAAATCCCAGGATATCGTATTGCCCCATAAGGATTCTCAACCTACCCTAATTTACCAAATTCAAGCTGAAATTATACCCAAAGAAACTGTAATTACCATTGCCAGAGAACAGGCTGGTAGGTTTATTCTTGCCACCAATGTTCTTGATGCCAACGAACTTAGCGACGAAGATGTTTTGCGTGAATATAAGGCACAACACTAATTCTCTTGCTTCTTGTAATATTGTTTTTATAAAAAAATTGCCCCAATATTTACAAGTATTCAAAAAACACTTCCGGCACTAATCTAAACTTCCCAGATTTGAAACGAGCAATGTCTATCCAAAGTGCTTTGTGTTTATGAGTTTCTGACTCAGAAAATATTAAGCTTTCTAATTGGTAAAACTTGGGGTCAGCAAAATCACATTGATACAGCTGAATAATTTCATGCCCTTGTCTACCATTAAATGTAAACAAGTTTTCGATACAACCTAAATAGCGAATATTTGTTAAATCTGCTTGAATTTCTTCTTGAAATTCTCGTTCTAAAGCTGCACGACTGGTTTCGCCGAAGTCAACCCCACCACCCAAAGCGCGATAAAATGTTTCTTGTTTTACGGGGTCGTAGCCTTCAGAAACAAAGATGCGATCGCCATCTCGAATCAACCCCAAGGCTAACAGCCGAATTTCACCTGGTTTGTTCATTTTTGTAATTAATTAATTGTCATAAATAGAGTAAGAACGGCTATCGCTATCTTCGATAGGCCAGTCTTCATTTTCGCCGCCCAGGTACAATTCTTCAATAGCTACATATTCCTCACTTAGCTGTGTTAGGGCATTAATGAGAATATCCAAAGCGATCGCATCACTAGTTCCCAAGTCAAACCAGCAACGCGCCCATTGTCCTTCATATTCAAGCTCACCCATGTTGTGCATTAGCGCTAGCAAGCTTTTGTCATACCCTTGCGGATCATAAGGCGTGTAGCTCAGATCAACTCCTGTTTCTTGTACCTGGAGATTTTCGGCATTAAAAGCACCCAATTTACCTAGATAAAACCAGGAATTGAAAACCTCTTCCACATATTGCTTTTCCTGCCCCGAAGGTATGGTGCTAAATTTCAGCCAAATCCATACATCAAATGGATTAAATTCGCGGAACTGAATTTGCATTTCGGTCAAATATCTCAACTACTCTCACTGAAAACCAGCATATCAAAGTCAGGATATTTATTAAACCAAACTGAGTGATTGAAAATAATTAGCAGCTTGATCGTTTGTCGATAAAGGTATTTCAATACAAAACTCTGTACCCTTACCGAGTTGTGATACACACTTTAATTTTCCCTTATGCTTTTCCACTACAATCTGATAGCTGATTGATAAACCCAAGCCTGTACCCTTACCTACAGGTTTAGTTGTAAAAAATGGATCAAACAGTCGTTTTTTAACTGCTTCTGTCATACCTAAACCATTATCAGCAATTCGGACAGCAATACAATTTGTTTTTAAAACTTCTGTAGTAATTGTAATTTTATTAGGATTATCTCGAATTTCTGTAATAGAACATTCACTGTTACGGCTATCTAATGCATCAATTGCATTACTAAGAATATTCATGAATACTTGATTTAGTTGACCAGGATAACAATCGACTAAAGGTAAATTTCCATAATTATTGACAACTTCAATTTTACAATGTTCAGCTTTTTCTTTAAGCCGACTCTGTAGAATTAGTAATGTACTATCAATACCTTGATGAATATCAACCCTTTTCATATCTGCCTCATCAAGACGAGAAAAGTTACGCAGAGATAAAACAATTTCTGTGATACGTTCGGTTCCTACTTGCATAGAATTTATAATTTTAGGCAAGTCGTCAAGTACAAAATCTAAATCAATGACTTTGATAAAACTTTGAATTTCTGGTTCAGGATTTTTATAAAATTTTTGATAAAGAAGCACGAGCTTTAGTAAGTCTTTAGTATAATCATTAATGTATTTTAAATTGCCATAAATGAAGTTAACTGGATTGTTAATCTCGTGAGCTATTCCTGCAACTAATTGTCCTAAACTGGACATTTTTTCAGCCTGAATCAATTGGGCTTGGGTTTTCTGGAGTTCTTCAAGAGATTGTTCCAGTTTTTGAGCCTGCATTTGGGCAATTTTAGTTAGATGCTCCTTAATTTTTAGCGTACTCTGCAATTCTGTACGTTGATGGGTGAGTTCTGTAGTTAATTTTTCAGTATCAGCTAGAGCAGCATTTTTAGCTTGTAATAGAAAGAGAAAATCAGTAATTGGGTCATGAATTGCAAAATCTTTCAGTTTAATGCCAAGAGGAGCTAGGCTGGCTGTATCAGTTACCCAAGGAGAGCCTAGAAAAAAGATAACTTCCTGGTCTTGCTGATATATCATTTGACCCTTGAGATGCATTCCATTATGGATAAATTCCAAAAGAAAAAGAGAGCGTGATTTTTTATTAATGGTGTCAAAATCAACTGCAATATTTGGACGATTAATATTAAAATGCTGTTCAATTTGACTGCCAACTAATGAGCTAGAACTGACACGCTCTAAAACATCTCCAGCCTGCAAAATTTCTCGCTTACGATTAAATGCAAAATGGAATGGAAAAGCCCTGGCAAATAATTCTGGCGAAAGAGTGAGGTGAGGAGGAACCATTTTTGTAGCCCTCAGTGTGGTTTATATTTCACTAAAAACTCATCGTGTTCAGCACCATCATCTCGACTCTGAGTTTGGGTGATATCAACTTCTGTTTCAAACCTTGTTCCCAAACCCTTGACCAAGCCAACAATCATTGGAGTTAGCCCCTCTCTGCTAGAGCGATAGTGTAAACTTAGAGAATCTTCCTCCATATCGCTACACTCAAACGATGGAGGTTGAAGCTTAGGAAAGCTAACTCCCACACGAGCATGAAGATTGTCTAGATTTTCTAAAAACTCAGGTAGTGTCTCCCCACTCATATCCATCATCTCGCCATAGCCTTCTTCGGATGTATATTGCACCCAAAATTCTCCGAAGGCTTGCATAATCTCTGAAGCAGATAAACCTAAAACAATACTAGCTGCTTTCACTAACCTATGAGTCACATCATCAGGATAGCCTTCCATACTAATGAAAACTTCTACATTTACCTCGGATTTCTGCTTAATTTCTTGCCAAACTTCTTCACCAAAGCGATTACATACCATATCATGAATCGCCTTATTTACCAATCCATACATAGAAGCCTCCTCCAACTTATACCCAACTTATTTGTCAATTTAATTACTACAGCAGTTGTTTAAATGACAAAATTTTCAACGGTTAATATTTATAGCTTTAAATCCGAGAAAACTAACACTCATTTTTTGAATTTTAATGCTATAATTAGGTATATATGCATCAGTATTTACACCCTTTTCCTTTATCTAAAGTTATGTATTCAAAAGAAGTGAAGGAGGAGGACAGAAATTATAGTTAGAAATTTGACGTTCAATTCCATTAAAAAATTGAACGCGGGCATCCATTGCTTCTACAATAGCTAGCTTGACCTTAATATTGATATCCTCATTACTCATAGTGATATGAGGTTCAATTACTGCTGCTAATTTTGCAGCATGACTATCATCCACATCAATATGAACTTCAAAAAAAATCAGGGATTCTTTGGGTAAGGGGGCAGTTCCGACAATTCCCTTATATAGTTGCGTGTATAAAGAGCTAACAATTCCTTCGGAAGCATAACAGACTGCACCTAAGGCGGCTAAGTAGCCATATTGATATGGAATCCTTAAGTAAGTTTCAATTAAAGCACGAGTTTCTGGTGTAGTTGGTAGTGCTGCTAAAGTGCTGTCATCAATACCAAGTGCGCGGGTAAATCGACGAAACAATTCTGGATGAGATTGACTTATATCTCCTTGTCCCATTTCATCAAATAGATTCTCTAAGATGACTAACTGAGCAGCGTCATCTGGGCAACAAGACAAGATACTGGCTAAAATACGATTAAATTCCTTAGAAAATTTGTACATCTGCACAGCTAGTATCTGTACATCTGTAAGGGATAAATTTCCAGTACTACAACGAGTCAGGAACTGATGATTCCATAGAGGATGATTAAGCGTGATTTCACCAAAAGAATGTTTTATTAAGGATGACATAATATTTATTTCGATACTTGTATTGCTAAATGGAGAGGTATATCAAGCAAAGGACTAAAGAATGCTTCATCTAATGCAACGTGTTCTGGAGTCACACGTAATTCTTTTAGAATTGGCATCGTATTGAAAGTGGCAAACTTCAGAGCATTAAAGTAATCTTCCAGAGTTTTGTGAATCAATTGCACATTTAGCCAAGAATTATCCCGTTTCCAAATACGACCGGGGAATTGTTGATCTCGTTTGCTAAAGTAGCCTTTATTTTCAACTTGAAAATAGAATGGATATGCTGGCTCTCGCATAAAGGGAAAAGATGGATGAGGAACACTGAATACAAATCGACCACCAGGACGAAGTACTCGTGCAATTTCTGTCATACATTCTTGGGTCTGAGCAGTTGTCAAATAATTAAACAAAAAAACTGCAACAACCAAGTCTATTTCGCCATTACCAAACTGTTGGAGATTAGTAGCACATCCTATTTCATATTTAATACCTAGAGCATCTTTTGATTCTTGCAAGCGTGCTGCTTCAATCATGCTTTGAGAAAGGTCTATTCCATATACTTGTGCAGCCCCACGTCGGCATAATTCTCGACTGCAATACCCTTCACCACAGCCTAAATCGAGGACTTGCATTTGATTAATAGGCTCACACATTTCTAGTACAAAAGGACGTGCTGTAAAATCTGAGAGAGAAATAGCTTGTTCTCTAACCCAATCTGATGCTGTGTGATTATATAGGTTTTTAGTTAAGTTTTTATTATTGAACATTGACATTTTTACTTGGTTATTTTTATTTTGGAAATATATATTTTAATCATCCTAAATATATCTGCTGAATGAGTTTAGTTTTAACATTTACTAGTTTTGTGTGTGAATGTTATTTTTACTTAATTTTTTACTAAGTTTATTTTTGACTAGAAAATATAGTAGACATCAGACATCAACAACTTAACTACGCTCAACTTTTTTATTCCTTAAACAAAATTGGCAAAATTAAAGCTTTACTTTATATTTTTTCAATATATTTTCTATGTTGGTAATTTAAGCTTTATAGAGATTTCACTAAAAGCACCAATATTTAATGTTCTGCTGAAGCTAAACATCAAAAGTAAACAGTAATTTTTACGAAGATAAAGCAAATAAAAATAGTTAGTTTTTAATAAAGCATTCGTTTGTAACAACGAACTAACTTTGAACAGATAAGTTATTTGGAAAAGATGATGACAGAAGGACTTTTAACAGAAGCATTAGTACATGATCAATTACAAGATGATCGGGCGATCGCATTTTCTTGGCTTGGTGATCAGCTATTTGATGAACTTGCAGATAGAATTGCTACAAGGCGCGATTATAGACTGCTATTTGAACACACATTAAAGCCTGAGTTATTCCAACAAATCCGAGTTGCAGCCGCAGGTTATATCTCAGCATGTCTCAATAGTCCTATTATTCTTTCGGAAGCTGAAATGCTTGAGCGATTGTTAGAAGCAAGAAATAATTTGCCTAACTATACTGGGACTGGTTTATTAATGCCCAAACGAGAGCATACTCTGGCATTTAACCTTTTTCAAAAAAGTGTTGCTGAAGCTTTCTGTCAACTGGGAGCAAATGACTTGATTGATGCCGTAGATTTACCAGTAAATTTACGTATGGTTTATGGTCAGACTGATGCAGAAAAGCTGCGCTTACCTTTTACTAGTTCAAAATGTCATAGCGACGTGTGGGCAGGTGTTCCTGCTGATGCAACTGTGGTAGTTTTGCCATTATTTGGTGACATTAATAATATAACTATTGAAGCCGGTGAAATGCCCCGCCAAATGGAACTAGAGGCGATGCGAGTAATGTCAGATTTCAACGAAGGTCAAGATATTCCAATGGTTGTTTCTTACACAGAGGCACAACTGCAACAGGGTACTATGTATTTTAATGATGCCCGTGGATTACACCAAACAGTCAGAAGAAAAGCTGAAGGACTGAGAATTTCTTTAGATTTCCGGTTCCGTAGAAAATTCAATGAAGCCTATCGGGCAATGGTAGCGCCTAGTGTAGATGGTATTGAAGCAGATATGAGTGTGCCTTATGAAGAGTGGCTAAAGGTTGGTAAAGAAACGCTAATTGTATTTGATGAAAGTATTAAACAATCTAAAGGCAAGCAGAATCCTAATGCTCCAGTTCCTTTGTATACAAGAGGATATCGCCTCGTAAATATGTTTGAATCAATTTAATTTTTAATACTTTACAGATAATTCTATCTAAAAATGAGGAACAGGGTATAGGAAACAATAAATCGCCTATGCCCCATGCCCCATACTTCGGCTACGCTCAGTACAAGTGCCCTATATTCAATTAGCCACCTAAATTTTTGAGACCATTAACAGCACCATTACGTTCACTTTCAATTTGTTTGACTAAATTGGCTGGAAGTTGGGATTTTTTAGTGAGGGCTTTGTCAAAATTAGCGATCGCTTCTTGCATCATTTGCTGGCTTTTTTCTTTTTTACCCTTTTCCTTGAGGATTTGGGCTTTGAGATAATAAATTTCTGGATTGTCTGATGTTGATTTTAAAGCCCGGTTAGCATAATCCAATGCCTGAGAGTACTGTTTTGAATCCCGATAAGCAAGGGCAATACCGCGATTAGCTAAATACTCAGGAGCCGCATTTGTCTCTAGTCGTTGAATTGCTTCATCCGGATTGGCAAAAGGTAGACTCACGGCTAACATTACATCCATATAGCCTTTAACCAAATTCAATTCTGGATCTTTAGGAGCGATCGCTTCTGCTTTGTCTAAATATTGATAGACTTGCCGTAGCCTACTTAAAGCTTTTGGCGCTCCTTTAACTGTACCTTCACGATTTAGAACTGCTGCCCCTTCAAAAAAATGACCAACAGCAGTGTATAAATTGCCTCTTAATGGATCAGCCTCAATTAGCTTTTCTCCAGTTTCTAGGGTTTTGCGACTGTAATCATCTAATGCAGCAAAATCGTTATTAGTGTACGCTAAAGATGCTCTCATAGCATAAGCTAGAGGCTCATTTGATTCACTAGATAGTGCTTCTTTTAAGTAACGCTGTGCCGCTGGATAGTCGCCCTGTTGGAAAATAGCTTTAAAAGCTGCTTCTGTTTTGTCGCCAATTTTATGAGGTTCTCTAGTCCGAAATGGATCGCCAGCAAGAGATGGATTTGCCCATAGATTAAGTGCAAAAGCAGCGCTCAAAGTTATCTGAGTCAGTCTGGTGAGTCTAGAAAACACCCTTGGTTGGGAAATAGAAAACCGTTCAATCATTACAGTCCTCAGGGAAATTGCGGTTGAAAGAGTTGTATATGTTATTTAAGATACAAAAAATCTAGTTTTAATTTACTTCTGTTTCAGCCAAAAAATTCTATTAAGATTGACCTTGGTAATTTTTTCAAGTTCCCATAATTTGGTGTAGCTCTTATTTAGTGGGTAGTCTGCCACAATAAAAGAAGACAACCGAACTTTTGCTGCTAAATTAAAGTCTGAATGCAAATGTAATGTTTTTAGTGTAGCTAAATCTTAATTAATGAGTTATTCGCCAAATTCTTGGTAATTTTAAATAAATGCTCTATCTCAGAAATCTTACTTATCATCCCACAGCTTGCCCTTCAGCGATTCTCAAATCAATCAATTTAGAATTACCGCCCCAAAAACTGGGTTTAATTATTGGTCCTAGTGGTTCCGGCAAAAGTACTCTCCTAGAAATTTTATCGGGACTGGCCGAACCAACCTCTGGTGGGGTTTTCTGGCGAGAACAAGAACTGATAGCCGAACAGCTACAGCAATTGGCTGGGTTGGTGTTTCAATTTCCAGAGCGTCACTTTTGCGGTGGTACGATTTTAGAGGAATTGCGTTTAGGGCATCCTGAGTTAGGGTCAGAGCGAGTTAGACAAGCATTGATCGAAGTAGGATTAGATCATTTATCACTTTCGGTAGCACCTCATGCAATGAGTGGTGGTCAGCAGCGGCGTTTGGCTTTGGCTGTACAATTAATTCGCCAGCCAAATTTATTGTTACTGGATGAACCAACAGCCGGATTGGATTGGTCAATGCGTCGCCAACTAGTAAATTTACTGGCAAAACTTAAACAAGATTGGACACTGTTGGTAGTGACACATGATGCTGGTGATATGCTAGCGATCGCAGATAGTTGTTGGACACTCAACCACGGTGAATTACAATCAGTCGAGCCAGCTGTATTAAGAGCCAAAATGAAGGAACCCCAACCAGCAGCATGAAGTTGAAAAGGCAAGAAAGCAGCACTTCGACTACGCTCAGTGACCAGGAGCAGCGAGAATAACTTTTAATTATTGACCACTGAGTAATGACAAACTCAATAACTCCCTTGCTGCCAGAAATGACAGAAATTTGGCAGCAAACTCTAAATTGGCAACCCAATCCTCAACAGCAAGTACAATTTCAAAAGCTGTATGAATTAATTTTGGCAGGTAATCGGCAGTTTAATTTAACTCGCATCACTGACCCCCAAGAGTTTTGGGAAAAGCATCTTTGGGATTCTTTGCGGGGAATTGCGCTACAAGGGCAATTTATCCCGTCTCTTCCAGAGAATGCATCTGTGATTGATATTGGCACAGGTGCAGGTTTTCCTGGTATTCCCATAGGAATTGCTGTCCCCAATTGCAAAATTACTCTGATGGATTCAACTCGGAAAAAAATTGTTTTTCTCGAAAAAATCTTGAATGAACTTGCATTGACTAATACCGAAACTCTGATTGGTAGAGCCGAAGAAATAGGACAACAACCCCAACACCGAAAAGCCTATGACCTAGCTTTAATACGTGCTGTAGGGTCGGCTTCGGTGTGTGCAGAATATACACTACCGTTACTCAAACAGGGCGGTTTAGCTGTAATCTACCGTGGTAATTGGACAGAAGATGAAACAGTTACTCTGGAAAATGCTGTTAACCAGTTAGGTGGCATAATTGAATCCATAGAAAAATTTACAACTCCTCTTAGTGAGAGTATCCGTCACTGTTTGTATTTACGTAAAGTAGCAACTACACCAGCTAAGTTTCCCCGTAGTGCTGGTATACCTACTCAAAAGCCGCTTTGATTTTTGGCCTCAGTTGAAATTCAGATATGCCCAACAAGTCGTGAGAATAAAGCCCAACCTCACGTAAAATTGGTATGAATACTTCCTCAATAAATATTTAACTCCTGATTAAAAATTATGAGTAATACTTTGAAAGACTTTTTAGAAGCTTGTGAAACTCTAGGGACTTTGCGATTAATTGTTACTAGTAGTGCTGCTGTATTAGAAGTACGCGGCAAAATAGAAAAACTATTTTATGCCGAATTGCTCAAAGGTAAGTATGCCAATATGCACACCGAAGGCTTTGAGTTTCACTTGAATATGGATAAAATTACTCAAGTCAAACTTGAAACAGGTGAAGCGAAAAGAGGAAATTTTACAACTTATGCCATTCGGTTTTTAGATGAGAAACAAGAGTCTGCTTTAAGCTTATTTTTGCAGTGGGGTAAACCAGGAGAATACGAACCAGGTCAAGTGGAAGCTTGGCAAGCTTTAAAAGAGCAGTATGGAGAAATTTGGCAACCTTTACCTATTGAAACTTTGTGATTTGAGCAGCTAATCATCATTTGTTTTTCTAGAATGATTTGCTTGTAGTAAAGGCTTTAGCTCTGATTTTATTCAATTTGAAGGCTCATCAGCTTACTAAAATTTGAATACTTGCTATGAGGTCGATTTGGAGTTTTTGTTTAATTGTTTTATTCCTACTAAGTGGAAGTGGAAAAGCTACAGCAGGAGAATTATCCCAACGTCTAGCACACTTTCCTCAGTGGGAAAAATTGACTTCAGTACAGCCAGCTTCAGGAGATTTGATTTATCCTAATTGGATGGCAGGTTCTTGGCAAGTTACAAGTACTTTGGTAGATTTGGTTGCACCTTTAGCGCCAGATATCGTCACACCTGGATTTGAAGGTAATCGTCAACAATTAAATCAGCCTGTAAGTTTTTTAGTCAGATTTGTTTTAGAAAAACCTTCTATTACTGGATTAAAATTTATTCCTAAAGTAGATAATCAATCAGTAATTTTAGTAGCAGACAGAGCGTTTAATAGCTTGAATTTGGCAAGAGCTTATTTAGGTGACAAAGCTGTTTTATCTACTAAGGTAGATCCAGATTCGCCTAACCGCCAGATCACGTTTTTGCGTGGAGAACGTCAATTAATTTCTATTGTTACCGCACGTAACACAGAAACTACCTCTGATGGTAAGTTCATTACTACAGAAGTATTTCAACAATTATTTAAAGGTGGTTCCCGCCCTTATTTCAATTCAGTAGAATCTACTACCGCTTACCAAAAACTTGCTCAATCAAGTCCAGCAATATTAGCAGATCAAGTGACTGCTGTTTATCTTTCACCCCAAGATCCTGATTATTTTATCGCAAATTCTCGACCAGTTGCCCTTTACCGTTATCGTTTGGAATTTTTTCCCGCCAAACTATCAACTACTCCTTAAGAGTGATTTAAGGTTGTGGTTCTTGACTACGTTGTAGTATGCATGTAGCATGTAGATTCCAAGCTCAACGATCGCGCTCTTGGAAAGGTGCATCATGGCAAAATTCACAGATATTGTCAATTACTTCCGTCCTTACTGGAGGCTGAGTATTTTTAGTATTGCAGCATCCGGCATTTACGAAATTATTGATTTGGTTGTTCCTTATGCGATTGGGCAGATTTTAAATGTTCTGTCTAATCAACCTTTGGATAAACCACTACAAGTAGCGATCGCAGGTTTTGCAGAAAATATCAATTCCCCAGTAAATAAACCTCTATCTTTAGGCATATTACTGGGATTAATATTCATTGTCACCGTAGTTAAAGCGCCCACACAACCTTGGGTTACTAGTTGGTTTCACTGGGATATAACCTTAAGGGCGCGTCGAGAAAAAAACCAAACAGCTATCGAAAAAATTCTCACTCTTCCCCTAGAATTTTATGATGAAAATAACCCTGGGCGTATTGCCGGACGAGTAGCAAAAGGTATTTCTAATCATACTTGGACATATCCCGAAATTGCCGGTCAGTTGATTCCTAAACTGGTACGCGTGCTAGCAATTTTTGTGTTTATCTTGGTGATTGAGTGGCGAATTGCGGTTTTATATCTAATTTCTTTTGTAGTTATCCTCAGCTTAAGCTTTAAAACTTTGAAGCGGCTGATTTGGTACGAAAGTCGCCTAGATAAATATATAGAGAATACCGAAAGCCGGACTTCTGAACTAATCACCAATATTAAAACGGTGAAAGCCTTTGCGACAGAATCTCAAGAACTCAAACGGCAAGAGCAACGATTAGATCGTGAGCTAATAGTAGTTGATTATCGCATCCACAAAGGTTATGTAAAACTGTTAACTTGGCAAAAGACTGTAATTCAGTTTTGTGTGTTTGCAATTTTGGGTTTAACATTAGCTGCAACAGTTAACGGGAGAATTTCTCTTGGTCATTTTGTCATGACCTTAACTCTTTCGAGCATGGCTTATGCTGAGTTGGAACCTATTAGTACCTTGGCAGAAGTTTTTGCCCGTCGTTATTCTTCGATGCTGCGGTTTCACGAGTTTTTGCAAGAGCCAATTAAAGATGATTCAGCCGGACTTTTAGAAGATATCAACCAGACAGAACCATATAAATTCACTGGTAAAGTTGAATTATCTCATGTCCATTTTGGGTATGATGACAAGCGTCAAGTTTTGCAAGATATCAACTTATTGATTGAGCCATACCAAACAGTGGCTTTAGTTGGACGTTCTGGTTCTGGTAAATCTACTTTAGTGAAACTGCTGTTGCGATATTTTGAACCTCAACAAGGTCAAATTTTGATAGATGGTCAAGATATTCGCACCTTAGATGTAGGTAAGTATAGACGGAGGCTGGCGATCGTTCACCAAGAAGTGGACGTTTTCAACGGTACTGTTTTAGAAAACCTCACTTATGGTAGACCAAATGCTACTTTTGAGGAGGTTCAGGAAGCCTGTAGAATTGCCAGAGTTGATGAAGTCGTGCAGCACCTTTCCCAAGGCTATTACACTGTTGTCGGGGAACGCGGTGTGAGGCTCTCTGGAGGACAAAGACAGCGCTTAGGAATAGCAAGGGCGTTGTTAGTAGAACCAGATGTGCTGATTTTTGACGAGGCTACTTCTAGCTTAGATTATGAGTCTGAGCGTTCAATTCAGCTAGCGATGCGAACAATCCAGGGAACCTGCACCACAATCGTAATTGCCCACCGTCTGAGTACAGTACGGGAAGCCGATAAAATTGTGGTTCTAGATCAGGGCAAGATTGTAGAAGTGGGTAGCCATGATGAATTGTTGCGTCATGAAGGTATTTACCGCCGCCTACACTCCCTGCAAGAAACAGGAGAACTCCTGAATTAGATATGAGGAACTGGGTTTGCAGTAGCAACCCGGTTCTAATTACAAAGAATTTTTTAAAGGCTTGAAATTTTCAAAACATGATGCTATTATTGTCAATCGTAGGACATGCGGGTCGGTGTCCGAGTGGTTAATGGAGACGGACTGTAAATCCGTTGGTTTACGCCTACGCTGGTTCAAATCCAGCCCGGCCCACCTTCAAGTTTTAGATTTTGGATTTTATAATTCAAAATCTAAAATCTCAAGAAAGTCTGCCCGTGTGGCTCAGTGGTAGAGCACACCCTTGGTAAGGGTGAGGTCACGAGTTCAATCCTCGTCACGGGCTTTTCAAAATTGTTGAAAAATCAAAGGTTTCGTGCCGATTTGCATAATATTGGCTGTACTCTAAGAGTACCGCTTTACATCAATCTAGTTGCATAACAGAATTACTTATCATCCTAAAATCAATTAATCAGATATTATTATATAACTTACTTTGTGGATTCATTACCATGTAGATAACAAGTACTGCTATAGCTTGACTGTCTCTAAACATCTCTATTTTCAGTCTCAGGAAGAATACAAGAATACAAGCTTAAGTCTTATATTACTTGTTAGAGAGAATTGTAGAACTAAGTATTAAAGCTTAAATACTATCAAGACTAATCATTTAACAATGGAAACGTAATTTGGTTAGCTGCTTGTACAAATGTCACGGAACTTGTACAAATGTCACGGAATCTGCGCGTATTGGTTCAAGGGTGAGTTCCGTTTTTAATACTTCAATTTTTTTTTTGCACTTCTACCCCAAGCAACCAACGGATAAATTCCGCTAGGTACTGTTCGGCTAAATATTTACAAGCGTTGTCGTAACTCAAATCTCTGTTTTGTCCTCACTCCAAAAATCTTCTCATAAAAAAACAGCCGCCTCCACAAGGGAAGCAGCTATTTTACAAACAGGGATTATTAAGATATTAGTAGTCGAAGTCGCCGCCACCCATGCCACCGCCAGCAGCAGGAGCAGCATCCTTGGGTTCAGGCTTGTCAACAACTATACATTCGGTTGTCAACACCATACCAGCGATAGAAGCGGCGTTTTGCAAAGCAGAACGAGTCACCTTGGCAGGGTCAACAATACCAGCAGCTAACAAATCAACGAACTCGTTGGTTGCAGCATTGTAGCCAATGTTGAAATCCTTCTCTTTCACGCGTTCAGCGATGACAGCACCATTTTGACCCGCGTTTTCAGCAATCCGTTTTAGAGGCGCAGGTAAGGCACGAGCGACAATCAAAGCGCCAATCAACTCTTCATCCTTAAGATTGCTCTTTGCCCACTCTTCCAAATTGGGAGCTAAGTGAGCCAGAGTTGTACCACCGCCAGGAACAATGCCTTCTTCCACAGCAGCTTTAGTAGCGTTGATTGCGTCTTCTAGGCGCAGTTTTTTGTCTTTCATTTCGGTTTCAGTGGCTGCACCCACTTTCACCACAGCCACACCGCCAGAGAGTTTAGCAAGACGCTCTTGCAGTTTTTCTTTGTCGTAGGAAGATTCGGTTTCTTCGATTTGACGACGAATTTGCTCAACACGAGCCTTAACACCAGCTTCGTTACCTTCAGCAACAATTGTGGTGTTGTCTTTGGTAATGGTGATGCGACGAGCTTTGCCCAAGCTTTCCAACTTGGTATTATCTAGCTTCAGACCAGCGTCTTCGGTAATCAGTTGACCACCAGTCAAGACGGCAATATCTTCTAGCATAGCTTTACGGCGATCGCCAAAGCCAGGAGCCTTGACAGCAGCAACGTTTAGTACACCGCGTAGACGGTTTACTACCAATGTTGCCAAAGCTTCTTTTTCGATATCTTCGGCAATAATTACCAAAGGACGACCAGCACGAGCAACTTGTTCTAGCACTGGTACTAGGTCTTGCACTAAAGCAATTTTCTTATCGGTCAGCAGTAAGAAAGGCTCATCAAAAATCGCTTCCATCCGTTCAGGATCAGTTGCGAAATAGGGAGAGATATAGCCTTTATCAAAGCGCATCCCTTCGGTGATTTCTAGCTCGGTAGTCATTGATTTCCCTTCTTCTAGGGAAATTACGCCTTCCTTGCCTACCTTGTCCATTGCTTGGGCAATCATCTGACCGACTTCTTCGTCGTTACCAGCTGAGATAGCACCAACTTGGGCAATAGCTTTAGAATCTTCTACCGGACTAGCGTGTTGAGCAATTTTGTCTACCAAAAAGTTAGCGGCTTTATCAATACCGCGCTTTAGGGAAATTGCATTAGCACCTGCTGCAACGTTCCGTAAACCTTCCTTGACGATCGCGTGGGCTAAAACTGTGGCAGTTGTAGTACCATCACCCGCAGCATCATTAGTCTTAGAAGCAGCTTGACGAATCAAAGCTACACCAGTATTTTCAATGTGGTCTTCTAATTCAATTTCTTTGGCAATAGTTACACCATCATTCACAATTTGTGGTGCGCCAAATTTCTTTTCTAGAACTACGTTACGACCTTTAGGCCCAAGGGTAACAGCTACAGCCTCAGACAAAATGTCCATGCCTCGTTCCAAAGCACGACGGGCGTTTTCGTTGTAGATAATGCGCTTTGCCATAGGTGTCTTAATTCAGGGAGTAAGTCAATTTTTTCTTGAATTGGGCATGGGGCGTGGGGCAATTAAGAGGAATTGGGGCAGGGTGCGGGGTGCAAGGGGGATGAAGAGGAATTATCTATTTCTCCCTGCTCCCTGCTCCCTGCTCCCCTGCCTTTTTTCCTAGTTCCTAGTCCCTAATCCCTGTTAGATAACGACTGCTAAAATGTCTTTTTCAGAAAGCAGTACATATTCTTCTGTGCCGAGCTTGATGTCAGTACCAGCGTACTTGGAGTACAGCACCTTATCGCCGACTTTAATTTCCAATTCCTGACGGCTACCGTCGTCATTACGTCTGCCAGGACCGAGGGCGACTACTTCCCCTACCTGGGGCTTTTCTTTGGCGGTGTCGGGTAAATACAAACCACCTGCGGTCTTTTCCTCAGAGGCGCTCACTTTCACGAAAACGCGATCGCCTAAAGGTTTAACTGTAGAAACGCTTAGAGATACAGCTGCCATAAAAATTTTTCTCCAGAGTTAGCACTCTCAACTCCTGAGTGCTAATTTACCTAACAGCAGCATGTAATAGCAACAATTGCTTATGTACGGGTTCCCGAACTAGGCGATCGCAGGTTTACTTAAGTAAAAATACCTAATTACTGATAATTTTCGGGTTCTGTTCTGTAAGTTACGAATATTTTTATATGGTCAACTTTATTTTCAAAGCGGAGAAATTGTTATAGAACTGTAATCAGGGAGCCGCTCGATGAGTAACAATACAGTGATCCAGTGCAGCCGTCAAATCCCCAAAACTACTAATTTCCTAGATTACAACGCCTTAAGTAATTGTGTAGAAACTTCAGGAATTGCAAAAATTCAGTGACTTGCTTTTATTTGTCCTGACCAGACATTTACTAACTGCTGTTCATAGCAAGCTAATCCAGAATCTTGGGAACACTGAAAAAAAGCTAGATCTCGATCAGCAGCAAGTCAGTCCTTCCCTTTGCATTTCGGGAAACAAAGCCAATTACTTGCGAGTTTGTGGTTCTGGAACGATAATAGTTGTTTACTCGGATGGTGTCTGGTATCGCCAAGCAAAACCGGAAGTTACTGAGCGGATTATCCAAGAACCTTGATAGGCATTAATGATGGTTGAAGAATACACATTTTTAACCCATCCTTTGCCGGAAACTCCCTTACTTGCTTGTGAACTTTGCTAGAGGCTTAACGTCCGTTGGATATGGGAAAGTAGTAAGCCAATGAAAGTGCAGTTTGTTTTACAGCTAGGGTCATCTTGAGCCAACACTTAACTTGTGAGCTAGAAGGATTATTATTTAATCAGTGTTTTTTCACCTGACACTTTCAAAGGGATATATAATAACGCATTGTAAATACTACTGCTCTACGTATCCTTACTGGACTGATGCCGATGCTCTGATGGTCTCCAAGAAAGTAATAACCACTTTTGAGACTTTAAGGACGCAAAGGCAAGTTAAGTGAGGAAAAGGACAACATCTCAATAATCCACCATAAAGGATAACCATTCAAGACTTTGATGGACCGAAGCGCGACAAGTGCCACTGCTATGAAAGAGCCCAGCATGAAAGATCACAAACGACTTCTATTGATTGATGATGACCCTAACCTCATCTTGCTGGTGAAGGACTACTTAGAATTTAGAGGATATGAAGTCATCACTGCGGAAAATGGACGAGAAGCTCTGGAAGTTTTAGAACAAGACGTTCCAGACATGATCATCTGTGACGTAATGATGCCGGAAATGGACGGCTACACTTTTGTAGAACAAGTCCGGCAAAACGAACGTACCGGCTGGATTCCCGTTCTCTTCCTTTCAGCCAAGGGACAAAGTGCAGACCGAGTTAAAGGTTTAAATAAGGGTGCTGATGTATATATGGTCAAGCCCTTTGAACCTGAAGAACTCGTAGCTCAAGTAGAATCTTCGCTGAAGCAAACTATCCGCTGGAAAGAACACCAAGCTAAAGGAGGAGAAAACGGTTCCCGCATCCAAGTACCCTTCGATGTGCAGTTAACCCCAACCGAACTGAAAGTAGTACAGTTTGTAGCTAGAGGTTTAGCTAACCGGGAAATTGCTGAAGAATTAAATGTCAGTCAACGTACAGTTGAAAGTCATGTGTCCAACATGTTGGGCAAAACCAATCTTCACAACCGCACTGAACTAGCGCGGTGGGCGATTGAAAATCAAATGGCTTAAATACATTACCAAGTGCTAAGTATTGAGTGTTGAGTGTTTTTACTCAGCACTCATTACTCAGAACTGAAAATTACTACCCATGTTATTCGAGGATGTCTTGGTAAAAAACTCTAGTAATTTAGTAGTAACGAAGTTGATCGTCATTTTGTAATGGTTTTAGGTCTAACTGAATACAAGCATTTTTAAGGGTACAACGACTGTTATACCCTTAATTTTTTATATCCATTTGGAGGCTGCTATAGTACATTTGATTGTCTCTCATCTAAGTAGAAACTGCTGTAACAATAAAAGTATGTCGATTGAATAATTTAATCTGAAAGTAAAACTAGGAATAGACAAAGTTTACTTGATCTCATCTGTTTAAAAGAGTGTACTAATAAAAAATAATGAAAAATGAAGAATTTTTAATTGAGCAGTCAAGTCAATTGTTGAGTCAAGGAAAAGATACTGAGAATATTCTTGCTTTTTTAAGAAAAAATGGATGCTCCAAGTCTCAATCAATTGTCATCTTAAAAAAACTTCAGAAGATACCTTTAGATGAAGCACAAAAACTAGTTCACCTGAGTCAAACATGGCAAGATACCCGTGACTATGATGAAGAACTTAACAGACTATTTTATGAAATTCTGATGAGAGACTATCTATGATAGTAAAAACTTAACGAAGGTGTTTACATTCGGTGGGTTTGACGCAAAGAAACCCGACAGCAATAAATTTAATTTTTATCAAAAATATCCAATTCCTTTCTTTAGGGTTGCCATGTATGACAACATCTGTAAATTCATTGCCGAGAACTTCAAAGATGATTTAGCAACTTGGTTGCTAGGTTCACCGATGAAATTAACAGAACTTAGTCCTACTGAATTATCAAACGAACCAATTCGTGCTGATTCATTAATTTTATTGCAATCTGATGATTTAGTTCTACATACCGAATTTCAAACCGATGCTGATGGAGATATGCCTTTTAGGATGTTAGATTATCGGGTTAGGGTCTATCGCCGCTTTCCTAACAAAGAAATGCGTCAAGTGGTAGTCTATTTGAGAAAAACAAGTTCAGAATTAGTCAGTGAAAATAGTTTTAAATTAAACAATACTTTTCATCAGTTTGAGGTAATACGCCTGTGGGAGCAACCAACAGACAGATTTATGAGCGCTCCAGGTTTATTACCCTTTGCCGTGCTAAGTCAGACAAACGATCCTACAATGGTATTAACCCAAGCAGCCAAAGCAGTTGAAGCAATAACCGATCAACAGCTACAAAGAAATATAGCTGCTGCTACTGGGATTTTAGCTGGTTTGGTGTTAGATAAAAATGTAATTAGCAAGATTTTAAGGAGTGATATGATGCGCGAATCAGTCATTTATCAACAAATCTTAGAAGAAGGTGAAGCTAAGGGTGAAGCTAAAGGTAAAGCTAAAGGTAAAGCAGAAACAACAAGAAAGGTGGCTTTAAATTTATTGCGAATCGGAATGAGTTTAGAGCAAATTGCTCAAGTTACAGAATTATCTATTGAGCAAATTCAAGTTTTACAAGAGGAGATTCAAAAATCTTAATTTTAACTAATCGTTTTATGAAATATGCAGCTATGCAAACAAAACCCGCATTCGCGGGTTTCAAAGTTTTTATAAGTCCGTGCAGATGCGATTTATAATCGCCTTATTGAAATTCTCCAACTAAAACTCGGCACTTTGCGGTGTACGGGGGAAGGGAATTACGTCACGGATATTCGCCATACCTGTCATGAATTGTACGAGTCGTTCAAAACCCAAGCCGAAACCAGCATGAGGGACAGTACCATAACGACGCAAATCTAGATACCACCACAACTCTTCTGGATTTAAACCTTGTGCTAACACGCGGCGTTCTAAAACTTCCAAACGTTCTTCTCGCTGGGAACCGCCAACAATTTCACCAATTTTGGGTGCAAGAATATCCATTGCGCGGACGGTTTTTTCATCGTCATTCAAGCGCATATAAAATGCTTTAATTTGCGCTGGATAGTCTGTAACGATCGCAGGCTTTTTAAATAGCTGTTCTGCTAAATAGCGTTCGTGTTCTGATTGTAAATCTAAACCCCAACTTACAGGATATTCAAACTTGACATCGGCTTTTTCTAAAAGTGCGATCGCATCTGTGTAAGTTAAACGCTCAAACTGATTATTAATAATATTTTCGGCTGTTGCCAACACGGAATTATCAATGCGTTGATTAAAAAATTCCATGTCTTCTGGGCAAGTTTCCAACACAAATTTAAAAATATATTTGAGAAACGCTTCGGCTAAATCCATATCGCCTTCTAAATCGCAAAAAGCCATTTCTGGCTCAACCATCCAAAATTCTGCCAAGTGGCGCGAAGTATTAGAATTTTCTGCACGGAAGGTAGGGCCAAAGGTGTAGACGTTACTAAACGCCATCGCCATCACTTCTGCTTCCAATTGACCGCTAACTGTAAGATATGTCGGTTTGCCAAAAAAGTCTTGTGTGTAATCTACGGCTTGATTGTCTGTGCGGGGAACATTCTTTAAATCCAAACTAGTAACACTAAATAATTCGCCCGCGCCTTCGCAGTCACTAGCGGTAATGATTGGTGTGTGTACCCATAAAAAGCCTCGTTCTTGGAAAAATTGGTGAATTGCCGCAGAACAGGCATTTCTTACCCGAAAAACTGCACCTAAAGAATTAGTACGCGATCGCAAATGTCCAATAGTCCGCAAAAATTCAAAGGAGTGGCGTTTCTTTTGCAGAGGATAAGTTTCAGGATCAGCTTCACCGTAAACTTTCACCGCTTCGGCTTTTAACTCAATGCGCTGTCCTTTACCCAAAGATGCTACCAGTACCCCCGTCACTTCGACTGCTGCACCTGTATTCAATTTTTTTAAAATAGCTTCGTAATCTGGCAAATCCTGATTGATCACAACTTGCAAATTAGCTAGTGATGAGCCGTCATTAACTTCAATAAAAGCGAACCCTTTTGACTCGCGTTTCGTCCGCACCCAGCCTTGAATTTGGGGAGACTCATCAGGTTGACCACTTCGCAATATTTCTGCAATCCGTCGATTTACCATATTTACCCAACACAGGATTTTAATATCCAGCCTATAATAACGCCCATTCCACCAAAGCGGACGGCTTGCCAGAAAGGTTTCTTGAGACTTTGCCAAGAGAATAACTGGCTTTCTAAGTTTACTTCTAGCACTTCTAAGTGCTGTTGAATCTGCCGTAACTCTGCTTTAAGTTCTGCTGTCTGGTGTTTATTTTGTTGCAATTCGTGACGGCGTTGTTGCCATTGTGCCTGTTGTTGACGATCGCTTTGCACTTGAGCATACCGTTCTTTTAATGATAGAAGCGATCGCTCCACTGACTCCAGTTCTTGTACAAAATCTGGTTCTTGATTTTCCCGTGACGACTGTGATTTTTTAGGCGGCTTCATTTACAAGTAGTACAGTATTAAGTAAATGCAACTTTGCCAATAGTTTATGTCTCAACCAACCCAGCTGCCTAAATCCAGCCAACTGAATGAATTTACTACTCTAGAACTTGCCCAAGCCCTGATGGAAAGGCTGAGTATTTCCCCTAACGATTGGCATCGCCTCAAGTCTAACCGCAATTCTCGCGCTAGTGAACAAGTAGCAGCAGCTATTTTATATCTTCTCAAGGATCAGCCACAAGAAGCCGTTGTTCGACTAGAACAGGCAGTTGGTTGGTTAGATAAATCTATTTCCGCACCTCCCTGTCCAACTCATGGCGATAAAGGGGTTAGGAGCTAGGGACTAGAGACTAGGGGGAGCAGAGCGCAGTGAACAGTGAAAACTGATAACTGGTAATTGATAACTGATAACTGTCTATTCCCCCTGCTCCCTGCCCCTTTTCCTCTCCCTCTGCCTCACCGTCGCAGAGATAATAGGCGAGAACGATTTTCCATCTGTTTACAAAGTCTTAATTCCGTGCCTTTGCGGTTCCACTCTACTTGATCAAAAATTTGGTGGAGAAGACATAACCCACGGCCGCTTTCTGCTTCATCGGGTGGTAAATAGTCTGTTGACTCTTCATCACCAACAGACGAAGGAGTAAAGCCTTGACCTTGGTCTGAGATTACCCACCAATACTGATTATCTATAAGAGAAAAGCGGACTACAACTGTTTTACCAGGATCAAGGTTATTACCATGTTTAGCTGCATTGACTAAGGCTTCTTGGAGTCCTAGCCGCAGTTCTGCTTGCAATTTTGCTGGGATCTCCGCCAATAATAAATCTAGGATTGGACAGAGATAGAGAGTTGAGGCAAAACTAATTGTGCCCCAATAACGTCCAACTGGACGGAGGGAAATGGTAATCACAAGAGAAACCCCATAGCTTTCAGTTAGCTAGACATCAGTTTGCTTTACAGGCACTCTGATAATATTTGAGGTGGTCATACTGCCTTCAAACTTGCGTCTTTGATACTAATATTTTGAAAATGCTAGGGAGCATTTACTCTGTTCATGAAGTGAGATTGCTGATACATAAAACGGCTTTGGTCAATCTGCTAATGCAGTTAGCAACTTAATAAAGATGCTGGGAAATGAGAAGAGTATTAGGATGCTCTTTACATTGCCGATTTTTACTTTAGACAATCCAAATTCATGTGTTTTAGAGTGTATGCAACTTTAAATTTTTTTAACAAAGTTATTTGAATTTAAGGTTAATTCAATTTTAGCATTTTTCTTATGCACTAGACTACAAATTTGAAATTTCAGTTTTTTGAAAAGATTCATGACCCTTGCCTAACTGTGATAACACAAGAAAGGCGGCAACTTCCACATGAGCCGTTTGAGGAAAAAAATCAGCAGGTTGGATGCATGTGATTGTGTACAGTCCATCTTGGCACAGCAATTTCAGGTCACGAGCCAGGGTGGCTACTTTACAGCTGACGTAAACAATGCGCGGAGGTTTCGACTGCATTAAAGATTCGATTACAGCGCGATCGCATCCTTTACGTGGCGGATCGAGTAGTACCACATCTGGTATTGTTCCCATTTTTGGCAACAATTTTTCTACTGCCCCTGCTTGAAATTTCACATTATTAATTCCGTTGTGTTGGGCATTTAAAATTGCTTGTTCTACTGCTTGTGGTTGTAATTCCAATCCTGTTGCTTGGCGTACTTGTTTGGCTAGAGGTAAAGTTAGAGTCCCTATACCACAATAAGCATCAACTAACAACTCATGACCTTGAAGATTTAGTTCTGACTGAATTACCTGTAATAGTGCTTCTGCTGTTTCTGTACAAACTTGAAAAAATGTATCTGGACGGACTTGAAATTCTAATCCAGCAAACTTTTCTCGCAGATAAGGAACTCCAGCAAGACAACGGGTTTCTGATCCAAAGATAGCATTTGTGCGATCGCTATTGCGGTTTAACGACACTCCTACTAACTGGGGATAACGCTGTAACCATTCCTGGGCTTGATTTTCAACTTTTGGTAAATTCCAATCCTTGACTATTAAGGTTAACAACATTTCTCCTGTGCGTCGGCCAATGCGTAAACTTAGATGGCGAAGTATTCCTTGGTGATGCTGTTCGTCGTAAATTGACCAATCGCGCTTTTGGATATCTTGCTTAACCTCAGCAAGTAAAGGATTTAATCGAGGATCTTGGACTGGGCATTGATTCAGGTTAATTAATTGATGGCTACCTTTTTGGTAGTAACCAGCCTGTACTTGACCTGTAGTAGAAATGCCCAAAGGATAAGTAGCTTTGTTGCGATAACCCAAAGGTGAGATAGCCGTCAGCACCGGGTTTACTGGCGGTGCAACGAAACCACCAATCCGTTCTAAAGCTTGAATAACTTGATTTTGCTTGGCTGTTAGCTGATATTCATAACTAATATGCTGCCACTGACAACCGCCACATTTATCAGCCACAATGCAACTAGGCCGAAGCCGGTGAGGAGATGATTGCAATAGCTGCTGGAGTCTGCCGTGAGCATATTTAGGCTTGACGTGTACTAAGCGAACTATAGCGCGATCGCCTGGGACAGTATCCGGGACAAATACCACACGCTGATCAAAACGTCCTACACCATCGCCTGTATCGCTGAGATCTGCGATCGCTACTTCAATTAATTCACCCTGTTGCCAAATTGTTTTAGTCATTGGTCAGTTGTCAGTGGTCAGTTGTTTCCTTCATCTTTCTCTAACTTGCCTGATCTCTTCACTTGTGTACCTCAGACTCGTTAAACTAGCAAATATATTTCGTGTGATTGCAACAATCATGACTGTAATTAGCCAAGTTATTCTCCAAGCCGACGACGAACTGCGCTACCCCAGTAGTGGTGAACTCAAAAATATCAAAGACTTTTTGCAAACCGGCGAACAACGGACGCGGATTGCTGCTACTCTAGCAGAAAACGAAAAAAAGATTGTTCAACAAGCAACTAAACAGCTTTGGCAAAAGCGTCCTGACTTTATTGCCCCTGGTGGTAACGCTTATGGTGAACGTCAGCGTTCTCTGTGTGTGCGTGACTTTGGCTGGTACTTACGCCTGATTACCTATGGTGTACTTGCCGGTGACAAAGGCCCAATTGAAAAAATTGGTTTAATTGGTGTTCGGGAAATGTACAATTCTTTGGGCGTTCCTGTGCCTGGGATGGTAGAAGCTATCAGTTCTCTGAAAAAAGCCTCCCTCGACTTACTCAGTGCAGAAGATGCCGCCGAAGCAGCACCCTACTTTGATTACATCATTCAAGCGATGTCTTAATGCAAAGTTTATGCTGGCTTTAGGCGTATACTCCGGTTTCATAGAGTGAGTGTAAGGTCTTAGCACTTCAGTATCCATAAGATTTCTAATTTGATCATACCCTCCCCATCGTTGGTAGTGGCTTTGGCAAACTCTGTGTCAAGCTATCAACCAACTGTGGGGAAATTTTATTGAAAGCGGCGGGAATTTTATTTTCTTGTGAGTGAGGAGGTTTAATGTCCTGCCGCTTGGGGCATTGGGCATGGGGCATAGCGCATAGAGATCATTATTCTCCCCTACCCCGGTTGTTGAGCGTAGTCGAAACACTGCCCCCCTGCCCCGGTTGTTGAGCGTAGTCGAAACACTGCTCCCCTGCCTATTTCTCCCTGTTCACGTTTTAAAAGGTAAATTTACCCAGAAATAAAAAGCCGACAGTCTTTGACAGCTGTCGGCGATTAGTGTGTTCCCTATTAATGACTCGGCTAGAGTTCAGTTATTAGTAATTATGCCAAGTTGACCTTTGAAGGGAGACGATCTTAATCATCAATCTATGTGATTGTTATCACTGGACTGTTACAGCTAAACTGCATACACCAAAAAAATTCTAACTTTCGGTAGATGCCTAGCTGTTATTAAGTTAATAACCACTAAATATATTGTTTAGTAGGGCGATTTATTTTAGTACTGTTTTTTGGGTAACTTTCAGACAGAGGACTTTAGTTGAGAAGCGATCGCTCTTCTAAATTATTGGATTCATGAATATTTCAAATTTTAGACCTTGTATATTCAAGAATTATTCTATAGAATATCTTTCTTGCCTAAAACTGTGGAAACACTGGACTACACCTAATTATCTCAATGTAAAAACTTAAGCATTCTTACTGTCCTGAGAAAACTAAATTTTTTGCTCTCTGTTCCCTGTTAAAATTCCACTGATTATTTACTAAATGTTGTTGTAGAAATGGAAACAACACATTTAGAGGAAAACTCCTTTTTGCTATATGTGCTTTTTCAATCTGATTTGGTGAAAAGTCTAAATTTAAGCTCATCCCTGGAAGGGGCGGAATTTCGTGTTAGTGGTCAGTAGTCAATTATTTTTGCTACTTACCACACTTTGGCTACGCGGTAGTTAAGTTTCGGCTACGCTCAACTGCCGCGCAGTCAAAACTCAGTGTATCGCTGACTACTGACATCCGACGGCGACGGGACGATGGTCACTGAGCGTCTTGTACTGAGCGACTTGTACTGAGCGTAGTCGAAGTAAGCCGAAGTGCTATTCCTCCCACTCCTCTTTGAAGTGGGTGTCCCGTCGCCTTTTGATGATTTAAAACATCTCTTTGCTGAGAAGTTTAATTTGAGTACCAGGATAGTAAAATTGAAGAATTTTTGGACTCGACCAACCTAGATTAGCTAAATTTTGAGCGCCTGTTTGACTCAAGCCGACTCCATGTCCTAATCCACCACCAACGAAAGCAAATCCCCAGAGATGAGGTTTACCTTTATTGAGAGGCTCTATGTAAAAAAGCGTACTCACAGGAGCTGTAAAGGCACTACGAACCTCGTCTTTATGTAGAGTAAAAGTGCCAATATCAGTTTTCACCGCGAGTTCGAGAATGCGTCCACTTTGACTGCGCTTAGTTACAGCCATCGCTTCAACTTTTTTAAATTTGGCATAGGGACTGTTTTTAACTCGCAAAAATTTCTGCAAGACTTTAGTGATATCTTCTAGACTAGTTTCCCTACGCCAACGAAACATGTCCCATTTGCTTTCATTAAATCCTTGCTGCACACTAATAAATTTCTGAAAATTCTTTTCATCGGCTAGATTTTGCTGAGACAAATTCCAACGATTAGTAGCAGCATCAATTACAGGGTATAAATAAGGACGATCTTCACCATTCCAAATATCACTGAAGGAAGCAGTAACACCACCAGTAGTAGAAGAATACAGGGCATCTACTAGCTGGTTATTATATGTTAATACCATACTTCTAGTTGCCGCGATCGCCTTATCTGTTTTGGCAACTGTCCCATTCAGTCCGTAATAAACTTGACAATGAGTATCAGCACATAATTGATAGTCATCTGTAGCAAACCTGCGTAAATTCCTCAAGGCATAAGTCCGTGCCAAAATAGCTTGGGCTTCTACCGCTGCGACTGGTGCATTCGCACCAATTTCGTGTGGTACAACTCCGCGCAAATACGTTTCTAAGGGAACTTGATTAACTAAAGTGTATGTACCGTAAGCATTTGGCTGTAAATTTAGCTGCCCTGCATAAAGACGAGCATTTTCTGGTTTGTCGCCTTTATTCACCCGAATCAAGTTTTTACTGGCGCTAATTGCTAAAGAATTGAGGCTATAACGTTTACCATTCACTACCCAATTAACTCGCGGCACTTGTTGCAATATTTTGGTATCAATATATGCCGTGTTTTTCTCTATTGTTTGTACACTTTGGAATAGTAAGCGACGCAGTAAAGGAGTACTGTATACATCTCGCTTTGCCCAAACTTGCCAGCGTTCTGGCTGGGCTATTTCTACTTCTATTCCCTGGGCGCGCCATTTGTTAGCACTGTCTTCTGCTGTTTCAAAGGTGCGGTAAGTACCTAAGACTACTACTTCTTCAACAACAGGTTGCCGTAACGGTTGCATTACCGTTTCTAGCTTGACGGGGTTTGCAGTCACTAAAATCTGTTGTTTGTTACCTGACTTGAATTTTAATCTGAGACGATCGCCTTTTGTGGGTTCTAGTTGTAACTTGGCTGTGGGTTTTTCACCAAATCGCTGCACAATCCCAATTTTGAGTTCTACATCCTTGAGATTGTTCTCAGGCCCAGATGCTGCTGTTAGCCCCAACAAACAAAATGTCGTCAATACAGTATAAGAAAAACGCCATAGCGAAAATTTCATGACCTGATTTCGCCCCTGAATGCGGCGGCGGGGCGGATTTTCCAGTTGCTTTGTAGCGTAGTGGTTTTGTCGCATGAACGCTCCAATGATACCATTACCAGTTTTGCTCCCAAAAAAGTTGCAAAACGAAGTCATAATGACTATGATTTATTTAAAGGTACAAAACAGAACTAGTTGGGTCAACTCTATTATGGTTAGAGTCCAAGAAATTCCATTAAATCAAATTAAACGCCCATTGCCCCGTGCAAACGATCCAAATAAGGTAGAAGACCTGATGGAATCAATTGCAGCAATTGGGCAGCAAGAACCTATTGATGTCCTAGAAGTAGATGGACAGTATTATGGCTTTTCTGGTTGCCATCGGTATGAAGCTTGCCAGCGTTTAGGCAAAGAAACCATTTTGGCCAGAGTTCGCAAAGCTAATCGTAGCGTTTTGAAAATGCACTTAGCATAAGCTGATGATCACTGAATCATTGAAAAAAAGAAACAACTGACTACTAACATACAACCCATTAGGAGAAAATTATGTCATCTCAAGCAACAGTCAAAAATGTAAATATTGGTATAGACGAAGCAAACAGAGCTAAAATTGCCGAGGGGCTGTCTCGCCTGTTAGCCGACACTTATACACTGTATCTAAAAACTCATAACTTCCACTGGAACGTGACAGGGCCAATGTTCCAAACGTTACATTTGATGTTTGAGACCCAGTATACAGAACTAGCCTTAGCAGTTGATTTAATTGCCGAAAGGATTAGAGCGCTTGGCTATCCCGCACCAGGAACTTACAGCGAATATGCCAAGCTGAGTTCGATTCCAGAAACACCAGGAGTTCCTAAAGCTAAAGAAATGATCAGCTTACTAGTAAAAGGACAAGAAGCCGTAGTCCGGACTGCACGGTCTATTTTTCCTGTAGTCGAAGAAGTGAACGACGAACCCACAGCTGATTTATTAACTCAACGGATGCAAGTCCATGAAAAAACTGCTTGGATGTTGAGGAGTTTACTGGAAGAATAGGGAATAGGTAATAGGGCATAGGGCATAGGGAATAGAAAATAAGGAAAAAAACTTAACCACTAATACCCCATGCCCCATGCTCCATACCCCATGCCCAATTTCTAAATGTCTAATTCTGATTTCACCTGTAAGTTGCAAGCCTTGATGCAACACGTAGGAATTTCTAGTTTTAAAGCTCTGAGTCGCGCTACTAGCGTCTCAGAGCATCAAATTTTGCAGTTACGACGGGGAAAGCTAGAGCAGATGCGGGTAAATGTACTGCTCAAACTGTCGTCAGCACTACAAGTGCCATTAAGTGAATTAATCGCAACTTTTTCAAGTGTAAATTTGGTAGAAGAAAAAATAGCACCAAATCAAGAATTATTACAAGAAATTGCAGATTTAAAAATAGAGTATCAGCGATCGCAACTGGTGCTAGAACAACAGCGAGAGTTGTTACAGCAAGAGTTTCAGCAGTCAAGTTTGCAATTACTAGAATCTTTATTATTGCAATGGCCGACAGCAGCCCAAAAAGCCCAAGAAAATCCGCAGTTAGCAGCAGTAAAAATAGTGCCACTGGTGCAAAAACCCCTAGAAAAACTTTTGCAGACCTGGGGAGTAGAAGCGATCGCACCTGTGGGAGCAGAATTACCTTATGATCCGCAATTGCATCAATTAATAGAAGGTACCGCACAAGTCGGTGAATTAGTCAAGGTGCGCTACACTGGCTACCTTCAAGGCGAAAAATTACTTTATCGAGCCAAAGTCAGTCCTGTAACATACTTACCTGCTTGAAGCCTTATCAGATTTACGATAAATTGCGTCTCCAAGGAAGGCACATGTTAAATCAGGCTGATACAAAATTGTTCCTAATCCTAGCCATAAAACTTTTTCAGCAAGTCCTACTTATGATAGAGCGATCGCTCATCGAGGTATTACCTATAGTTTAATGAAACGCTACGAGGAAGCATCGCAAGACTTCAACCGCACTATTGAACTTGACCCCAATATGAGTGGGCGATCGCAAGTCGAGGTATTACCTATAGTTTAATGAAACGCTACGCAGAACACTTTCCAAACTAAGATTCGAGATGCCATTCAGAATCTGACGGATTTGCTGCGGATGTTTCCTGAAAATACCCATTCCCAGCAAATGAAAGCATTGCTGGAGAATAAGCTGAAATTAAATTAGAACAGTGAACAAAATTGGCTCTCAAATACAACTCTGAGCCGAGGAAGTAACATGATTAAAGATGAGAAATTATGGAAGTGAACAGACCATGATTACTAAAGAAGAAATTACCATCAAAGTGCCGTCTGAGGTAGCAGAGGCATACCGCAATGCCACGCCAGAAGAACGCTCACAAATTGAAGCCCGGATCGCAGTGTTACTTAAGTCTTCAATGACTTGCAGGCAAGAAGCCATTGCCAAGCTCAGACAGACAATGGATGAAATTGGCAGACGAGCCGCAAAAAGGGGTTTAACGCCAGAGATTTTGGAGTCCATTTTGAATGATGATGAATGAAAGACAGTTTGTGTGTGATGTCAATGTCATCATCAGCGCAGTTTTATTACCAGGGAGCAAACCAGATCGCGCACTCAGAAAAGCTCAAGATTTAGGACAATTGTTGATGTCCGAGCCTATTTGGCTGGAGTTAGAATAAGTACTCGCTCGACCCAAATTTAATCGATACACCACCCCAAAAGAACGAAACGATTTCCTGGTGGATTTGTCCGAAACTGTACAGTTCATTAACATAACTGAACAGATTAATGAATGTCGAGATCCCAAAGATAACAAATATCTGGAATTAGCAGTCAGTGGAAAAGCGGAATGTATTTTGACCGGAGATGATGATCTGCTAGTGCTAAAACCCTGGAGAGGCATTGAGATTTTGACTGTTCAAGAATTTTTGGCAAAGAATTGGAATAAATTATCCTACACCTGATAAAAAGCTCGTTGAGACGTAAACCCTGCCAAATTTCAAGTTAGTTGGTGGTTGGGGTGAATGGGTGATTTCTGCATTTCGGGATTTTTACACCTAAGTAGTGTGGGAAAGGTGGTAGCCACGAAAGCAAAGAGTCAAGGAATTAAAGGAATTGACTCTCTGCTGTTATTTATGCTGCAAAAACCTGACAGATGGGGATTTATCCGCAGTGGTACTAAGGGACTTGCGTGAAAATAAAGTACCAATCAACCGAGTTTCGACACTTCGACTACGCCCTTCGGCTACGCTTAACTCTCGACAGTCGAGGGTTGAGTTTCGACTACGCTCAACTACCGCGCAGTCGAAACCCGATTAGTTGGGACACTATTAACCCGCAGATCTCTAAGTACACATGAGGTTTTTTGGTTCTGTTGAAAAATCAAGGACATTGGGAATACTAAAACAGCAGAGGCGATCGCTTTAGAGAAATTTTCTCAAAGTGATGATGATAGATCTAACCTCCAGTCATCGGAGGCTAAAACGCTTACAAACAGGATTTTGGACATGCAAAAGGACAACAAAATAAATGAGTCTGGTGATCAGCTACAAAAACTCGCCAGCAGTTGTTCATTAGACAACTCTCAAGAAGATTTCTCTGCAACCTTTTTACTCCAGATTATCAACGGTACAGAAGATCCGATTTTTGTCAAAGACCGCCAACATCGTTTGATGTTGCTCAATGATGCTTTTTGTAACTTCTTGGGATTTAAACGAGAAGAATTGATTGGTAAGTCAGATTATGACTTTTTCCCCAAAGCAGAAGCAGATGTGTTTTGGGAAAAAGATGAACTTGTCTTCACCACGGGCATGACTAATGAAAATGAAGAATCTCTGACTGATGCTCAAGGTGTAACGCACTTTATCTCTACTAAAAAATCTTTGTTTCAAGATAGTGCAGGTAATCAGTTTTTGGTCGGTAATATTCGAGACATAACGCAGAACATCATACAGTCTAAACAAATAGAAGTTGAACTGCGCCACTCAAAACAACTACTACAATTAGTAATCGATAACATCCCCCAATTAATTTTTTGGAAAGACCTTGATTCAGTGTATTTAGGTTGCAACCGAAAATTTGCTCAAGTCACAGGTGTAGATTCACCAGAGAATATTGTAGGACTTAGGGACTATGATTTACCTGGAAAAAAAGACAAGGCTGACTGGTATCGAGAATGCGATCGCCGAGTCATGGAATCAGGCATCCCAGAATTGGAAATCATCAGAAACCAACAGGAATCTTGGATGAATACCAATAAAATTCCACTGTGCAATGCTCAAGGTGATGTAGTTGGCATTCTGGGTACTTATGAAGATATCACCAAACGCAAAATTACAGAAGAAGCTCTACGCCATAGTGAGGCAAAATTGCAGAAGCTCTCGGCTAATGTACCGGGAATGCTCTACCAATTTATGCTGCATCCTGATGGTTCAATATCCTTTCCATATATTAATTCTGGCTCTTATGAATTGTACGGGTTAACACCAGAACAAATTCAAGCCAATCCTAATTTGATTATTTCAATTGTCCATCCAGATGAACGTCAGAATTTTGAACAAGCGATCGCTGCTTCTGCTCAAACCTTACAACCTTGGCAATGGGAAGGACGAATTGTTTTCCCCAATGGACAAATCAAATGGCTACAAGCCGCATCCCGCCCAGAACTACAAGCAGATGGGGCTATTATTTGGGATGGTCTAATCATGGATGTAACGCGTCTTAAACAGGCTGAGGAGGCACTCCAACAATCTTACGCAGAACTAGAAAAACAGGTAGAAGCGAGAACTAAAGAACTGGCACACAGTACAGAAGCTTTACAAGCTGAGATTATTGAACGGCTACACGCAGCAGCAGATCTGAGGGCTTCGCAGCAAAGACTAGCACTTTTGATTCAACAAACACCAATAGGTGTGATTGAATGGGATACCAAATTTGAGATTCAAGAATGGAATCCTGCGGCGGAAAGAATTTTTGGATACAGCAAAAGTGAAGTTTTAGGTCGTTATCTTGACTTTTTAGTTCCTGAGGTTGCTAGAGAACATGTAAAACAAGTAACAGTTGCTCTTTTGCAGCAACAAGGGGGAACTTGGAGTGTCAACGAGAACCTCACCAAAGACAATAGAACAATTATCTGCGAGTGGTATAACAGCCCTTTAATAGCTGATAATGGCAAATTGATTAGCATTGCATCAATGGTACTTGATATCACAGAGTTGAAACGAGCAGAAACACAATTAAAGGAAAAAGAGCAATTTCTACGTAGTGTTTATGATGGTTCAGAACATGCCATATTTGTTGTGGATGTTCTAAAAGATGGTGATTTTTGTTTTACGGGTTGGAACCCAGCCACAGAGCGTGCCACTGGTATCAATAGGATAGATGTAATTGGTGCAACACCAGAGTCTGTACATGGTGCAGTTGAAGGTGCGGAAATCCGTAAAAGATATTTAAGCTGTCTAGAAGCAGATAAGCCCATTAATTACGAAGAGTGCCTAACTTTCCACAATCAAGAAAGTTGGTGGTTAACTACCATTAATCCACTCAAAGATAGTGAAAGTAAAACTTATCGATTAGTAGGAACTACATTTAATATCACTGAGCGCAAACAGGCAGAAACTCAATTAAAGCAACAGAAAGAAGATCTAGAAAGAGCAATCAAAGAACTCCAGCAGACTCAAATGCAGCTTGTCCAAAGCGAGAAAATGTCAGGATTAGGGCAGTTGGTAGCGGGTGTTGCCCACGAAATTAATAACCCTGTCAACTTCATTTATGGAAATCTTGCCCATGCTGACGACTATACTCAAGATTTACTAGAAATGGTGCAATTATATCAGCAATACTATCCTGAACCCATACTACCAATTCAAGAATTAGCACAAGATATAGATCTAGAATTTCTCATTGAAGACTTACCCCAAATGCTCAATTCTATGAAAGTTGGAGCACAACGTATTCGAGATATTGTAGTGTCACTACGCACTTTTTCTCGCATGGATGAAGCCGAAATGAAAGAGGTAAATATCCATGAAGGAATCGACAGCACTCTGATGATTCTGGAACATCGCATTAAATCTACACCTAATCGCTGCTCTATTCAAATTGTTAAAGAATATAGCGATTTGCCTTTGGTTGAATGTTATGCTGGACAACTAAACCAAGTATTTATGAATATTTTAGCAAATGCGATTGATGCTCTAGAAGAGTCATTGCTGCAAAAAAAATTACCTAGCGTGGATTCCCCAAATAATTCGCTAAAGAGTCATGAGAACGAACAACTAACTACTAACAATCCTCAGATTCACATTCGTACTCAACTACTAACACCAAATCAAGTACAGATTTGTATTGCTGATAACGGCACAGGTATACCAGAAGCAGTTAAAGAGCGACTATTTGAACCTTTCTTTACTACTAAACCCATTGGCAAAGGTACTGGTATGGGGTTATCTATTAGTTATCAAATTATTTGTCAAAAACATGGTGGTTCCTTAAAATGTATTTCACAGCTAGGAAGTGGCACTGAGTTTATAATCAATATTCCTCTGCGCCAAGAGTGAATTACTGGGTTTTTACAGCAAATTGTAAGTGAGTATTAATAGTTACTTTCTTAATTTACTAAATAAATGAATTACGCAAAATCAGGGAAAAACTAACCACAAAGACACAGCGAAAAGTTGTTAGGAGGGTTTCCAACGCCAGTTGCTCATGGGGAGCCACTGCGTTGCGGGGGTTCCCCCCGTTGAAGCAAGTGGCGTGGAAACCCCCAAGACCGCACTGGCTCCTCCGTAACAAACTTTTCAAGACAAAGTACACTAAGTTAAAAACGTTTCAGAGAGTGATTGCGTAACTTCTATAATAGTTTAGCTGCTAACAAGAATATGACTAATAATTACTTTTTAAGTTGTCTATCAACAAGTTAAATATTTCTGTGTTTTGAATACTATATAAACGAAATAGAAATAGTTGATAGTTGATTGTTATAGATTAGTATTTATTATGCATCAATAATAATGAATAATTCATGGCTTTCATTTGGGTAGCTTTTTCCAAAAATGGCTATGTGGTATATAATACTAGAAAAATCGACATATTACTTTACAGCAAATCGGTCGCGCATATTATGAATCAGCAAATGCAAGTTAAAGTCGTCAAGCTCAGTGGAATTGTCAACACTACTAATTCTCAGGAGTTACGACAGAATATCACTAATCTGATAGAAAGCGGGGCAAAAACTGTGTTAGTTGATTGCCAAGATGTAACTTTTATGGATAGTTCAGCTTTGGGTGCGCTAGTATTAGCATTCAAAACATTACGGGCGGCAGATATAGATATGGTTCTTTGCTCTATTAATGAACAAGTAAGAATATTATTTGAATTAACCGGGATGGATAAAGTGTTTGAAATATTTTCTAATCAAGATGATTTCAATCAGGTTTTACTTTCTAAAAACTAATTAATCAAATTTAACTTGTAGGATTGATAAATCATCATCAAAAGCCTCTTTGGAGTTCAAAGCGATCAAGTAATTCAATACCTGATCGAGTTGGCAATCAACAGTATACTGTAAGCTAACTAATATCTGAATAAAAGCATCCAAACTCCAAAGTGTGCCATCTGATTTAGTAATTTCGTAAGTACCATCACTAAAAATATAAAGATTGCTAAATTTTTCAATATTGCAACAAGCATCAACATATTTGACTTCCGGAAACATACCAACTGGCATACCTGGAGTTCTTAATAGTTGGACTTTAGTGTTTTTAGGAGACTTTCCAGATATCAATATTGCTGGTGGATGACCTGCACTAGCATAAATTAACTGGCGTTTAATTCGATTATAAACTCCGTACCAAATAGTAAAGTATTTGTCATTTTGATAATTCATTTGGAAGGTTTCATTTAGCGCTCTGAGTACGTCACTCGGTTGATAATAATTTAAATCTTTGAGGGCGCGGGAACGTAGCAGATTTAGCACCGAAATTGAGGGGAGAGTGGCTTTGAGTCCATGTCCAGCAGTATCTAGCAAGTATATTGCTAGATAGTCGGGATCTAGCCAATAGTAATCGAAACAATCACCGCCGAGTTGGCGTGAGGGAATGAATCGGGAATTAATATTGAAAGGTTCAGTTACAGGTAGAGGTAGAAGCGATCGCACATATTCTGCTGCTTCTGCTAATTCTGTTTCTAAAAGTAACTTTTGAGTTTGTAAATCACGACTCAATTGGTGTAGGCGTAATCCGGCTCTAACCCTGGCTTTTAATTCATTTTGTTCAATGGGTTTAGAGATAAAATCATCAGCACCAGCGTCTAATCCTTTGACGCGATCGGCCACAGAATCCAAAGATGTTAATAAAATAAAAAATATTGTAGATAAATTCGGATCTGTTTTGATGTAGTTACAGACTTCAAGACCATTCAGACCTGGCATGATCCAATCACAAATAATTAATGCTGGACTCCAAGTTATTACTTGTGCAATGCCTTCGTCTCCATCATTAGCAGTAACGACTAGATAGCCTTGCTTTTCTAACAGCCTTTTGAGGAATATTTGTATTGAAATATCATCATCAATCACTAGTATTGTAAACATGGACAATTGTAAGAAAAATTAATTAATAAAAAAATAAAAAATATCTTAATAGTTAATGGGTTAGTAGTATGATGACAAACATTCTACTAACCCATTTTTAATTATTCATCGACTTGATAAAACTTGATCATCATAAAAATTATGGTGGTGAAAGAGGATTAAGCCACAAGAGAATGGCGCGTCTTAATTGGTTCAAGTCGCGGTATATTTCTTGCTTGAACCATTGTCCAAAGGCATCAAAGGGAGTGAATGATGCGCCTGTTTGCCATTTGATATCTTGACCTAGAGGTGTGGTATGAGTTCCTGGTAAGGTTTGTGCTGTCACCATTTCCGGAAAACGTTCTTGTAAAATTTTGGTTAAAGCTGCTGATTGGTCAATAGTATCGTTGTTAAATTTGATTAATAGGTTGCGGCGGATTTGATAGCGTGATTGTACAAGCTGGTTGGTTTCTAACGGTGAAGGGGTAAATTCAATTGCCAATGTAGAATTAAGCTGTTCTACTAAGGGGATAGCATCCCTAGCAGCATAATTATTAAAAGATATTAAAATATTACCTGCACGCTCTATAGAAAAAAGGCTGCCGATAAGCAGGTGGAGTTTACAACCCATGCTGTGTCCAACACCGTAAACGGGTAGATAGAGCTTGCGTAATGCTGTAGAATCGTGTAACCGTTCTATAGTGCGATCAAAGTTCAGCAATACAGATTCAGCGATCGCAATATGATCCAAAGTATTGACAAAAGGCGTAGCAATAATCACATATCCCTTATCTGCCAACTGTTCTAGTAACCAGCGGTAAGTCAGGTGCGGCGCTGTAGCTACAAACGCACCTCCCAAAAAATGGATAATACCGATGGGATTACGGGGAATAAGTACCCAATTACCTCTAATTTCTTTCCAGTCCATGCCTACAGGCGATCGCTTTGTTTAGATTACTTTATGTTAGACCTTGGATTGCAACGTTGTGATGCTTTATTAAAAAAGCTATGCTGATCCAAAGAATGTTTCTATTAGTCTATCAAGATGAGTTTGCTGAGTTAATGGGAAAAAGTCCAGTTCTTTTCTTTCCCTGCCTGCCTCAACCCTTCATTTTTGGGTTGACAGACCACTAGCTTGAGATCTGTCTTTATGTAACCAATGTATAATTTTTAGCTTTGATTCTGCAACCTTTTCATTTCATATTGCACATCTAGGGCAATCTGCAATGCTTCATTAAGTAACCGTCCATGCTCAGTAGCCTGTTCAGTAACTTGCATTGCCGTTAAAGTTGCTAAATTATTGTCAAATAACTCTGTATTTCGTAAGATAAAATTTTTATTCTCTCTCAAAATTCTTTCTGTTTTTAAAGCCCGCACTAAATCAGTTTTAGTAAGTTGCAATGCTTCAATTACTCTCTCTCTTTCTTTGATGCTGACTCCAGGATTACCAGCTTCTTCTATTTGATCATTAATATCTATTGCTTTAATAACGGCATTATATCTATCAACATCATGTAAAAGAATTTGCAAAGAGTTTGTCAGATTATTTTTAAGTATTTCTAACCTCTTTTTCCACCAAACATATAAAAGAATTTGTGTCACGCCTCCGCCCCAAAAGCATAAAATAATTAACAATATCCAAGATGGAACTGTCACCCATGTAGCAAACAATCTAATAATTATATCAAATACAAGATAACTGAAAACGAATGTAGAAAAACCTAAAAAAATTACAGTAGCTCCCTCAGAACCTTTGATTTTTTCTACAGTTTTTTTTACAATCTCTTTCAAAGGGTTAATAATGATTATTAATTCATCTTTCACAGGCAAGTTAGTCAGTTTTTGCAGTTCTTTTTGACTAATCTCTAAGCCATGTAAATCATCACGCACAGCTTTACCCATCTTTGCCATAAGAATTAGTTTAATACAATATAGCAATCAAATTTAGGGATTGCTAACTATATAGGCATTTTGTGCAAAACTTTTTAATTGAGTTAATGTAGCGCTTTTTGGTTATGTGTAACACACTCTAGTCACAAAAAGGGGCTAGGAACTAGGGGTTAGAGGCTAGAGTGGTGTATTTAATTCATGAGAAAACCGTTATAATTTTAAACCAAATATGATCAATTCATTTACTGATAAATGCACATAATTTAGATTTTAAGCAAGTTGTATCTGCTACAACCTACATCATGCTGAAACTGAGTAATACTACAAGTATTATTAGGCAGATACAAAAATTTAGTAGGTGTTTAATAGCAGTTCCCAATTACATGAGGTACACTCTAGTCTTTAGCCCCAAGCTTCTAGCCCCAAGCCCCTAGTCCCTAGCCCAGGCAAGGATGCGATCGCTCACAGTTACCTGAGAAACTTTGGTAACTTTTAACTATTGATAAATATATAGCTTGTGGGTGCTACTCATGGTTTATATTTACCAAAAGGTGGTGCAAACAGCCACTCATCTAAAATCTAACCCTTTAACTGGTAATGTGATCCGATTAGCACCAAGCGTAAGTGAAGGTTAAGTCGATATTAAAACGAATAATTTTTGCTGAATTGCGACAGATAAAGACTAAACTAAAAAGTCTTGTGCAGCAAAACCTGTAACTTTAAATAATCAAGTAATCATGTCCAAGGTTCTCGTCTCCGACACTATTGACCAGGCTGGAATTGACATTCTTTCGCAAGTTGCCACCGTAGATGTCAAAACAGGTCTAAAACCAGCGGAACTGATAGAAATTATAGGTGATTACGACGCGCTGATGATTCGTTCTGGTACGCGCGTCACCCAAGAAATTATTGAAGCTGGAACCCAGTTAAAAATCATCGGTCGTGCTGGTGTAGGTGTGGATAATGTGGATGTTCCCGCAGCCACACGCCGAGGAATTGTAGTTGTTAATTCTCCAGAAGGTAACACCATTGCCGCCGCAGAACACGCTCTGGCCATGATGTTGGCTTTGTCTCGTCACATTCCTGATGCTAACGCTTCAGTCAAACGCGGTGCGTGGGATCGCAATAGCTTTGTAGGCGCAGAAGTTTATAAAAAAACACTTGGTATTGTTGGCTTGGGTAAAATTGGTTCCCACGTAGCCTCTGTAGCTAAAGCTATGGGAATGAAACTACTCGCTTATGATCCGTTTATTTCTACAGAACGAGCTGAACAAATTGGCTGTCAGTTGGTGGAATTGGATTTGTTGTTTCAGCAAGCCGATTATATTACATTACACATCCCCAAAACTTCGGAAACCACCCACTTAATTAATGCTGTCACCTTAGGTAAAATGAAACCCACTGCTCGGATTATTAACTGCGCTCGTGGTGGCATCATTGAAGAAACAGCTTTAGCAGCAGCGGTTAAAGCAGGTAAAATCGGTGGTGCAGCCTTGGATGTATTTGAGAGTGAACCACTGGGCGAATCAGATTTGCGATCGCTTGGTAAAGAAGTCATCCTCACTCCTCATTTGGGAGCCTCTACCACCGAAGCTCAAGTCAATGTGGCCATAGATGTTGCCGAACAAATTCGCGATGTTCTCTTAGGACTACCCGCACGTTCAGCAGTCAATATTCCCGGACTTGGCCCCGATGTTTTAGAAGAACTCAAACCCTACATGCAGCTAGCAGAAACCTTGGGTAAGTTAGTGGGACAGCTAGCTGGCGGTAGAGTGGAGTTACTCAATGTGCGACTGCAAGGCGAACTAGCAACGAATAAAAGTCAGCCTTTAGTGATTGCATCCCTCAAAGGACTACTTCATCAAGCTCTACGAGAACGAGTAAATTACGTCAACGCCAACATAGAAGCCAAAGAACGAGGAATTAGGGTAATTGAAACCCGCGATGCCTCAGTTCGTGATTATGCTGGTTCCCTGCATCTAGAAGCCACAGGTACTTTAGGTACTCACTCAGTTACAGGTGCTTTGTTGGGCGATAAAGAAATTCACCTCACTGATGTTGATGGTTTCCCAATTAACGTTCCACCAAGTAAATATATGGTGTTTACCCTGCACCGTGATATGCCAGGAATCATCGGCAAACTCGGTTCTTTACTCGGCAGTTTCAATGTCAACATTGCCAGTATGCAAGTAGGGCGTAAAATTGTCCGTGGTGATGCGGTAATGGCTCTCAGCATTGATGATCCCTTACCAGATGGCATTTTGGAGGAAATTGTCAAAGTGCCTGGGATTCGAGATGCGTATACAGTAACACTATAAAAAAGGATGAAGAATAAAAAACCATGCCCTCTGTGGGCGTGGTTTTTGGGCATAGGGGATGGGGAACGGGGCATGAAGAAGAATTACCAATGCCCTATGCCGCTTGCAATAAAGGATGAACTAAAAATTATTTCATTCTTCAGCCTTTACACTCCATACTTTAGATATGGCAAACACTTGGTGGGAATTAGAGATTTTATGTGAACCAGCTCTGGAAGATTCGATCTTTTGGCGACTGGAAGATTTTGGTAGCCGTGGAACAGCTAGCGAAAGCAAAGGAAATTCTTGTCTTGTAAAGGCTTATTTACCCAGTTTTCAAGTACAGCTACTAGATTTGGCCGCTCTATCGCTATGGTTGCGTCAAGATGCTCTTTGTGTGGGATTGTCTAGTCCTAGCTTACAGTGGCATTTAATTGATGAGGAAGATTGGGCGACTAGCTGGAAACAATATTGGCAACCCCAAGAAATAGGCGATCGCTTTTTGATTAATCCCGCTTGGCTTCCATTACCAGAAGGCTCAGATAGGTTAGTAATTCGCCTCGACCCTGGTGTAGCATTTGGGACTGGTAATCATGCCACTACTCAGTTATGTTTAGAATCTTTGGAAATGCGCTTGAGTTCAGTACCTCAATCTTTTGTGGCTGCTGATAATCAATCAGAACCTCTAGTAATTGCAGATATTGGTTGTGGTTCTGGTATTCTTTCGATTGGGGCAATATTACTGGGAGCAGGTAAAGTTTATGCAGTGGATACTGACCCTTTGGCAGTGCAATCGACTTTTAGTAATCGCGCTCTGAATGAGATTAGTCCTGAACGAATAATACCAGCACAGGGCAGTATAGACATGATCAAAAAGCTAATTTCTCAACCAGTAGATGGTATTGTCTGCAATATTTTGGCTAATGTAATTATCGAGTTAGTTCCAGAAATGAGTGCGATCGCCAAACCCAGCACTTGGGCTATCTTCAGCGGTATTCTACTAGAACAATCCGCAGCAGTTGCTGATGTCTTAGAAAAACATGGTTGGGTTGTCGCTACCCTGTGGAAGAGAAAAGAATGGTGTTGCTTGAATGTGCGGCGTTCTTAACTTACTGGATATTAGAGTTTTGGGTAACAAAGTTAACTTTAATTAGTATTGCTATGGCAAAAATCTACCAAATAATAGAGAATAAAGCTAAGACAATTTTAGAGGATTATTAGCAGTCTATAATGTTTTGAAATTCCGCTTAGTTAGCAAAATTCATATTTTGTTAACAATATTAACAAATCTGAGCCTCTCAAAGAGAGTTAACTATTAAGAGTTTTGAGTTTGCAATGCTTTTCGATATAGTTTAACTGCCTGTGTTTGATTAGTTTCATTGACAAAACCAGCTAATAAAACAGGGTCTAAACTTGGTAGTAATTTACTGTTGGAATTTTGAGTATATTTGCCATCATTTTCTGATAAATAATAAAAATCAAATTGCTGGTTTTTCCAAAACCAAACTTCTTTGACACCCAAACCTCGATAAACTTCTAACTTGTCAATTCCACCACTAGTTATAACAATCTCTATGGCAATATCTGGAACTTCATTGAGTTCTCCAAGACAGTAACATTCATCTGGTTCTACGCCTTTTTTAGCAGCTTGCTCCCGGAAGGTAGTACTACCATAACCATTAAGATTAATGTCTCTTTCCTCTGCATAAGCCTCTAGTAATCTAACAATTATTTTTTTCAGGCGTTCATGTTCCGCAGAGGTAGTCATGATAATTTCTAGTGTTCCTTCTAAATAAGTCATTCGAGGAAATTCATCAACAAACATATCAGAGAGTTGTTCGTATTGTTTCCAGGTGACATCATAAAGAATGATACGTTGGTCTTCAGTTGGTTGAAGTGTTTTTGGGTCTAAAAGTAACATAAGTTGCTTGACAGTGAACAGTTATCAGTTATCAGTAATCAAAACAACCTCATTTGTTCGATACAAAAATACTAACAATGATTTTACAGAAATCCCCACCCTCAATGTAATTGTAGAGTGGGGAGCCTCAGATTTTAAATGTCAGCTTAAATAATTGTCTGTAAATGTTGCACCAACTGCGGTGCTTGCATTACACCTTCAATTCGTTCTACTGGCTGACCTTGCTTAAATAGTACCAAGGTTGGTAAAGCGTGAATCTGATACTGACTAGCTAACTCTGCGTACTTTTCAGTGTCAATTTTGACAATACGTAAGCGATCTTGCATTTGAGCATTGACTTGTTCTAAAATCGGCACCATCATCTGACAAGGGCCGCACCAGTCAGCATAAAAATCTACTAAAACAGGTACATCAGAATCAGATAGCATCTCTTCAAAGCTGTTGAATTGTTTTTTAGTAGCCATGTGACACACACCAATTTTATTTTGTTTGATTTCAATAGTAATGTGTGCTTCATGGAATGGGTATAACATTATTTTGTTTTTATTGTTGCTTAATCTTTTTACTTGTTTCAAAAGCACAGATATTTAATTTAGGTGATTGGGTAAGATTTAAATTTAAAATTCAAAATCCGATTAAGTTCTAGGTACGAATCACCATAAGATCGTTAGCGCGGTGATTTAAAAAGTTAAGGAAGAGTTAATGGAAATCTTAAGTGAAAATTTGCAAAAGTTACAAGGACAAGTAGCACTGGTAACGGGTGCTTCACGGGGAATTGGACGAGCGATCGCGCTAGAATTAGCTACACAGGGAGCTACTGTAGTTGTCAATTATGCCAGTTCTAACGCCGCTGCCGATAATGTCGTAGCAGAAATCACACAAGCAGGTGGTCAGGCTTTAGCGCTACAAGCCGACGTTTCCCAAGCTAGCCAAGTAGAGGCACTGCTGAACGCCGTCATGGATAAGTTCAAGCGCCTTGATATTTTGGTCAATAATGCAGGTATCACCCGCGACACCTTACTTTTACGCATGAAGCCTGAAGATTGGCAAGCCGTAATTGACCTCAATCTCACTGGTGTTTTTCTATGTACCCGTGCTGCCAGTAAAGTTATGCTCAAGCAACGTTCTGGGCGAATTATTAATATTGCCTCCGTCGCAGGACAAATGGGCAACCCTGGTCAAGCTAACTACAGCGCTGCGAAAGCAGGTGTCATTGGTTTTACTAAAACCGTCGCTAAAGAATTAGCTTCTCGCGGTATTACCGTTAACGCTGTTGCCCCTGGTTTCATCGCTACCGACATGACCAGCAATCTTAGCAACACCGAAGATATTCTTAAATACATTCCTTTAGGTCGCTATGGTCAACCAGAAGAAATTGCTGGTATGGTACGTTTCCTCGCAGCTGATCCTGCTGCGGCTTATATCACAGGACAAGTCTTTAACGTTGATGGCGGTATGGTGATGTCATAAACGGGAAGCTTCGCCTGGGAAAAGGGTAAGGGGTAAAGGGAAAAAGAAATATCCAAACCTTTTCCCCTTCTTTTTGGTAAAAATTTGCAAGGCAAAAATGGCAGAAAAATGAATAATAGACGAAAATATTCATTATTCATTTTTCTGGAAGAACACCCATGTCGCAAACGCAATTTTCTTCAACCCAAACACCCACAAAATTCAGCCATCAGTTACCGCCAGGGCCGCGTGGATATCTGCTACTCAGTCTTCCTAAAATCCAGCAAGACTCTCTCGGTTACTTGAGTCAAATGTGGCAAGAATATGGCAACTTAGTACGCCTACCAGTTGTGCCAAGTTATACTTTTTATCTTGCCGCCCATCCAAATTATGTAGAACACATGTTGTCTACTCACCAAGAACGTTACAGCAAACCAGATTTATTTAACAAATCAATGAGTTTAATGGTGGGTCAAAGCATTCTAACTAGTGAAGGAGATTTTTGGCTTAAGCATCGTCGCTTAATGCAACCTGCATTTCATCAAAAATATCTGGAAAATCTTAGTTCTGTGATGGTGAGTTGCACTGAATCTCTGCTTGAAGAATGGCAACAAAAACTAGATAACGAAGTTATTGACATCGTACCTGAGATGATGCGCTTAACTTTAAAAATTGTCGGTTTAGCATTATTTAACAAAGATATCAGTGTAGAATCTAGCACTCTGGGTCAAGCCTTTCGTGAAGCCTTTAATTACGTCAGCTACAAAATAAATAACGTCTGGACAGAACCTTTATGGATACCAACATCTCGTAATTTGAGGTTCCGTCAGGCAAAACAAATTTTAGATAGAGCTGTTTTAGATATAATCAATTCCCGTCGGCAAAATCCGTTGGAAACCCATGACCTGTTATCTATGCTTCTAACAGCACAAGATGAAGTGACTAAAGAAGGAATGACCGACAAACAACTTCAAGATGAAGTAATTACTTTAGTAGCAGCAGGACATGAAACTGTAGCCTCTGCACTTTCATGGACTTGGTATCTTTTAGGAAAACATCCTGATGTCGCCGCTAATATGCAGGATGAATTGCAAACTATTCTTAATGGCAGCAGTCCCACTATTGAGAAACTGCCACAATTGGCATACACTCGCCGAATTTTTGATGAATCCATGCGCCTCTATCCTCCAAGTTGGGGATTACCGAGGGTGGCTCTAGAAGACGATGAAATTCAAGGTTATTTTATCCCTAAAGGTACAATTATTAACATTGCTCAATTCATCATTCACCGCCATCCTGAGTTTTGGGAAAATCCAGACCAGTTTGATCCAGATCGTTTTTTACCAGAAAAAGTGAATCAAAGACCAAAATTTACTTATTTTCCATTTGGTGCAGGTCAAAGAATTTGTATAGGTAAAAGCTTTGCCTTAATGGAAGCAACGATTATCATGGCATCAATTTTTCAGCGTTTTCACATTGAATTAGTTTCTCATCAATCCATCGAGCCAGATGCCACCTTTACCCTGCGACCGAAATATGGCATTAAAGTTAAAGTGCGAAAAAAAGTTAAGTAATAATGCAAAGGCTGGATACAGCAAAAAAAGAAGCCATTTTGAATGCAGCAAAACAGCGTCTTCGCAAATATGGGATTCAAAAAACGACAATGCAAGAAATTGCTAAGGATGCCGGCATCGCTGTGGGGACGCTGTACTTATATTTTAAAAATAAAGATGAGATTTTAATTGCAACTGCTGAAAACTATGCCCAGATACATTTAGCAGATGCCGAGAAAATTTTAAGTTCACAAAAGTCTCCTATTGAAAAACTCAAGACTTACATTATCAATCGCTTTCGTGCAGTTAAAGATAGTCGTATCAGCGGCTCTCACGCTGCCGAACTTGCCCGGACAGTAATTCGTTTGCAACCACAATTGCACGAAGAACAAAGTAATCGAGTTAGAAAAAATGTGTTGGCAATTCTCCAAGAAGGTATTCAAACAAATCTGTTTCATATCGATGATTTAGAGCGAGATATAGAAGTATTTTTGTACTCTATTGGTTATTTTTTCCCACTTGCGACTACAGAAAATTATTATGAGCCTGAAGAAGAAAAGTTATGTATGGTTGTTGATTGGTTCCTTAAGCAATGGTGTCAGGAGTAATTGTTTAAAGTTTTATTAACTGAAAATCACAAACTTTTAACTTATACCAACTTGCAATCAAAGCTAGTACCTGTAATTGCGACCGGAACGCAGTCAAGGGAAGCAATCTCATTAATTTCAAAGTACTACAACAACAAACAGCAACTTAATATTAGGATTGTTGGTGTATTCTTTGCCAGATTGTTAAACCTAAAAGGATAACAATACTACTGGCAGTAGCAAGGATCACTGCTAAAGGCATACCTCGTACTGCCATCGCTAGTAAATTGCAACCTAAAGTAATTATCCAAAGGGTAAACGCGGCATGGCGCTGAGATAAACCCCAAGCCAGTAAACGATGATGTAAGTGATCTTTACCTGGGGTACTGAGGGGGTTTTTTCCTGCTAATAGCCGTCTGACAAAAACTTGAGTAGTATCTAGAACTGGCAATAACAGAAATAAAACTGTTGGCACTAAGGAAAAGACTGTAGTTACCTGCAAGTCGCCTAAAATACTTGTTGCAGCTAGCGTATAACCAAAGAAATATGCTCCGGCATCACCCATAATGATCCGTGATGGGTGGAAATTATGTCGCAAAAAGCCCAGCGCCGAACCTCCTAAAGCTGCCAAAACTAAAGTAGCTGCGGCTTTATTAGGAAATTGGGCTGAAACTGCTAATAAACTCATTGCAGTGATGAAACTAACTCCCCCTGCTAATCCATCCATCCCATCCATCAAGTTGATGGCGTTGGTAATACCTACTACCCACAGCACCGTCAACGCCATCGAGAGAATTGAGTCGATGGGCGTGCCTATACTAACTTCAATACTGATGCCATTGGCAAATAGCAACAAAGCTGTGAGAATCTGTGTCCACAAGCGAACCGATGGAGGTAAGCTAAACTGATCATCAATAAAGCCGACAAGCACTAGGATAGAACCTCCTAGTAAAATTGTCAGCACCTGAGCTAAGACATTTTGCAGTTCAATAGGTCGCAAGAGGCTAGCTAATACCAATGCAGCAATTACTCCCGCATAAATAGCTAACCCCCCCGCATTTGGCAAAGGTTCTCGATTTAATCTACGAGCATTTGGTTGGTCGGCCCAACCTACCCGTAAAGCAAATTTGCGTACTGTCGGAATCAAACGCCACGTTACTAGGCAAGCCAAAAGTAACGTAAATACCACTGCCAACCAGCCGGTGCCGCTAGGGTCGGCAATACCAAGAGACTTAAGGGAGTTATATAGATTCATCCCCCAATTCAACCATGACTGCCAGTATCCTACATGAGCATCAATTGTATATTAATCAATTTTTTCGATTTGCATTTATAATCTGAACTGCTTGGGTAATTAGCACTCTTAACCTGTGAGTGCTAAATTGTCTAATGGAAGCGCTAACAGAGATGTAAAGATGGCGAAAATTATTTCTTTTGATGAAGAATCGCGGCGGGCGATAGAACGTGGTGTCAACGCCCTTGCGGATGCAGTTAAGATTACTTTGGGGCCAAAAGGTCGTAACGTCCTTTTAGAAAAAAAATATGGTGCGCCCCAAATTGTTAATGATGGTATCACTGTTGCCAAAGAAATTGAGTTAGAAGATCCTTTAGAAAATACTGGTGCAAGGCTGATCCAGGAAGTGGCATCCAGAACCAAAGATATTGCTGGGGATGGTACTACTACTGCTACGGTTTTAGCCCAGTCTTTAATTAAAGAAGGTCTGAAGAACGTCGCAGCTGGTAGTAACCCCATCAGCTTAAAGCGGGGAATTGATAAAACCGTTGAAGCGCTGGTGTTGGAAATTGCTAAGGTAGCCAAGCCAATAGAAGGAAGTGCGATCGCTCAGGTTGCCACCGTCTCAGCTGGTAACGATGAAGAAGTCGGTCAAATGCTGGCCGAAGCTATGGAGAAGGTCAGCAAAGACGGTGTTATCACTGTTGAAGAATCTAAATCCCTGACAACTGAACTAGAAGTAGTGGAAGGGATGCAGATTGACAGAGGTTATATTTCTCCCTACTTCATCACCAACAGTGAACGGCAGATAATTGAATTTGAAAATGCCCGCATTCTAATTACTGACAAGAAAATCAGCAGCATCCAGGATTTAGTACCTGTATTAGAAAAAGTTGCTCGTTTGGGTCAACCGTTGTTGATTATTGCTGAAGATGTCGAAGGCGATGCTTTGGCAACTTTGGTAGTCAACAAAGCGCGGGGAGTGCTGGCTGTGGCTGCAATTAAAGCACCAGGATTTGGCGATCGCCGTAAAGCTTTGTTACAAGATATCGCTATCCTCACCGATGGACAGATGATTTCTGAAGAAATCGGTTTAAGCCTAGATACTGCTTCTTTAGAAATGTTGGGAACCGCCCAAAAGATCAATATTGACAAAGAAAACACCACAATCGTAGCTGGTGGTACTACCAAGCCAGAAATTCAAAAGCGGATTGGTCAAATTCGCAAGCAATTGGAAGAAACCGATTCTGATTACGATAAAGAAAAACTGCAAGAACGCATTGCCAAACTAGCTGGCGGTGTAGCAGTAATTAAAGTTGGTGCAGCCACAGAAACCGAACTCAAAGACCGTAAACTGCGGATTGAAGACGCACTGAATGCGACTAAAGCCGCTGTAGAAGAAGGCATTGTTCCCGGTGGTGGGACAACCCTAATTCATTTGGCGACGAAAGTTGAAGCAATTAAACAAGGCCTCGACGAAGAAGAAAAAATTGGGGCAGATCTTGTGAAGCGATCGCTAGAAGCTCCTTTACGCCAAATAGCAGACAACGCCGGTGCTGAAGGTTCTGTGATTGTCTCCCAAGTTAGAGACAGCGATTTTAACATCGGTTACAACGCCGCTACTGGCGAATTTGAAGACTTAATTGCCGTTGGTATTATTGACCCTGCTAAAGTCGTGCGTTCAGCTTTGCAAAATGCCGCTTCTATTGCCGGTATGGTCTTAACTACCGAAGCCATTGTCGTCGAAAAACCTGAAAAAAAATCTGCCGCTGCTCCTGACATGGGCGGCATGGGCGGCATGGGTGGCATGGGCGGCATGGGCGGCATGGGCGGCATGGGTGGCATGGGTGGTATGTTCTAATCTTTGCCTCTCTATGTAAATATTTTGTCAGCAGTTTGCCTTGCTTAGGCAAACTGTTTTTTTATCTGATTGCTGACTCAAAGACAGCAGAATAAAAGCTCACGCAAAGCGCAAAGGCAAGGCAGCGTGTTGGGCGGCTCTGCCGACTTGTACCGCTAAAGCGGAACCCACAGGGGTAGCGACTGCCGCGCAAAGTGAAAATTCGTGCAAGAGGTCTAGTGAGTTGCCGTATATCTTATAAAATTACTGACAACAGGTGATACAAATTAAATTAATTTAATAAAATTGAATATTAAAAGTTTAATTAGGTAAAAATGTATGGCAATAAGTATGGTAAAAAAAATTCGCCGCATCCCTAAAGTTGTAAAAAAGCTATATAGAAAAGACTTTTATCATGAACCTGGGACTTTGCCAGGGACTATTATAATTGATGAAAATGCTGATTATCCCACCATTTATTTAATTGACTATCAACCAAATAAATTTATTCGTAAACAAGTAGAAACTCCAGAAGAATGTATACCTTATTTGGATACACAATCTGTTTCTTGGGTAGATGTTCAAGGCTTAGGTAATAAAGACATCTTAGAAAGATTGGGTAAAGTTTTTGAATTACATCCACTGGTTTTAGAAGATGTAGTCAATATGGGAGAACGTCCCAAAGTAGAAGATTATGAAGACCAATTACTAATCATTGCTCGAATGGTAGTTCCTAAAGAAAGAATTTGCGGCTTTTATAGCGAGCAAGTAAGTTTTGTGTTGGGAAAAAATTATTTGTTAACAGTACAAGAGGAGCCAGAGCATGATTGCCTAGAAAACGTCAGAATCAGAATTGAACGAGGTAAAGGTATCATTCGTAAACAAGGAGCAGATTATTTAGCCTACACTCTTTTAGATGCAATTATTGATGGGTTTTTTCCAGTTTTAGAACTTTATGGCGATCGCCTAGAAGAATTAGAGGAAGAAGTAATATTTAAACCGACGCGGCAAACATTACAACAAATTTATCAAATCAGGCGAGAATTACTACAATTACGTCGCGCTATTTGGCCCCAACGAGATGCAATTAGTACTTTAATTAGAGACAGGAGTGAACTGATTACTGAAGATGTGCGAATCTATTTGCGAGATTGTTATGACCATACAGTCCAAGTCATGGACATGGTGGAAACTTACCGAGAACTTTCATCTGGGCTGATGGATGTGTATTTGTCCGCAGTCAGCAATAAAATGAATGAAATTATGAAGTTGTTGACTGTTGTTTCCTCAATCTTTATTCCACTAACTTTTGTTGCTGGAATTTATGGTATGAACTTCAATACCGAAAAATCACCATACAATATGCCTGAACTGAATTGGTATTGGGGCTATCCGATTTGTTTAGCAGTGATGGCTGCGATCGCAGCTGGATTACTATTCTTTTTTTGGCGACGAGGCTGGCTGACAAATTCTTCAGGCATTAAAAGTGACTAAATATCGAGGATAGTTAATGAATCCAATTTATAAAAACAGTGTAGGGAGTTAATATCCTAAATTATGAGAGGAAATAGTGACCAAAATTTAGTAGTTTTAACGCTTTACATTATTGGCGTTTCTTACGTCTTCAATCTCATGGTTGAATCCATCGACGATCAAGTGAAGTTTGCATACAAAAAAGAAATAGTTGAAGATCAACTCAAAGAACAAGAGCTTCAAGATCAAATTGGAATTTCTTTTAAACTTAATGCCTCCTATTCTATAGGAAAACCAGAAGAAGAATTAAAGGAATTATTAATAAGCATTGAAAATAAATCTGACAATCTTGCTATATATGTTGATTGGGATAGTAGTACTTTAGTAGTTGAAAGTACTAAGCAATCACGTCGAGTCATTCGGAAATCGCCTGGCTTGACTCGTGACTTAGGTGTACCTCAAGTTCCGAGCTTAATTGCACCCAAAAAAACGCTTTCAGAAGCAGTAACAGCAGAGAATGTTTTCGAGCGCGATCCCGTATCTGCAATTTATAAACCTACTTCACCCCTATTTGATATCACTGCGCTGAAAAAGCCGCAGAAAAAGCTGTACAACGACTTTATGAATAGAAGAAATGAGTTAGAATTTTCACTTCAATTGGTAATTAGAATTGCTGAGACACGTATGGGAATACCGACAGGTATTAACATACCTCCCGTATATATTATTAATTGTCCCTTCACTGTCAAAAAATTACTTTGGACTTACGCCTTACCCTGGAATAAAAAGAAGTAATCCATACCAGAAAGACAGATCATGCCATCCAAGATTACACTGGAAATAGGGAGAGAGTAGGTACAGGCGATTGCAAATCAGTTATGATCACTGGTTTGAGGAAAGTCCGGACTCCCGAAAGACCAAACTTGCTGGATAACGTCCAGTGCGAGCGATCGTGAGGATAGTGCCACAGAAAAATACCGCCAGAATTAAGTCAAAAGGTAAAAGCTAAAAATAAAAAGAAAGAAATCTCTCTTTTGCCTTTTTACTTTTTACTTTTTACTTGTTTTGGTAAGGGTGCAAAGGTGCGGTAAGAGCGCACCAGCAGCGTCGAGAGGCGCTGGCTCGGTAAACCCCGGTTGGGAGCAAGGTCAAAGGAACTACGGTTGGTCTTTTACCAGTTCCATAATATAGAGCCGCTAGAGGCGTTTGGTAACAAGCGTCCCAGATAGATAATCGCCCTCAAAAGTGTTTAAAATCACTTATGAGAACAGAATCCGGCTTATTCCCTACTCTCTCCCCTTTTTTTAAAACTGAGTCAAAAATCAGAACTTAAAAGTTAGAATCGAAGACTAGATAACATTCAAAATTTGTAGGTTGGGTGGAGCGATAGCGATACCCAACAGGCAAAGAGTGTTAGTTTTATAAACTCAAACCACCTTATATTTTAAGAGCTAAAAGTTATTTTCTTGCTTCCCCTGCCCCCTGCCCCCTGCCCCCTGCCTCTTCGATGACACTTGTTTATCCACGCCGTCAGCGGCAACTCGAAAGCTTAGTTAGAAGATTAGGTCTGCCAAAAGGAGCGCCTGTCAAGTGGGATCTATTAGATTTGGCATTAACTCATCCCACTGTCTCTGACTCAGCAAACTATGAACAGCTAGAGTTTGTCGGTGATGCTGTGGTGCGTTTAGCGGCAGGTGTTATATTGTGGGAAAAATATCCTGACTGTCAAGTAGGAGATTTTGCCGCGATTCGTTCGGTATTAGTAAGCGATCGCATCCTGGCTCAATTAGCAAGAGAATATGGTTTAGAGTTATACTTACTAGTCGCTGGCAGTGCTACCAGCGACAAAGTTGGTCAAGAGTCACGACTAGCAGATGCTTTTGAAGCTATTTTGGGTGCGCTTTATCTTAGCACTAATAATCTAGAACTGATCCGTCCTTGGCTAGACCCTCACTTTCAAAAATTAATAACAGAAATTCGCCTCGATCCAGCTAGACTTAACTACAAAGCTGCTTTACAAGAATGGACTCAGGCACACTTTAAAGTTTTACCTGAATATCGAGTTGCAGAAGTAAATCAAACTAACCGCAATTTAGATCGTTTCTTTGCTGAAGTCTGGTTACACGACAACAAATTAGGTGAAGGCAAAGGACGCTCGATTAAAGCCGCTGAACAAGCTGCCGCTAAAGTCGCTTTTTTAGCAGTTGCTAATCAGAATAATCCCTGAGTTCAAAAGATAGTTAATAAACTGATAATCGGTTTATGTCAGTAGTCAGTGGTCAGTGGTCAGTTGTCAGTGGTGGGAGATGGTAAAGTCTGATTTTGAAAATTTGCGGGTTTACCAACTCGCTGAAAGTCTTGCTGATGAGATTTGGAACATTGTTGGCAGATGGGAACAATTTGCTAAAGATACAGTTGGTAAACAAATTGTTCGTTCTGTTGATAGCATTGGTGCAAATATCGCAGAGGGCAGTGGTCGTTATAACTATTAAGATAACCGACGCTTTGTCAGGATTGCTAGAGGCTCTTTAAACGAAACAAGATATTGGTTGCGAAGAGCTTATACTCGCAACTTGCTGACACAAGAGCAAGTAAGTAAACTCAAACCAATCGTTGATGAACTTTCACTAAAGTTAAACGCTTACCTAAAATCCATCGGCAATATTCAGAAAGAAAAGACTGACAACTGACAATTAACCACTGACCACTGACCACTAACAACTGACAACTGAACACTAACAACTAACTATTGACAAATGATTAAAATTGCAGTTATCGGGGTTGGGCGTTGGGGAGTGCATTTACTGCGGAACTTTTTAGCACATTCCCAAGTAAGTGTAGTGGCAGTAGTAGATCCACATCCAGAAAAACTGAGCGCAGTTAAGCGACAGTTTAATTTAGATGAAAGTGTGTTATTAACGACAGAATGGCACTCTTTACAACAAGTGCCAGAACTGTCAGCAGTAGCGATCGCAACTCCTGCCACAACCCATTATGCTTTAGTTAAGGATGCTTTAAAACAGGGCTACCATGTTTTGGCAGAAAAGCCCTTAACTCTAGACCCAGAAGAATGTCTAGAACTTTGCCAATTAGCGCAGCAACAGCATTTAATACTCATGGTTGACCACACTTATTTGTTTCACCCAGCGGTTGAAAAAGGGCAAGCTGTAATTCAGGCAGGTAAGTTAGGCAATTTACGTTATGGTTATGCTACCCGCACTCATCTAGGGCCAGTCCGACAAGATGTCGATGCCCTCTGGGACTTAGCAATTCATGATATAGCTATTTTTAACAACTGGCTGAATCAAATGCCAGTGAAAGTACAGGCAAATAGTCAAGTTTGGTTACAAGAAAACAAAAGTAAGGAACTTAGCAATTTTCCCTTAGGCTTGGCAGACTTAGTATGGGTAACACTAACATACCCAAATGGCTTTCAAGCACATATTCATCTTTGTTGGCTCAATCCTGATAAACAACGACGACTTGCGGTTGTGGGTAGCCTTGGTAGCTTAATTTTTGATGAAATGTTACCATCATCGCCTTTGACTTTGCTACATGGTGAGTTTGAATCTCAGGAAAATCAATTTTTGCCTGTCAATCAAAGACGAGAAGTATTGGAATTAGAAACAGGTGAACCCTTGCAGCGGGTTTGCGATCGCTTTGTGACTTGTATTATTAAGAATACTCCCCCAGTAGTTTCATCTGGTTGGGTAGGCACAGAATTAGTACAAATTCTCTCAGCTTTAACAACATCTCTTAATCAAGGCGGACAAGCTGTTTTTGTAAGGAACTAGTACTATAGGACTCCTATTTGATTTTTGAACACGATTCAGTACATATCTATCCCTTCTTAACTGTTCCCTGTTTCCTGTTTCCTGTTCCCTACCTACACAAATAAATTCAGTAATCAAACCGGATTACTATATGTCACAGCAACTTTGCTGGGTTATATAGTTGGATACAAGCGTTCCATAATCTTGCCGGGCTGGAAAGCAAATAGTAACATTGGGGATGCAATTATAAATTGCTGAGGTAAACTTGCAAGCAAGGTAATACACAATATTACTCAGCGGCTCTTCGGTCTGGGCATCACTTATAATGGAACACTGGCAATTTCTGATTCAAAGACAAGGCGATCGCTCTTGGCATACCCTGGAATCGCCAAATATAGAAATATCGGCAGGTCGGTATAGAGTTTTGGCTCGTTCTAACCTTCCTAATACAGATGTAGAAGTTCGGGTAATTCATTCTTCAACCCAAGAAGTTCCTCCCAAACGGAGGATTCAAAAGCGATCGCGGCGTACTAACTCAGAAGGATTAATGGCGGTAATTCCCTTCACCCATCTCAAGCCCGGAAGTTGGGAATTGCAATGCTCTGGTGATTTAATGTCAGCTCTTTTGGGTAAATCTTGGCAATACAGCATTCACTTACAAGTCTTATCTCCAGAAATAGATGAGACGGTAGAAGGAAATTTGGATAGCAAAGAGAGTACACAAGAGGCAAACTCGTCCGATTATCAAGATGCTACTTTTGAGAGTGACCTTGTTGTATATACTCTAGAAAAAACAGAAGAAGCTATTATTGACCAGCCTGTTAGCCCAGTCTGGGTCAAAGGTGAAACAGCAGAGCAAATTTTACAAAATTTAATAGAGTTAGCCTTACCTGTGACTGAATCTTTGCTAGAGGATGAAAAAGTTGAAGATTTTCCAGACATACAACCACCGCCTCCACTTTTGCTGACCTTAGATCGAGAAAACTATATTGCTAGTTGGGGGCAAGTACTGATTATTAACGGGTACGTAGAGCTACAAGATGATACACCATACCCAGAAAATCTTCATGCATTGGAACTACGAATTGAACTGCGATCGCCTCTAAAAACAGAAACTTTAACCCAAGTACGGCAATCCTTACCAAACAATTCACTACCCTTCACCATTAACACCTCAATTGATATTCCTGCTGACTGTGAATCTAAGCTAATTTTGGCAGATATGAGTTTATATGGCGTACTCACTGAGCTTGGTGAAGTCATACTGTTAGCCAGCCAATCTTTTACCGTTACCGCTGATGTGACAGAATTGCTGGCAATTACAGCCCCAGCAAAATCTCGTCCAGCAGATTTGCCAGACGACTCGAACCCCTTAATATTAGACGCTGCCAAAAAGCCAGAACCATCTATCAGCATCGATTTGAAACTGTTCAACTTAGTCAAAACTCTACCTACAAAGCAGTCTCAGTCTATCGAGTTATCGCCAAAGCAAACTCTACCACCGTCAACTCCACAAGCAGCTCATCTGCAAGGGTCTACACTCAGTAAATTAACGGATTCTCGATCTCCACAACTACCAAAACTGCCTGAAAACCAAACTAAAGCAGGTATTACGGATACAAATTTTACAGATACAGAATTTCCAGAGCAGCTTTTAAACAAGGATGACACTACAGCCCCCATTAGCCCAATCACTCCTGTAGCGCCAATTAACTTAGAACTACTGGTGATCAAAAATCATCGAATTTCGATGCTTAGTAATAGTTTTCCTTATTTGAAACGGCTCAAAAACTTGCCTAGTGACAAGTCAGAGGAACATAATACACCAGATGAGTTAGATGTATTGGCATTACAGCCTGCTGACGACTCACCAGACTTAGTCGAGGATAAAAACACATCTGAATTATTGTCTTGTATAGACACAACATTAGCTGAGGATGACAATACATCTGAATTATTGACTAGTGATGACCAACTCCAAGATGATATAGATAAAACCTTAGCTGAAGGTGAAAATACATCTGAATTATTGACTAGTGATGACCAACTCCAAGATGATTCTGTAACAGAAGTACTAGCCTCAACTAATATAGATGAACCTGAAACAGAAGCAGTCGCACCAGTAAATACCGAAGTCTATTCATCCCCCCTAATTAAAAAGTGGATGCAGAGCCAAGGATACTCTTTGCCTGAATCTATGTATTTGCCATCCTCAGAAAATAATCCTGATATTCTAGATGATTATCTGGCGTTAAGCGCTCAAACTCCTGCTGCGGATGTTGACTTGCCATTGAATTTAGATCTTGAAATAGAGACTGAGGCAAATACGGTTGTGCCAGAAGTAGAAGATACCAGTACACAAGAAAATATAGAAGATATTAGTACGCCAGAAAACGCGGAGGTAGAAAGTAACTTACAAGAAACTGACTCGTCACTGCTGCAAGTGCCACAACCGCCACCTGCCAATTCTATCAAGGCTCCATCAGCTTGGTTAGCACAGGAAATTGTTGTAGATGATACAAGCGAAATTGAAGTAGACGCGCTAAGTAGTCAGACTGATGAAGATCAAGTGCAACCAATTTCAGATTTATCTGTTCCTTTACATCAGGCTGAGGCAATCAGTGAGCCTTTACCAGTTCCGCAATTACATGTACCAGACGGTGAATTGATTGCTGGTAAATTGATCAGAGTGCGCGTAGAATTGCCTAATGTTAGCCCTCAAGTTGTTGTGAAGCTATGGGTTGAAGATTGTCAAACTCGCTGGTTGTTGGACGGTCCCCATTTGCTTAAAGATTTGTTACCTAGTTCTGGGGGAGGTTTGGAAGTAATTACTCAATTAAATGTTCCTTTTGGCTGTTTAGAAATTCGCTTGGAGGCGATCGCTTTAAATGTGTCTACCCAGCAAGAGAGTCATAAAGTTACAGTAGTGCGGGCTGTGATTCCTCCAGACTTGCCAAATTTGCAACTAGATGAATTGTTCGGTATTTGAACACTTGTTACAGAACCTGTGTTAAAAATCTTGAGATTTTCAGAAATGCCGCTGAATTTGCAGTAAGCTCATTTTGAATTGTAATGTGATTGAACAGGACTATTTACTATGGCAGCTTCATTTTTGCCTTCTATTTTCGTTCCCATCATTGGTTGGGTTTTCTCCGCTGTGGTATTCGCGTTTCTGTTTTTATACATTGAAAGGGATGATATGGTCTAGTTGAGCTATTTTTTATCAACTTGACTGTGCAACTGATCAATTATTGAAAAACCGCCCATCTCATAGAGACAGGCGGTTTTTTAATGTCGATTTCTAAACAAATGCTAGAAAGTCCAGATTGAATGATCTTAAATCGAAGTGATTCTTACATTGAAGAACCAATTCCGGCATAGGCTCCATAAAAGAAAATGCCTACAACTGTAATTACACCTAATCCTGCGATCGTAGCGACGACCCACAGGGGAATTCTTCCGCTTCCAGCAGACACAGCTTTCTCCTCCCTTAACAACAAATCAACACAGATTAAATAAGCACAGATTTACAACAATAGTTCCAGTTAGTTAAAGAAGTAACTGGAGAATAGAATCCCTAGGACAAAAATCAGTAGTAGTCCCAGATATAGGGAAGTCCGATTTAATTCAACCGGCTGATTATTAGGGTTGGGTGTTCTTTCCATGATTGGCTCCTTCCTAGCGTTGAATAAACTGCATGGCGGCGATCGCGCCTAAAAAGAAGACGGTTGGTACACCTAAAGTGTGAACTGCCAGCCATCTAACTGTAAAAATTGGATAGGTAACTGGTTGATTAATGTTATTGCCGCTAGTCATGATCTCAAACTACTTAATAAATTGTTCAACTTGTTTTTTAGCTTCAAAACGGTTCTTCACAATCGGCACTTCTTGCCGTGCTTGCGTGTAATACTGATCGGGACGAGGTGTACCAAACACATCATAAGCCAGTCCGGTGCTGACGAATAACCAACCGGCAATGAACAATGCTGGAATGGTGATGCTGTGAATTACCCAGTAACGAACGCTGGTAATAATGTCCGAAAACGGACGTTCTCCAGTAGTACCTGACATTTATATTCCTGCCTTCACAAAGACGTTATTGAGTCTATTATCCTACAAAGTTTAGAAAGAGTTACAAGTTGCAACGTTCTTCTCAGAAATTGAGATAAATACTGATGGCTGAGATGCCCTTAAGCTGACTCTGTAGAGGGGGTTTGTTCCAATTTCGGGAGATATTTCAGTAAGACACCGCGATCGCCAATGATAAATCCCTGCTCTGGCTGAAAAAAGACGATTTTATACAAATTAGCAGCTACATCTTCAACTGCGCGGTCTTTTTCCCAAGTTTTGCCACCATCAGCACTCCGCAGTAAATTACCGCTACCGCCACCTATCCAAATTTCTTCTGGTGTGCGATATGCCAAATCTAATAAACCCCAGCTTGTGGACAACTCAGGACTTTGGGCTTCTTGCCACTCGTCAGATTGATTTGGGTCACTAAATTGTACTTGACCTCCCCGCGCTAATAACCACAGCTGTCCATTTTCAGAAAAGCCCATGTTTTCTACACGGCGAGAACTATTGCGGTTATGGGGAACCCAAGCATTTTGTCCTGGTTCCCAAGTTGAGTAAAAGCTACCTTTAGCCGAAACAGCAACATATCTGCCATCAGCAGAACGTTCCATGTTACGTACAACACCGACAGCTGCTTCTACTTGGGCTTTCCAATTTTTACCACCGTCTGTGGTTTTGTATATTGCTCCCACATTAGTAGCCATTTCAGCAGTATTATTACCTAGTGCTTTGATGGCGATCGGACTTCCTGGTAGCTTTTCGCTTAAGGGAATACGCGACCAAGAACGGCCTTCATCGGTGGTATGTAAAAGTAAAGAAGGCTCTCCCACAATCCAGCCTTCTTGATCAGCAAAACTAACTGAGTCAAAGCGAGACTTAGGATCATCTAGTGCCAGTGTTAAAGGTTCCCAAGTATTACCACCGTCATTGGTTTCTAAAAGAGTGGCATTGCTACCTACTAAAAAACCATGTTGAGGATCATTAGTAAAGGCAATGTCTAGTAGTTTAGCGTCTGTTGGCACAGAAATTATTTTCCAGGGGTTGTAACTAATAGAGGGTACTTGGCTACAACCTATACAGATGAGGACTATTATCAACAAGGCAAATATTCTTTGCCAACTTTTCACAAGACCTATTGAATGCATCAGTATTCTTATTGGTTTTCTAAATTTTTGACCTTAAGGGCAGTAGTCGCCCTAAAAATTGAGTAAAAAAGATAACGGGTCTTATTGTAAGCCGTAGAGACTGATAAAAAACAAGAAACCCAAAGCCAAAGCACCAAAAATCAGGATATTTTTTTGCGTTGGCGTTAGTTGATTAACACCCAATCCATAACCGAGATTTTCTTTGAAACCAGATGCTGTACCCGCAGGGCCGATGTTGGCAAAAGCGGTCTTCTTGGCAGCACAAACTGGACAGCGCCAATTTATGGGTAATTCTGCAAAAGGTGTCTCTGGAGCAATATCATTGCTATTGTCACCTTTTTCGGGTTCATAAACATAACCGCAGGAGCGACACTCGTAGCGGTCTAACAGCGAAGTATCAACAGCTTGTTCGCTCATGGCTCAGGCCTCGCAGAAGGTAATTCTTAAATATACGTTAAAAATTATGACATAATTGTTAGACTTTTCTATCACTAGCCAAAACGAATCAAATACCTGAAGTCCTTTTGTTTCCCAGATTTCAGAAAACCCAAAAAGATATAATGTAAAAGAAAGTAACAGCCTTATTTACACCATAAGCGGTAGATATTCATTGTGTTTGTCCTCAGCGGTTACGAATACCTTCTAGGCTTCTTAATTATCTGTAGCCTAGTGCCTGCCTTGGCACTTTCAGCATCCAAGCTCCTCCGACCCAGTGGTAACAGCCTAGAACGGCGCACCACTTACGAATCTGGTATGGAACCAATTGGGGGAGCCTGGATTCAGTTCAACATCCGCTACTACATGTTTGCGCTAGTCTTTGTGGTCTTTGATGTAGAGACTGTATTCTTGTATCCTTGGGCGGTTGCTTTCCACCGTCTAGGATTACTGGCATTCATTGAAGCCTTAGTTTTTATTGCAATTCTTGTAGTCGCCTTAGTTTACGCATGGCGTAAAGGAGCTTTGGAATGGTCTTGAATCCTAATTTAACAACCCAGGACAAAGAACAAATCATCAATCCTATTGAGCGTCCCACAGTCACTCAAGACCTTTCAGAAAATGTGATTCTGACTACGGTTGATGACCTCTACAACTGGGCACGGCTTTCGAGTTTGTGGCCGTTACTATTTGGTACAGCTTGCTGTTTTATTGAGTTTGCAGCTTTAATTGGCTCTCGATTTGACTTTGACCGTTTCGGGTTAATTCCTCGTTCTAGCCCCCGTCAAGCCGATTTAATTATTACCGCAGGGACAATTACCATGAAGATGGCACCCCAATTGGTGCGTCTTTATGAACAAATGCCCGAACCGAAATATGTAATTGCGATGGGAGCTTGTACAATCACTGGCGGAATGTTCAGCGTGGATTCTCCGACTGCTGTTCGGGGAGTTGATAAATTGATTCCTGTTGATGTGTACTTGCCTGGTTGTCCTCCTCGTCCAGAAGCAATTATCGATGCGATCATTAAGCTACGGAAAAAGATAGCTAATGATTCAATGCAAGAACGCGATCAAATCAAGCAAACTCACCGTTTTTACAGCACAACTCATAATCTGAAGCCAACAGAGCAAATTTTAACTGGTAAGTATTTGCGCTCAGACACTCGCAATGTACCACCGAAGGAGTTGACAGAAGCAATTGGTTTACCTGTACCACCTGCACTGCTGACAGCAAAAACCCAAAAAGAGGAGCAAAACCGTGGCTGAAGAAGAATCTAAACCAGTACCAGCAGAGGAAGACTCTTTAGTCAAAGCCGGCCAAGTTTCCCAATGGTTGACAGAAAATGGTTTTGAGCATGAGTTTTTAGAACCAGATAAGAACGGCGTAGAGATAATTAAAGTGGAGCCAGATTTCTTGCTGCCCACCGCTACAGCCCTCTATGCTTACGGTTTTAATTATCTCCAGTTTCAGTCTGGTATTGATCTTGGCCCAGGACAAGATTTAGTTAGTGTGTATCACTTGATTAAAGTTGGTGATAATGCTGATAAACCTGAAGAAGTACGGATAAAAGTCTTTTTGCCAAGAGAAAATCCTGTAGTGCCTTCAGTGTATTGGATTTGGAAGACCGCTGACTGGCAAGAGCGCGAGTCTTACGACATGTATGGCATTATCTACGAAGGACACCCCAATTTAAAGCGGATTTTGATGCCGGAAGATTGGGTAGGCTGGCCTTTGCGGAAGGATTATATCTCGCCTGATTTTTACGAGCTGCAAGATGCTTATTAAATAGTGGTGAGTTTCAATCAACTGGTGAGAATGTTGAAGTCTCATCTCTATAGCGCTTCTCGTTTGAATGAGGTACATGTCGTTAAGATCAGGGACTAGGGACTAGGGGCTATGTACCTCACATAATTGGGAACTGCTATAGCCCCTCTTTAATGACAAAGAGGGGTGACTAAATCGCCTAAAACTCTGGGATTGCATCCCTACACTGCGTTTTGATCGCAATGATAAATTTTGCTTGCGTAAGTCCTGATTTTATTACTTAACAGCTAATGGTCAACACAGATTAACCGGGGCTGTTTTTTTATCAAACCAAAAGTTTTTGATATTTTCTACAAATTCCCAGGTATTTTCAAAGTGAGTATTATGTGCAGAATCATTAATAATTTTTAGTTGGGCAACTTTACATATTTTAGTCATCTCTGTATTAATATCTATAAATTTTTGATCATAAGCTCCAGAAATCAGCAACAAAGGTTTTGTATTTTCTGAAAGTTTTTCCCACAAGCTAGGTTGACTACCAGTACCCATAAATTGTAAAGATTTAGCTAGTTTTATGGGATCATTTTGTAACCGGCTTTCTAGCATTAAGTCTAACTGTGGATGATTTTTTATAGAGCCGAAAATTGGCTGACTATACCAATTTAATAAAAAAGCATAAAAGTCATTTGTTGTTAAACTTCGTCTTAATTTTTTGGCTATTTGAGCATCACTCTTAACTCGTTCTAACTGTTCTGCTGCTGTCATCAAACCTGGAGAAGCAGATTCTAATACAACTTTATAAAAACGCTCTGGAAAATGTAGAATAAGGTATAAGGCTAATCTTCCACCCATTGAATAACCAATTAAGAAGCATTTGTCAATTTTCAATTCGTCCAGTAAGTTGATTAAGGCATGGGCAATATTTGCCATAGTATAATATTCGTCGCTACCTATTACTTGGGTTTTTCCATGTCCGGGAAGGTCAAGTATCAGATAAGAAAAGTTATTATCTAATAATTTGATGGCTTCATTAAATTCATTAATATTACCCATAAAGCCATGTAAAAACATAATTAAAGGTTTTCCATGTTTGCTAATTAGATAATAGTGAAATTGATAGTTTTCTTGTGTCATAGTTTAGTAAGATATTGTAGATTAAAGGAGTACAACAGATGTTGTACTCCGATAAATAATTAACGCAGTGGTGATTCCTCACTACTTACTTTTTCCGGCTAGAACTTAATCTTCGTCTAGTGCTGGAAAAACTTCCTCAAATTCCCACAATTTATCTTTATTGTTGAGAAACCATATACGAGTTTCTGGAGTCAATTGACTCCAAATAACATCACCAGGAATGTGAGGAGATGCGTATTGATATTGCTGACCAAGTAATTTGAGATTTTCTACTACATCTTGGGGAATACCAAACTCTTGCCAGTCAACTTTGAGATGTCTTCCAGAAAGTCCCGCAGCAGGATCAAAAACTAATTGTGCAGTCCTAATTAAATCAGCAAAGTGTTTTGGTTTGAGACTTGCTAGTTGCTGAAGTTGGTGTGATTCATTGTGTTCTTGAGACATTGTTACTGGAGTGATAAAAATTGGTAGTCTGTCGAACTTACTGCCAGAGATTTTTATCCCAATATCTTTTAGTTTAACTTAGAGTTTTGTATAACGAACAGCTGAGAGTAAAACAAAGTTGTATATACAAATTCTAACTTTTAAATATCAGTATATAGAACACAGACAAGATTTTGGCGTGAGCGCTCATACCGTTTCACTTTAAAGTTGATACATTTGGGCAAGCAGGGGAAGCAGAGGAGGCAGGGGGAGTAAGAAAATTAATTTGTATCAATAATTTCGTGAAATAGTATCAGTCGAATGCTGCCCACAATACAATAATTTTATGTCTTTGTACTACATAACTGGGCTGCACATCAGCTTAATCTAAATCAATAAACAATGAGTGAGAAATTTATTACTCCTAACTCCTAACTCCTAACTTTTGCTTACTACTAACTTCTAAGGGTAAGAAAATAGTTAAGACTTCCCCGTACTGAGGACGTTGACGCACAATTAGTTTGCCCCCAATTGCTTGAAACAGATGCTTGGTTGCAGTAATATTTAAACTAATCGTACCTGTTTCTGGTTGGAACATCAACAATTGACCAAGGGCTTTACGGATTGGTGGTGTTGCAGGTGTAGCGGTTTTATTTGTATCTTGACAATGGGTTTGAGGCGATAGTTGTAATTTTAGTTGGTCTCCAGCGGGGATTACTTGTACTTGGATATGGCTGCCAGCAGGTAAGCTACGGGTAAAATTTTCCATTAGACCAGTAAGTATGCGATCCAGCATATTTGGATTGCTTACCACTGTTGGTAGTTGTTGAGGTAATACTACATCTAAAGTTAAATTGCGCCGATTTGCTGCTTGTTGCCACCGGGGAATACTCTGCTGCAACACTTGATCTAAAGACATTGGTGTTAGTTGAGTGCTTGAAGATTTTACCGTTGCACAAGTTTCCAGTTCTGCGGCCTTAAACAGCAACTCCATTCGGTCAATTTGCTCGGTACACTCATGGTCAATAATTTCTAAGCGACTGGTGACGTTAGCTGGTAAATCTCGCCGCTTTAACAGCAAGCGAGTCATGGTGCGAATAGTTGTTAAAGGGGTGCGAACTTCATGGGCAAAAGCTTGGAGTAATTCTACATCGGGGCGGGGAGAGGCTTTTGCTGAAGACGAATTAGAGGAAGTAGGTGTCACTGGATCAGTGTATTCTTTTGTTGCTTTGTCTTCTTGTGACTCTGTTAATTCTTGAAGCAACAATTGGCTAAACTGAATCACAGTCCGGTAATCTGGCGCTACTGGGGAATACTTTTCGACTAATGCATCCAATTCGCTGAAGAAATCCGGATTACTCAGCATAACTCTTGCCCCAAGCGATCGCCATGCTTGCTGTACTACTTCTGGCTCAAAGGAAAATGAAAAACTTTTGTGACCACTGTCGTTTTCTGCCAAAACCAGCACTAATCTAAATTTATCTGTGAAAATCAAGCAAAATTGCTCTGCTGCTAAGGGGTCGGCAGGTAGTAAAGGCAGTACCGATTCATGAGGAGAGATTTCTGCATCTACCATCGCGATCGCCTCTGGGATCTCAAATGGCATCAGCGCTAAAGGATTAAATGGTTTTGCCGTAAAAGTCACTCTCTGCAAACTCTGAGTGAGGATTGGCTGACTGAATAAGGGTGCTGGTGCAGCTAAGATTAATCCCTGAGTAGTCTCCGAGTCAGCAGGTGTTAAGGAGTTTATCAGCAGATGCTCGGTAGCTGCTAAACTGACGCGCCACTGCCTCTGGGCTTTGGTTGGTGAACATTCAGCTACAGTTGATTGACTTGCGGCTAAAATTTCACTTAGACTTGGCAATATCCATTTGTACACAGGTTCTCACCCCTTAATTCAAGAGCGACTAACAGCGTTAAGGTTAGGCATTTCCTCACTACTTATGAGGTTATAGTTCTTTGTGTACTGGCGACAGTCGTAGAACCGAACAAAATAGGGGCAATTTCCTCTGTTACTGACGTTTGATCAGATTAACGATCACAGTTGCTAATTCAATTGGCTCCGCAGGTTTAGAAACATGTTTTTGAAATCCTGCTGCCAGCGCTTGTTTTTGGTTAAATTCTCCTGCATAAGCGCTCAAAGCGATCGCTGGAATTTGTCCGCCTTGTTCTGGCGATCGCTTTCTCACTTCACGTAGTAACATATAGCCATCCATCAATGGCATACCGATATCACTTAATAAAATATCTGGTTTAGATTGGGATAAAGCTGTTAGGGCTTCATTTGCTGATGCTACTGCTGTGACAGTCGCTCCATACTGTTCTAGGGCAAAGGTAAAAAACTCTCGCACATCAGCTTGATCGTCCACTAAAAGGATTTTCACTCCTGAAAGTAACGATTCTTCAGTAGTAATTTCTAATGGGGAAGACTTAAAATTAGCTTTTGGCAATGGAGAAGTTTTGAGTAATGGTAGCCTAACTGCAAAGGTTGCTCCTTGTCCTTCGCCTGGACTGTCTGCGTGAATTGTACCACCATGCAGTTCCACTAAACGGCGCACAATTGCTAGTCCTAGCCCTAATCCACCAAATACCCTAGTCGTCTTAGAATCTGCTTGTCGGAAATAATCAAAAACGTAGGGTAAAAATTCTGGGCTGATTCCTTTGCCTGTGTCGATGACTTGAATTTGGGCGTTGGCTCCTATCTGTTCTAAATGTACTTCTACTCGTCCTCCAGAGGGTGTGAATTTAACTGCATTTGAGAGCAGATTCCAGATTACTTGTTGTAAGCGATCGCTATCGCCCATTACCTGTAAAATATCAGTGCTGAATGTTGTTTGAATTTCAATTGACTTGGCTTCGGCTGCTAAACGCACTGTTTCTAAGGCTGCGGTAATAGTTGTTCTCAAATCCATCGTAGAAACATTGAGTTTCAACTTACCTTGTAAAATACGCGAAACATCTAACAGATCTTCGATGAGTTGAGTTTGCAATTTGGCATTACGCTCAATTGTTTCCAAAGCCCGGACTTTAGTAGCTTCGTCAAACTGGCGGGTTCGTAGTAACTTTGCCCATCCTAAAATTGGATTGAGGGGAGTTCTGAGTTCGTGGGAAAGCACAGCCAGAAATTCATCTTTAATCCGGTTGGCTGTTTCTGCTTCTTCTCGTGCAGTTTGTTCGGCTTCATAAAGTTGAGCGCGGGCGATCGCCTGGGCGCACTGTTGCCCTAAAGTCAACATAAATCCTTGATATTCTTGATTAAATGTTTGGGCGATCGCAAAATTTAATCCTAGTGTGCCAATCGCTTTTCCTTCTTGAACTAAAGGCACGCAAGCATAGGCAAAATCCCCATTTGTAGTTGGAATCCGGGCTAAATGGGGATATCTTGCCAGCCAATCGGCTCGATTATCGATAAAGATTGGCTGACCAGTTCGGACTACTTCTGCTGAGGGAATCGAAGCAGTTAAGGGAAAAGTTTCTACGGTATCTATATCCGATTGCGGATACCCAATTGCTTGGACAATCTTTAAAGCAGTACCTTGATCAGTTAGTAAAAGCACAGAACCAGCTTTCGCTCCCAAGGCGGCAACTCCTTGATGCATCACGACATCTGCTACTTGCTGGGGAGTTAAGGCTTGAGAAAGAGCTGCGGTAATTTTTTGTAACAGCAGTGTGCGGCTCACAGCCTTTTCAGCCGTCTGTCGTGCCTGTTGAGTTTCTTGGTACAATCTGGCATTATCGATCGCTGTGGCAGCACGACGAGCAATATCCTCTGCTAAACCTAAGTTTGCCTGTTCATAGTGACGACCTGAATCTGCCATCACAAAAGAAATAGCTCCGAACACTTGCCCACGAGAGCGTAATGGAATCATCATTACCGACTGAATACCCAAATTTTGCAGCAATTGCAGATGTGTTTGATCTTGTGCTATCTCTGCAAGAATAGTGTCGGGAAATTCGGGATAAAAGACAGATTGTCCTTGCCGTACCTGCTGCATCAAAGGATGTTGTTCCCCATTTGGGGATGGATAACGTTGTCGTAATTCCTGTAAATTAAAGCGTTTTGCGGGGTTAGCAGTTGCCAGAGCAATTTGTTGACTTGACAAATCTGCCTGAAAAATATCCACAATACACCAATCAGCCAAAGTAGGAACTGCCAAGTTAGCCACACCAGTTAAAGTGACGTGATAATCTAATGAAGAAGCTAATAAGGCGCTGGCTTCTACCAAAAAGTATTGTGTTTCCTCAGCTTTTTTGCGTTCGTGCAGCGCAGCTTGCTGTTTGCTAATATCCTCAACAATGCCCATTGCATACTTTGGTTGTCCATCATCATCCCAAACTGCTGATGAAGTCAGATTTACCCAAATAACTGAACCGTCTTTGCGGATATAGCGTTTTTTTAGGGAATAACCATTGATTTCCTTTGCCAATACTCGTCGAGCATAATCCCAATCAACTTCTAAATCATCAGGATGTGTAATCTCCTGGAAATTCATCTGGATTAATTCTTCACGACTATACCCAGTAATCTCACAAAAAGCAGGATTAATCTGAAGGAATTGCCCATCCAGCCTTACTAAGGTAATGCCTACAGCTGCTTGGTCAAACATTGCTCGGAACCTAGCTTCACTTTCGCGCAGGGCAATTTCTGTTTGCTTTGCTGCTGTCACATCTGCCAAAATAATCCCAATACCGATGGTTTCGCCTAGTGTGTTGTAGACAGGGTAATAGTTACCTAGCCAGTAGCCCTGACGTGTAGGTTCTTCTGTTGTCTGTCCCCTAATGTCTACATTCAGCATCGGTTCTCCTGTATCCAATACTAGCTGTAATTGTGGCTCAAACTCATCTGCCATTTCTGGTAGTACTTCTCGGAGTTTGCGTCCTAGATGTTCTTCTATACTCAAATCATTAATATCTGCCAAAACCTGATTAATTCGCAGATATCGCAGTTCACGATCTAAAAAGCAAACAGCCACAGGAGCCCCTGCTAATAACGCATCTAAAAGAGATAAAGATTCGGCATAATGCACCAAAGCTTGATGACTGTCTTGGTAAAGTCTGGCATTTTCTACGGCTAGAGCAGCTCGATAAGCGATGTCTTTCGCTAAAGCTAGGTCACGTTCTTGGTAGGGGCGATTTGATTTTGAACTTACAAAGCTAATGCTGCCGAGTATTCGCTGATGTGCGACTAGCGGCACAACCATAAAGGATTTGCATCCCATCTGTCGCACAGCTTGTAAATGTTCATCGTTCTCAGTAACTGCAATTAAAAAAGAGTCATTGATTTGTGAAATTAATTCTGCCTGTCCAGTTCGTAGCACTCTAGCAATAGGATTGACATCTTTAGTAACTGGTGCATACCGCTGGAGTTGAAGCGCCCACTCTGATTTGGAAGGATCTGCATGAGCAATAGGCAGACGACGAATCGAACCATCTTCATTTAGAATTTCTACTAAACACCAGTCAGCTAACTGGGGTACTGAAATTTTGGCTATTTGTTCTAAAGTTTCTTCATAATCTAGGGAGGTTGCCAGTATATTACTAGTCTGGGCAATATAACGACGTGTATTTTCAGCTTGCTTGCGCTCTGTAATATCGATCACAAAAAATGCGCCTCGATCTACAGTTCCCTGAAAGTGACTAGCACCTACCAAAATCGCGATACGTGAGCCATCTTTACAGATATATTCTTTTTCATAAGGAGTGCAGAAGGAATTATTTTCTAATTGAGCCAGTGCTTGCTCATCAAGTGGTAGGTACTCTGTAGGGGTAAGTGCTTGCCAATTCAGTTTTCGGGCAACTAATTCTTCACGGGTGTAACCTATCATCTTGAGCAAGGCATCGTTAGCATCTGTAACTTTGCCATTTTCTTGCCAAAAACCAATACCAATCATGTTGGAATCAACTACACTACGAAACTTAGCTTCGCTTTCTCGTAATGCTTGTTCGGTTTGTTTTAATTGAGTGATGTCAATTCCAGTAACTCCTACTCCTAGCAATTGCCCATCTGGTAAACACACCGGATAATAACTAACAAGACCGTGACGATACACCCTAGACTGGTAAGTTTCACCACTAACTTCTTGGTTTAGTAATGGCTTTTTTGTTTGCATTACCTGTCGCAAGAGAGGCTCAAGTTGAGTTGCCCATTCTGGTAATACTTGCTGTAGGCTACGACCAATATGTTGATGTTGCGGAATACCATTGATAGATGCCAACGCTTCATTGGCATATACATAGCAAAGTTCAGTATTGAAAAAAGCCAGTGCAACTGGAGAACTCATCAGCCAAGCATTAAGCAGTGCTAAAGATTCGTCTTTTTGTTGAATAGCTTGCCGAAGTTCTTGATGTAATTGGATGTTTTCTAATTCTGCCTGTTTACGTTCAGTAACATTTAAAGCTACACAAGTAATACCTGAAACACTATTTTCGTTAATTAATGGTTCAACAAGTAAATCATAGTAACGGACTTCTCCACGAACTGTCAGACAAACTTCTTCACGGGCAGAAATTCCGGTTTCCAAAACTCTTCGTTTAATAGCTGTTAATTGCTCTGCTGTTGATGCTGGAAATAATTGATAGTCAGATTTCCCTAACATTTCCTTAGCAGTGTCTAGATTTTGAGGATTATGAATCCATTGGTAGCGTAAATTTTGATCTTGTTGAAAAACGACAACATCGGAACTGCTTAAGGCAACTCGAAATTTTTCCTCATTCGCTTTCAATTTATATAAATTCACCTCAGCCCGGCGTTTGGTACTCTTTAATGCCTCGCATAAGATACTAAAGAGTATTCCTTCTCCGGCAAACAAACCCATTCGCATAAAGTCAGATGAAGCAAATTTCAGGCTATACTCTGGCGGAAGGAAAAAATAACTACTCAATAGAGTAGATAAAAAAGTTGCTAACAGCCCTGATTTCAAACCACCATGCCAAGCACTTAGCATTACGGCGCTAAAAAACAGTAGAAAAGGGGTTTTGCTCATGCCTAACCAAGGGTCTAACAGCAGCATTAGCACTAAGGTAAGCGCAACAATTAATACAACAATTCCATAGTTCCGTAACTGAGAACGACTTATATAGGGCATGAATGTTTGAGAAAACAACCAAATAATTGCTGTAAAGGCTGTATATACTCTAAGCTAATTTGCAAGTTTTAGGAATTTATCTCCAGATAGATCCTCTAAATATTGATGATTTTGAAACAACACTTTTTTTCAAGTTTCAGCTTATAAAAAGCTCATATAATACGTAATAAACTATCATCAATTTATTTAAATTGTTTGTCAATAAATTAATATTAAGGGGAAATATCCATTCTCTAAATAGTCGAACAACTAGAAAAATTAGAACGCAATTCAAGCAGTAGCTCGTTACCCCAATCATCAGACTAATTCAAGATATGAAAAAGCATCGTCATTTTGAAACGCCAGAGCAAAAACTTAAGCGCAAAGAAGTTGCTAGGCACAGACAACGTCAGAGAAGTTTTCGCCGCAATTAAAAACGATACTTTGATTAAGTAAAGCTCAGGATATCCTCATCTCAAACTTGTTGTAAAAGGAGAAATTACTATGAAAGTGCGTAGACGTAGCCCTACACAGATTTTTTTTATACATTTAGTTACGTGAAAAGATATTTTGCTTGGTAGTGAATTGAAGATAAGGGAAAATACTTGCCATTCTCCATTATTTACAGTACGATTGTACTATCAAAAGAAACCCTAATTATTTAGATTAACTCCACTTCACCGTGGAGTTTTTGTTTTTATATGGGTTTATGAGCGATCGCCCTAGTATTTTCCCTTAATTACTAAGTAGTTGATGGTCTTGTTACTTTTTTTTCACATCACGAGCCATATTAAGGTAGTAGTCATCCATTTTGACATGAGAACGACGGCTGTTAGTAGTCGTTTTAGGAGTTTTGCTTTGATTTATTTGCATTGGCTCTTGAGCCGAAGCTTCTTGTTTTATGCCTTGCGTCTCATCAGATTCTAAGAAATAATTAGACTTAGTAAATCCGAAGATTTTGGCAAAAAAGCCAAAGAAACTTTTGATAAAATTCCAAAAACTTTTGAAAACAACAGATAAAAAGCCTTCAATCCGCAGAAATACGTTGCGAACAGTTTGAGTTAGACGAAGCATAGTAGCACCTTCTATGATTGCCTACTATATATTGTGACTTAAATTTCATGAGGAACTGCTAAAAATTGCAAAGTAAAGCAGTTGTTAAAATCTACTTCAGAATGCGCGTCGTGTACCATGCAAATGGTACAAATGAAAAAAATAATTCCCAGCATCAGCGTCGTAGCGATAAACTAGTTTAGCAAAACACTCCTGTAGCCTAAAACGATGAAAGCATCTGCTAAGTTCGACTTTGAGGACGAAAAATTTAATGCACCCCCTTCTCAAGTCATCCCCTGGTGTCAGATGATTAATCCTCGGTATGGCACAGATGGCATTCAACCCCACGGTTTAGCAATTAAGGTGGATAATGCTCATGCTGTTAACTTTCAGCCCGATGAAAATTGGCAGCAGGTGGAGCATGAGTTTAGTTCTGGAGTTGAAACTGTTTTTATCAACGCTACTCCACAAATAGTTATTGTGCGTCGAGGCCCTTTGTCTGTCAAAGACCGAGAGACTGGAATGAAACTAGGTACGCTGAAAGAAAATTATGATGCTTTTTTAGCAGATAAACTTAAATTTAAAACTTTTACTCGCTATCTTATTTTTTTAGTAGGAGAAGATAAAAAATTTTTACATGAATCGCCACTGCAATTGACTCTTAATGGTGCAGCAGGTGCGAGTTTTAGCAAAACTTATTGCGAATTTCAACAAGGTAGAGTTATCAGTGGGTTTGTTGCTGAACTAGAAAAAACTTATGCTATATATCGCAAGCAACCCGTGACACCAAAAGGCCCCTTGTTCCATGCCCACGGGATTTTTTGTCCAATCATTGAGTGTGAAGAAAGAGGTATTGAGCCAAATATTGCTTTGGTTGCTTCGACTGTAGACTACAAGCATCCGACAGTGGCCACGTTAACAGAATACCTCATTGCTTCAGATTCAGTTGAATCTGCAATGATCTGTAAGACTTTTGAAGAATATAAAGATTTCGGTAAGGAACCCATCAAAGTAGAAGCACCAAAATTAGAAATGGCTGGCGTTTCTAGTTCTTACATCTATGCAGATGAAGATGATTTTGGTTATCCGCCATATTAAAGAATTGGGGCAGGGGAGCAGGGAGCAGGGGGAGCAAGCCCTGTCCGAAGCCGTGGAGCAGAGCGGAACATGGGTATAAAGCCCCCCCTTTTAGGGCGCTCTTGCTGGGGCGGAGTAACAAGCTCCGTCTGTTGCTTTCTCCCTTGCTCCCTGCCCCCTGCTCCCCTGCCTCTTTTGACCATTATTAACTATTTTTTGAGTAGTAAATAATACAGTGAACCATTACCGCCTGTGATGCCGGCGCGATCGCCTGCAATCTTACCAGAACCCATAAAATAATCTACTCGTCCTGGGCCTTTAATAGCACTACCTGTATCTTGATCGAGTACAAAACGACTCACAGTCCGATACTCCAATCGTCCCGCACTGGCAGGATAGGGAAATGAAGTATAAACCAGCGCTAACGCACCTGGAGGCATAACAGACTTATCTGTGGCAATAGAACGCTCTGGTGTGACTGGCACGTTAATACTACCAGTAGCTTGTCTACCGCTAGTTTCTTTAAAGAAGACAAACCTTTCCCAACGCGGTAGATAGTTACTCAACTCTTGGGGCTGTTGTTGAAAGTAACTAATCAAACGTGGCATTGTCAATTGTGCTAAGGGGATTTTGCCATCTTTTGCTAGTTCTTTGCCGATACTAGTCCAGGGGTAATCTGTGCCACCAGCATAGCCAATGGATGTTTTTTTGCCATCAGTTAACTGAATTTGGGCAGAACCTTGGATTTGTACCATGTATGCGTCTAGGCGATCGCGGAACCAGAGTATTTCTAAACCGCGCAATTGGCTCTTATCACCTAGTAAGCCATCTGTCCCTTCCAAATCAATGCGTTTGGGATGGGGTTTAGGCCATTGCTCAAAGTCTGGCGGGAGCCGATAAAGAGGATATTTATATACTGAAGTTTTTACGCGGCTAGCAGTATAAATAGGTTCGTAGTAAGCAGTAAACTTAACAGTACCCTTGCCATCGTTACCTACAGATTTGTAAAAAACAAACTCTCGACGCACAGCAGCTTGCAGTTGGGCTGGAGATTTAGAACTGACAACTAGTTGCCGGAAACGTATCAAACTTTGCCGCACCCGATCAAGAGTAACTCCTTTGACAGGATAGTTTTGATACGCTGCGATCGCACTACTTTTTGTCAAATAACCTAGACTGTTGTCAATCGCAGCCAACAAAGCCCGGCGATCGCCGGGTTTACCCCTTTGACCCCAAATTTGCTCATCCCAACCTAAACAGGCATATATAGGCGTACAACCTGTTCCCAGGTTTAGAGGTTTCAGCGGTGGCTGTGGTGGCTGCGGTATTTCAGGCTTAATTGTCGGTACTGGCAACGGTAAAGGAACCTGAGCAACAGCCGACCAGAGTGTATTTACAAGGGTAATACCCAGACTTAAGGAAACTAGAGCAAGGGTTTTTCTCATCATTTAGTTGAATCTTTCAACACTAGAGCTAAAAACTGGTTCTACTCGGATTGCCACAATTCGAGAAGGACGTATAACCATATACTCTCCTTGAATATTCTTGATCGGTACGCTAATAAAGTCGTTAGAAGCAGACTTGGGTACAAGTTCGCCACTATACCATTTCTGAAATTCCTGAATTGTCGGAAAACGGATTTCTTCACGATGACCACTTTCCAAGAGGAGGAATACAGAGTATTCATTGGGAGTTCTAGGCATAAGATTGAATCATTTAAAACATGTTCAACCTATTGTTAACCGCGTCACCCCAAAATGAAAAGGGTAAGCATACGGGAGCAAGATCAGCTTGGGAGAGTTTTCAATTTATAACTCATGGTTACTTTGACTCTAGACGGCCAATGCTTTCACCAGTTCCCAGCAAATTTTTATATGAAAAAGGGGCTAGGGGCTAGTACTCTGTCAACCCAAAAATGACAGGTGGAGGCAGGCAGGGGAAGCAGGGGGAGCAGGTGGAGAAAAGAACTGGACTTTTTCACATTAACCCAGCAAAGTTGCTGTGACAGAGTACTAAGGGCTAGGGGCTAGAGTAGTGTATTTCATCTTTAAGAAAACTGGTCTAATTACCATCTTCTGGTAAAGTCAGAATTTCTACGCCATCTGCTGTAACAGCTAGGGTATGCTCAAATTGAGCCGAAAGCAAGCGATCGCGTGTAACAGCAGTCCAACCATCATTTAACACTTCAACTTCGTAAGTGCCTTCATTAATCATCGGTTCAATGGTAAAAACCATTCCTGGTCTGAGGCGCTTGCCTTTGTCGCGGATACCATAGTGAGGAATATCTGGCGCAGTGTGGAAAATATTACTAACGCCGTGTCCGACAAAATCCCGAACTACAGAAAAGCCTTGTGCTTCAGCATATTCTTGAATAGCTGCACCAATATCTCCAATCCGTCCCCCTGGTTTGACCTCAGCAATACCCAAGTAAAGACATTTCTCAGTCACCTCAACCAACTTTTTCGCTTTGAAAGAAGGAGTACCAACAAGAAATGTCTTGGATGTATCGCCGTGGTAGCCATCAACAATTGGCGTGACATCAATGTTGATAATGTCACCATCTTTCAAGACCTGCTTAGCATTAGGAATACCATGACAGACTACCTCGTTAACACTCGTGCAAATCGATTTGGGAAAGCCTTTATAGCCAAGAGGTGCGCTTTTGGCCTTATGTGCTTGCGTCCACTGTTCGGCTGCATTGTTCAGTTGCAGAGTGCTAATCCCAGGCTTGACTAAAGGTTCGAGATACTGTAAAAGTTTGGCAGCCAAGCGTCCTGCCTGACGCATTTTGTCTAGTTCTCTTGTAGATAAAATAACAATTGGTTCGGTTTTCATTAACTCTGATCTAAATTATCGCCCATAAATATAGTTAACCCTGTCTGTGCAGCTCTTTGTGCGGCATCAGCAACCTTTAAAGTATACAAACTCTCTTCTGGGGTGACGTACAAAGAAGCACCATCAAAAAGATGATCTAACACCATAGTTGTATCTTTAGCAAATAAACCCCGACGAGTACTAATTTCTATCGGTGTTGTTTTTCCTGCTTGGATAAAATATCCTGCCTCACTATCAAAAATTAAACCACCCTGTTCACCGTGAACTTCAAACTTCCGTTCTGATTGCCAAATAGTCTCACCTTTGCCGTAAATTACCTGTGCTAAAAGTCCATTATTAAAGCAAAGTTCACTAGTACAGAAACAGGTTTGATAATATTCCGGTTCTGTTTCCCAGTATCGTTGATGACAGTTGACTGTCAGCACCTTACCAAACAAATCGGTGAGACGATGTAGTCGAGAAATAGCACCAATTAAGGGAAAACCAAAAAGCTCATGATTATAAGTCCACTTCCGGGGTGCAGGATTTTGGGGTTTGATAGTACTGTAGCGGACATAAAATATATCGCCAATTTTAGCTAAGTGCTGCTTTAAAGCTTGATGTAAGCCACCTAATAGTTCTATATGTTCGACGTGTAAAAGTTTATTTTGAGCTTTAGCTAAGGTAATTAGTTCTTCTGCTTCTTTGACATCAAAAGATAAGGGATATTCTACAACTACGTGTTTACCTTGATAAAGGGCTGCACGAGCGATCGCTCCATGATCACGATTAATTGTGGATATTACCACCAAATCCACATCATCACGTTCTACTAACTGTTGCCAAGAACTCAATGCTGTGGTTTGGTATTCTTTAGCAAAGGCTGCTGTTGTTTCTATTGTATGACCAGCAATTGCTACTAGCTGCGATCGCTCATCATGGGCTAATGCCTCTGCTCGTAGTTTTGCTGCATATCCAGTTCCAACCAAGCCTACGCGCACTGTTGCTGTTTTCCTAGCTGCTTCTGAATTATACATGATTTCACAGTTATGTTTTTGACAACATGAACTCTAGAAAAATTCACATTGTTTTTTAAAAGGAAACAGGGAAATCTCCATGAACGAAGCGTGGCGGTTTGGGGCTTGTAACCCAGTATTCAAGAAGGATTTCACCACTGTTGCCTGTTCCCTATTCCCTGTTGCCTGCTCCAAGGGTATAGTTTTTTCTGATAACAGTGCTATTAGTTCGTGAAATACATAAAATAAACTTATGTTTATCTAATAACTAAATTTCATTACTAATCGCGGTCAATTTCCAGTTACATCGTTTAATTTTTCTCGTAGTATCAGAATTGAAGTGAATTTGAACCAACGACTGACATTAGAGCAGCCGTGGGCTTTGCTTTAAGATAACTTAATACTGCCGTTTGCAAAAGAGAGGATTACTAAAATGGCCGCTTACAAAGTGACATTAGTCGATGCTGAAGGAAACAAAACTGACATTGAAGTTCCTGAAGATGAATATATTTTAGACGTTGCCGAAGAACAGGGAATGGATTTACCCTACTCTTGCCGTGCTGGTGCTTGCTCGACCTGTGCTGGTAAATTAGTGTCGGGTACTGTTGACCAGGGAGATCAATCATTTTTAGATGACGATCAAATTGAAGCTGGATATGTGTTGACCTGTGTTGCCTATCCAACCTCTGATGTAGTAATTGAAACTCACAAGGAAGAAGATCTCTACTAAAAGCTAGGCTTTTTAGGTCTAAACTTCTTGTCAGAGTTAGTAACATACTCCCACACCTCAGCAAGCTGTAGGTGTGGGCTTCTCAGAGACTCCCGGTATCCCATCGGACATTAACTGAGCTTTAAGGTCGAGATACTCATCGACCTATTTTTGATGACGATGGCAGCATTATGGTTGCGTCCCAAAGAACACCCACACTCGCATCTATGCCATCGTTCATGCAACTTTTTAGGGAGTTTATCGCCACAATTAGAACATTCCTGAGTTGTACCAGATGCTTTAACGGGTATTACCAACAAACCAGCATTTTCGGCTTTGTTTGTCAGCATTGATCAGAAGTTACCCCACCCCGCATCATGTACAGATTTTGAAAGTCTAGACCTCGAAAGTCCCTTAATGTTGAAATCTTCATGAGCAATTACATCATATTTTTTCAGTAAGTTTTTAGCGGTTTTAAAGTGAAAATCTTTGCGTCTATCAGCAACTTTTTTATGCCGCTTTTCTAGTTGCTTTAGCCCAAACAACTAGAAAAATATCCAAACAAAAGTTATCTGCATTTCTAGAATTGCACCTACAGGGCAAGTAAATCGATAAAATAATCCTCTGTCCCTTTGGTGCATTACTTCCATGACCGCTACCTCAAGAGATCCCTTTTCCCCCCAACAAATTGCTGCTGAAGGTCTCAAGCCAGAAGAATATGCAGAAATTGTACGACGGCTAGGTCGTCATCCGAATAAAGCTGAACTAGGAATGTTCGGCGTCATGTGGTCTGAACATTGCTGTTATAAAAATTCACGACCTCTACTCAAACAATTTCCTACTACCGGCCCCCGGATTCTGGTTGGGCCGGGTGAAAATGCTGGTGTTGTAGACTTAGGTGATGGATTACAACTAGCATTTAAAATTGAGTCTCATAACCACCCTTCAGCTGTCGAACCTTTTCAAGGGGCAGCTACTGGAGTAGGAGGTATTCTCAGAGATATCTTTACAATGGGGGCGCGTCCCATTGCTTTATTAAACTCCCTGCGTTTTGGTTCTTTAGAAGATGCTAAAACCCAAAGACTATTTAGTGGCGTGGTAGCTGGTATCAGTCACTATGGTAACTGTGTAGGAGTACCCACAGTTGGTGGCGAAGTTTATTTTGATTCAGCTTATTCTGGGAATCCCCTAGTGAACGTGATGGCACTAGGTTTAATGGAAACGTCAGAAATTGTCAAATCTGGGGCATCTGGCTTAGGTAATCCTGTTCTGTATGTCGGTTCTACTACTGGACGCGATGGTATGGGAGGAGCAAGTTTTGCCAGTGCCGAATTGAGCGATCGCTCAATAGATGACCGTCCTGCTGTGCAAGTAGGCGATCCCTTCTTAGAAAAATCATTGATTGAAGCTTGCTTGGAAGCATTTAAAACAGGTGCAGTTGTCGCCGCGCAGGATATGGGAGCAGCAGGTATCACTTGTTCGACATCAGAAATGGCAGCTAAAGGCGATGTGGGGATTGAACTGGATTTAGATAAAATTCCCGTGCGAGAATTGGGGATGCTTCCCTATGAATACTTACTTTCAGAATCTCAAGAACGAATGCTATTCGTTGCTCATAAAGGACGTGAACAGGAGCTAATCGATATCTTTCATCGTTGGGGACTTCATGCCGTTGTGGCAGGGACGGTGATTGCTGAACCCATCGTACGGATTTTGTTTGAGGGTGGAATCGCCGCAGAAATTCCTGCTGAGGCGCTGGCAGAAAATACCCCGCTTTATCATCGAGAATTATTGACAGAACCACCAGAGTATGCACGTCAAGCTTGGGAATGGCAATCTGATTGTTTACCTGCTTGTGCGATCGCGGGTATTGAAATCTCAGAAAATCTCAAAACCTGGAATGATATTCTCTTAACTTTGCTTGATACACCGACGATCGCTTCTAAAAACTGGGTATATCGTCAGTATGACCATCAAGTCCAAAATAATACCGTAATCTTACCAGGTGGTGCTGATGCTGCTGTGGTGCGGTTACGTCCTCTAGAACCATCTACAACTCTCAAAAGCAATAAAGGGGTAGCAGCTACTGTAGATTGCAATCCCCGTTATGTTTACCTTGATCCCTACGAGGGAGCTAAGGCAGTAGTAGCAGAAGCAGCACGCAATCTTAGCTGTGTGGGTGCAGAACCTCTAGCGGTGACAGATAACCTTAATTTTGGCAGTCCCGAAAAACCCATTGGTTATTGGCAATTAGCAGAAGCTTGTCGGGGTTTAGCTGAGGGATGTCGAGAATTTGCAACACCAGTAACTGGCGGGAATGTTTCTCTATACAATGAAACTCTCGATTCTCAAGGCAACCCACAACCAATCTATCCGACCCCTGTTGTAGGGATGGTGGGGTTGATTCCCGATATCAGCAAAATTTGTGGTCAAGGTTGGCAACAAGCAGGTGATGTCATTTATCTTCTGGGATTGCCAATAACATCGAAAATTAGTTTAGGAGCATCTGAATATTTAGCCACCATCCACGGCACTGTTGCCGGCAGACCACCACGGATAGATTTTGACTTGGAACGTCGTGTACAGCAAGTTTGCCGTGAAGGGATTCGTGCGGGTTGGATAGGTTCAGCCCATGATTGTGCTGAGGGGGGAGTAGTTATTGCCTTAGCAGAATGTTGTCTTACTAGCAACCTCGGTGCAAAAATTAATCTAGAAGTACCAGAAAGTCAGTTAGAACGACTCGATGAGGTGCTATTTGGCGAAGGTGGGGCGAGAATTTTAGTTTCTGTATCATCAAACCAACAAGAAATTTGGGAATCCTATTTACAGAAACATTTAGGACAAGAGTGGCAAAAACTAGGTAAAGTTGAAAATTCCGATCAAGGCTTGGGGGTTTTAACCACTGATAATCAAAGCTTAATCAACGTTAAAATTGAAGATATGAAAGATCGTTATTTACAGGCGATCGCTAGACGTTTAACTATTCACACCAGTAATGCTAGCTAAAGAACTGCAAAAATTAAATAATCAAAAACCAAGTACTGATTTGCTGTTAATGTAACGTGTGCAATCCGTACTTAATTCAGAAATTCTCCCCCTGCTTCCCCTGCCTCCCCTGCCCTTTCTCCCCCATCCCCTCCCCCTGGATTGTTAGTATAGATGAGCAGAATTACGCTACTGTTTTAATAGATGGTTAAAGATTTGTTAAGAACTCTGCCACTATCCATAGACATAATCCGAGTGACTTGACCCCACCACCAGGAGCAAAGCCAGCATGATCCCCGTCCATACCAATACTTTGGATGCATATCCCCACCAGACTAATAATGACTCCATGAATAGTCCTGACAATCGTCCTGACAAGCCAGAAGAAGCTTGCGGTGTTTTTGGTATTTATGCACCAGAAGAAAAGGTTGCTAAACTGACTTACTTTGGATTGTACGCCCTCCAACATCGAGGTCAAGAATCAGCTGGCATTGCTACCTTTGAGGGTACGCAAGTACACCTGCATAAAGATATGGGCTTGGTGTCTCAGGTCTTTAATGAATCTATTTTGGATAAATTACCGGGTAGTCTAGCAGTTGGTCATACTCGTTATTCCACTACCGGTTCTAGCCGTAAGGCTAATGCTCAACCTGCTGTAGTCGAAAGTCGCCTAGGTTCATTAGCTCTGGCACATAATGGCAATTTAGTCAATACTGTGCAACTACGAGAAGAATTACTCCAGAGTAAATTTAACTTAGTTACATCAACAGACTCAGAAATGATTGCCTTTGCGATCGCAGAAGCAATCAATGCTGGTGCAGAATGGTTAGAAGGTTGTATTCAGGCTTTTCATCGCTGTCAAGGAGCTTTTAGTTTAGTTATTGGCACTGCCGATGGTGTAATGGGTGTGCGTGACCCTAACGGCATTCGCCCACTGGTCATTGGTACTTTAGAGGGTAATCCAGTCCGCTACGTCTTAGCTTCCGAAACATGTGGTTTAGACATTATTGGGGCTGAATACCTCCGAGATGTGGAACCAGGAGAATTAGTTTGGATTACTGAAGAAGGTATGGCTTCTTATCATTGGAGTCAAAAGCCGCAGCGTAAGTTGTGTATCTTTGAAATGATTTACTTTGCCCGTCCTGATAGCGTTATGCATAACGAGAGCTTATATAGTTACCGAATGCGGTTAGGACGGCAACTAGCTCAAGAATCTCTTGTAGATGCTGATATTGTCTTTGGTGTTCCTGATTCTGGTATACCTGCGGCCATTGGATTTTCTCAAGCTTCTGGTGTTGCATACGCTGAAGGCTTGATTAAAAATCGCTACGTGGGGCGCACCTTCATTCAGCCAACCCAAACCATGCGCGAGTCAGGGATTCGCATGAAACTTAACCCCCTCAAAGATGTGCTAGCAGGTAAACGAGTAATTATCGTTGATGACTCGATTGTTAGAGGTACTACTAGCCGTAAATTAGTCAAAACCTTGCGTGAGGCGGGTGCAGTCGAAGTACACATGCGAATTTCTTCTCCACCTGTGACTCATCCCTGTTTTTATGGTATTGATACCGATTCTCAAGATCAACTAATTGCTGCGACAAAATCAGTAGAAGAAATTGCCCAGCAATTAGAAGTAGACAGCCTTGCTTATCTCAGTTGGGAAGGAATGCTACAAGCAACAGGCGAAGACACCAACAGTTTCTGTTCTGCTTGCTTCACTGGAGATTATCCTGTGACTATTCCTGAGTATGTGAAGCGCTCTAAGTTGATATTAGAAAAGGTAGTGGTTTAAATAAAGAGGGGCTAGGGACTAGGAAAGAAGCAGGGGAGGCAGGGGAGGCAGGGGAAGACAAAAAGACAGTTCTTTCCCCAATGCCCCATGCCCCATGCCCAATGCCCCATGCCCTACACACAAGTTAAAATTGATAAATCCCATCACAGAGATAATTTATGAACCAGCCGACAAGTGAGAAACTGCGCTGGAATACTGCCGATTTGGAATTGTTTCCAGATAACGGGAACCGCTATGAAATTATTGACGGGGAATTGTTTGTGACTAGAGCGCCTCACTGGAAGCATCAAAAAACTTGCGTCAGAATTAGTACTGTTTTAGATAATTGGTCACAAACCACTGAGTTGGGAGAAGTTGTAACTGCTCCTGGCATTATTTTTGGCGATAATGACAATGTTATACCCGATGTTGTCTGGATTAGTAATGAAAGGCTAGCCCTATTATTAGACGAGGCTGGACATTTAACTGCTGCACCGGAATTAGTGATAGAGGTGCTATCTCTCGGTAGTGAAAATGAAAAACGGGATAGGGAATTAAAACTTAAGCTTTATTCATCACGGGGTGTCAAGGAATATTGGATTGTAGACTGGCGCAAGCAACAGGTGGAAGTTTACCGACGCGAACAAACTATTTTAAAGTTGGTTGCCACCTTGTTCAAGGATGATCAATTGAGTTCACCTATACTACCTGAATTTAATTGTGCGATCGCACCTTTATTCACATAAGATATTAGTCAGCAATTTTAAGTTAATTGAATATCAGCCTTGGACTTTAATCCAAGGCGGGTAAATTATTTTATTTCTTCAAAACTACCTGAAAAGAATTTAAATATCCCGTGATGGTTTTAGCTAATGTTTTTTGCTGCTTTTTAGTAGTTATAGCCATTACTTGATACAAGCGTCCTTGGGCAACATACATTCTGTTTTTAGTAATTTTGCCTCCAGAGTTGATATAGACAATTTCTTTCCCTGGATGCCCATTAGAACTACGAATATTTCGTTGACTAATTAAATTACTTTTCGTAGTCTTTAAAGCCATATCCCGTGCATTATTTAAGATTAATTGGGGATTAGCCATTTGACCGTAACTATATGGAAAGTCGTTGTAAGCAACTACATAAGCTACTTGCTGCTTTGGTGGTTGAGCGATAAATGTTTCTAAGTTGATTTCCCCCATATAGGTTTTTTGGGATTGAGTATTTCTTTGGGGGCTTCCCGGCATCAAAATCGTAAAACGCCCATCTGGAGCAGTGTATAACTTCCATTTAAGCTGCACTGGTTGAGCAGGTGTGGGTTTCACCTGAGTAACTGCTGGTTTGGCAACCAAAACCGGACGCTTGGGTTGTTTGGCTTCAACCAAGGCAACAGAACCGCCAGAAATCAAAGTGGCGGCGATGAGTGGCAACAGACTTATTTTTGTCATATTTTTTGCTTTTTTAAGTGCAACTATTACTGATGATGCTAGTTGTTCACTCTAATAGAGTTGCAACTAGCTTGACCAATCAATTTAGCAAATTATTTACAAAAGTCCCTGCCCAATACTTCAACTTCGCCCTTCTCTGCGAAAGGCTGCGCCCTAAGCGTAGCTATGCCGTAGGCTTTACGACTGCGCGGTAGTTTCGACTGCGCTCAACTACCGCGCAGTCGAAACTCAGCAACCAACGCTCAGGCTAAACTCAGTACAAGTACCCCATGCCCCATGCCCATTAAAATGTCACTACACTGCGGATTGATTCGCCTCTGTGCATTAAATCAAAAGCATGATTAATCTGCTCAATCGGCATAACATGGGTAATCAAATCATCGATATTGATCTTTCCTTCCATATACCAATCAACAATTTTTGGTACATCTGTACGCCCCCTAGCCCCACCAAAGGCCGAACCTTTCCAAACGCGGCCAGTGACTAATTGAAAGGGACGAGTACTAATTTCTTGCCCAGCACCAGCCACACCAATAATGACGCTCACGCCCCAACCTTTATGACAGCATTCTAAGGCTTGACGCATCACATTGACATTGCCGATACATTCAAAACTGTAATCAGCACCACCTTTCGTTAAATCAACTAGGTAAGCAACTAAATCACCCTCTACTTCTTGAGGATTAACAAAGTGCGTCATACCAAACTTTTCTGCCAAATCCTGTCTATCGGGATTAATATCTACCCCGACAATCATATTAGCTCCCACCATCCGCGCTGCTTGGATGACATTTAAGCCCACACCACCCAAGCCGAAAACTACAACATTTGCCCCTGGTTCTACTTTCGCTGTATTAATCACTGCACCAACGCCTGTTGTGACACCACAACCGATGTAACAAACCTTCTCAAAAGGGGCATCTGGGCGAATTTTAGCTACGGCAATTTCTGGCAACACCGTATAGTTAGCAAAAGTGGATGTACCCATATAATGATGAATCATCTCCCCACCGATGCTAAAACGACTAGTACCATCGGGCATAACACCGCGTCCTTGGGTAAGACGAATCGCTTGACAAAGATTAGTTTTTAAGCTTAGACAATATTCGCATTGACGGCATTCTGGAGTATAAAGGGGAATTACATGATCTCCTGGTTTGACGCTCGTTACATCAGCGCCTACTTCTACAACAATACCAGCACCTTCATGTCCTAAAATTGCTGGAAACAAGCCTTCAGGGTCTGCACCAGAAAGAGTGTAAGCATCGGTATGGCAAACGCCAGCAGCTTTAATTTCAACCAATACTTCTCCTGCTTGTGGTGCTGCTAGTTGAACGGTTTCGATAGATAACGGCTTACCCGCGCCGTAAGCTACTGCTGCTTTAACTTCCACAGTCAGCCCTCCTATGTAAAGTTGTCTTAATGGGCTGATCTGAGTTTATATCGGGGAGCGATCGCAAAAACTTTTTCTTACTTTTCTGTAAATTAACTTGTAAAATTACAAAATTACATCTTCTCATGAGATTGGTACATTAGTTACAGGTGGAATAGCTCAAAGATGATAGCTATACCGTTGCCATAGACTGATAAATTTTTCCAACCCTCAGTTATTTCTACTTTTGCAAAGCTTATGAACCCTGCCCTAACTCAAATTGGCACACAAATGTCTAACTTGACTGGTGTGCGAGCGATTATGAAAGATATTAACGAAACACTAAGAGCTGGTGCAGGGCAGGAGTTGAATAATTTAAGTGCCGGCAACCCGTTGATTTTGCCAGAGGTAGAGCAGTTATGGCGAGATTGTACAGCGGAACTACTAGCGAGTTCGGAGTATGGTGAAGTTGTTTGTCGGTATGGTTCCAGTCAAGGCTATACACCATTAATTGAAGCGATCGCTAACGATTTTAACAAACGCTATGGGTTAAACTTAAGCGATCGCAATATCCTCATTACCCCAGGTAGCCAAAGCCTTTATTTTTATGCTGCTAATAGCTTTGGTGGCTATACCAATAGCGGCGAACTCAAACAAATTGTTTTACCCTTAAGTCCCGATTATACAGGTTACGGTGGCGTTTGCTTGGTTCCAGAAGCTTTAATTGCTTACAAACCAACTCTAGATATTGATGAAACTGCCCACAGATTTAAATATCGCCCAGACTTCAACCAATTGTCGATTTCAGAAAATACGGGTTGTGTTATCTTCTCTCGTCCCTGTAATCCCACTGGTAATGTTCTCAGCGACGATGAAGTGAAAAAAATTGCTGCCTTAGCCGCACCTTACGATGTACCTGTATTAGTTGACTCGGCTTATGCGCCTCCTTTCCCAGCATTGAATTTTACAGAAATGACACCAGTGTTTGGCAATAATACTTTGCATTGCATGAGTTTATCAAAGGTGGGATTACCAGGAGAACGCATTGGCATTGCCATCGGTGATGAAAAGATGATTCAAGTGCTAGAGTCCTTTCAGACAAATTTATGCATTCATCCATCACGTTATGGACAAGCAATTGCAGCTTTGGCAATTAACTCTGGTGCTTTGCCTATAATGGCAGAACAAGTTATCCGTCCCTTTTACCAAAATAAATTTGCTGTTCTAGAAAATACTTTAGAAACAGCGATGTCTAAGGATTTACCTTGGTTCCTCCATCGCGGCGAAGGAGCAATCTTTGCTTGGTTGTGGCTACAAGATTTACCTATTACTGATTGGGAATTTTATCAGCAACTCAAACAAGTTGGTGTAATTGTTGTACCCGGTAGTACCTTCTTCCCTGGTTTACGTGAAGAATGGCAGCATAAACACCAATGTTTACGCATCAGTCTGACTGGTAGTGATGAAGAAATTGTTACTGGAATGCAACGTTTAGCAAAAGTAGCAGAAGAAGTGTATCAAAAGTCTTATAAAGTGGCGTGAAAGGAGGCAGGGGAGGCAGGGGAGGCAGGGGAAGCAGGGGAGGCAGGGGAGGCAGGGGAAGCAGGGGAGGCAGGGGAAGCAGGGGAAGCAGGGGAGGCAGGGGAAGCAGGGGAGGCAGGGGAAGCAGAGGAAGCAAGAAGAATAACAACTGACAACTGACAACTGACCACTGACAAATGACAAATGACTAATCTAGATGATTGGCTAGAAATTGGTAAAATCGTTGCACCTCAAGGGTTATCTGGAGAAGTGCGGGTTTATCCCCAATCAGACTTTCCCGAACGATTTGAAGTGCCGGGAAAGCGCTGGCTATTGCGTCCTGGCGAGAGTGAACCGCAACCCATCGAATTATTGTCAGGACGTTATATTAATGGCAAAAATTTGTATGTCCTTAAATTAGCTGGAGTGGAAAATTGTAACCAAGCCGAAGAATTGCGCGGTTGTAAGTTAATGGTATCAGCAAGCGATCGCCCCAAATTAGATGAAGGTGAATATCACGTTATAGATTTGTTGGGTTTGTCAGTCTTTATGCAAGAATCTGGGGAACTTGTCGGTACAGTTGTAGATATTATCCCCGCTGGTAATGATTTATTAGAAGTAAAGCTGCATGAATCATTTGCTCATGATAAAAAACAAAAGACTGTTCTGATTCCTTTTGTCATGGCGATCGCACCTGTGGTAGACTTACAAGCTAGTCGTATTGAAATTACACCACCACCAGGGTTATTAGAACTTTAATAATTAGTTAAATTTTAAAGGTTTGTAGTGAGGACTTCAGTCCTCTCTAACAGGATGCTAATCCGTGATTATAATTTTTCAATGCTATTTTCTGAAACTTTTTTAATTTAAAAGAAAAAGCAAAAATTTACACCCAATACTATGGTTAAGTTCCAGCAAGGTGTATCTACTACAGTGCAATATTGCATTGCTAACACAACTATTCTTAGTCTAATTGCTTGTACAGCTTGCGGTTCTCTACAAGCACAAAATAACCCCCGCGACTCTCCTACACCTACTGAAATTGCTAGTTCCTCTCAAGTAGTGGCTTTGGGAAAATTGGTTCCCCAAGGAGACGTAATTAAAATTTCTGTAGTTAACGCTCAAGATAGCCGCGTTAACCAGATTTTAGTGCAAGAAGGTGACTTTGTACAAGCCAATCAAGTCATTGCGATTCTTCAAGGACAAAATAGAGTCGAACAGCAACTCAAACAAGCACAGGCAAATGTTGCCATTAAAAGCGCTCAATTGCGGAAAATTCAACAAGGAGATTTTAAACAAAGTGAAATTATAGCCCAAAAAGCAGCGATCGCTGAATTAAATGCGAGGTTACGCACCGAAACCAAACAAAGACAAGCAGCCATCACTCAAGCCGAAGCAACAATGCGTAACGCCGAGCTAAAATATCAGCGTTATGTAACTTTAGCCGCAGCAGGAGCAATTCAGCGCGCAGAATTAGATGATGCTCAAGAACAATTTGAAAAAGCCAAAGCTATTATTGCTGAAAATCGAGCCGAATTAGAAAATACCACATCGACATTAGCAGCCCAACTTACCAAAGAAACAGCTAACCTCAAAAGCTTACAAGAAGTACGTCCAGTTGATATAGAGATAGCCAAAGCCGAACTCCAACAAGCACAAATCCAAGTAGAACAAAGTAAAGCTCAATTAGAAGATACTCAAGTTCGTGTTCCTGTCGCGGGGCAAATTTTACGCATCAATACTCGCGTAGGTGAACAAGTAAACACTCAAGAGGGAATTGCAGAATTAGGACAAACAAAACAAATGTATGCGATCGCTGAAGTCTACGAAACTGATATCGTCAAAGTGAAGCTAGGACAACCAGCCATTATTACCAGCGAATACGGCGGCTTTAGTGGCGAACTACGAGGAAAAGTCGATCAAATTGGTTTACAAATCGGTAAAACCCGCCTTAGTCAAGACCAAAATAATCCTACTAACGATGTAAATGCGCGGGTAGTAGAAGTAAAAATCCGCATTGATTCTCAAGATAGCCCTAAGGTGGCAGCTTTGACGGGGATGCAGGTAAGAGTGAAGATTAAGATTTGAGGAAAAAATCTATAGATAAGGAAAGGAAAAGAAAATATGTGAAATTATAGCGCTTTTGGGTTGTGTGCAATACACTCCATTCAGAAAAAGGGGCTAGGAACTAGGGGCTAGAGGCTAGAGAGGTGTATTTTCTTCATCAGAAAACCGCTGTAGAGTATCAAGTAGAACTGTAGGTTGGGTTGACGTAAGAAAACCCAACAAAGCAACGTAAATGTTGGGTTGCGCTATGCTTAACCCAACCTACTATAAGTTCTATTTTGGGTTTGAAAACAGTCTCTAGAGGCTAGAAAGGTGTATTTTCTTCATCAGAAAACCGCTATAGAGTATCAAGTTTAGGGTATGGGAAATCAAAGTTTATTTTCAAACTTTCAAGTTTCCAGTTACAAACCCCAATTTCCATGTTTAGAACTCGAACATTCTCCTGCGGAACTCGAATACTCTTCTTCAGAACTCGAACATTCTCCTTCGGAACTCGGACATTCTCCTTCGGAACTCGAACATTATCCTGCGGAACTTGAACATTCTCTTTCGGAACTCGAACATTATCCTTCGGAACTCGAATATTCCCCTTCGGAACTCGAACATTCCCCATTAGAACATCAATCTACTAGTTTTCAGAAGTTCTTTAATTTAGAATTTTGTTCACTCTTCTGTACAAGACGATGCGTTAATACCATTTCACGAAATTATTGATATAAATTACTTTTCTTACTCCCCCTGCCTCCGGTCACTGAGTTTCGACTACGCGGTAGTTGAGCGTAGTCGAAACTCAACTGCCGCGTAGCCGAAATGCTGCTTCCCCTGCTTGCCCAAATGTATCAACTTTAAAGCGAAACGGTATAAGGCGTTCCCATAGAGTATTTTAAATTCATTTGTTCAATTCCTATGATCAAACTTCTCAAACATCTCCCTTTAGAAACTCCCTTATCTTGGGCGCAATTATCCCATCAAAAGGTACGTTTAGCTGTGGCAACTACGGGCGTATGCTTCGCTAATATCTTAATGTTTTCCCAGATGGGACTTTTAGCAATGCTGACTGAAGGAACAACTAAACTGCATGAAAGTTTAGGCGGAGAATTAATCTTAGTTTCCACATTTAGCCCTAGTTTACAGTTTAGAATTTCTTTCCCTCGCGCTTATCTTTACCAAGCCGCCTCAGTCGAGGGAGTGGAAACTGTCGCACCAGTTTATATTAGTAGGGCAAATTGGGTGAATCCCAAGCAATTATCTCAACCAAACAGTTCTAAACAAAAAACATCACCTAGACGAGGCTTTTTTGGTAACGAAGTCCGAGTTATTGCTTTTAATCCTACTCAATCTTTCGTGTTGAAATCTCCAGAAATTCAGCAGCAACTTTCTAAATTAACTACACCAGATGCAGTTTTATTTGATCGTCTTTCTCAAGCTTCTTTAGGAGACATTCCCCAATTACTGACTCAGCAAAAAGATTTAGCTACTCTGATGGATAATCAACGCACATATATAGTAGGACTTTTCAACATGGGTAGCACAATGAATGATAAAGGTAATGTAATTATCAGTGATTGGAACTATGCGCTACGAAATGGACAAGATAGCCTCAATTCAGTCCGATTGGGAGTTGTCAGCCTCAAAACAGGCGCAAACATCAAAACAGTCCAAGCACAGTTACGTCAACGTCTCCCTGCCGATATTAGCGTGTTCACCCACGAGGAATTAATTCAACGCGAACAGCAATTTCACGCCTCTCAGCCAGAGGGAATCATCCTCAAATTCGGTACAATTGTCGGCTTTGTAGTCGGGGTAATTATTCTCTATCAAGTTCTGTATTCAGATGTCAGCGATCACTTGTCAGAATATGCCACCCTCAAAGCAATGGGTTATAGCGATCGCTCTCTATTAATAGTAGTTCTACAAGAAGCCGTAATTCTCGGTGTAATGGGATTTATTCCTGGCTTTTTCGCCTCAGTTGGAATTTATAATTTATTGGTAACACTCACACGTATACCCCTAGTGATGAAAGCGAGTGTAGCGATCCAAGTCTTTCTCTTAACTATTATTATGTGTAGCGTTTCCGGTGCGATCGCCACGACAAAACTTCGTTCCGCCGATCCCGCCGACGTATTTTAAATAATCCCAAATTTAAAATTGTATGACTTTCTCACCCACTGTGACTGTCACTAACCTCAACCATAGTTTTGGACAAGGGACATTACAAAAACCTGTATTAACTGATATAGATTTAGTAATTTACCCAGGGGAAATTGTAATTTTAACAGGCCCTTCCGGTAGCGGTAAGACAACTTTACTTTCCCTAATCGGAGGCTTGCGTTCAGTACAAAAAGGAAGTTTAAAAATATTTAATCAAGAACTTAAAGGTTGTACAAAAAAGCAGTTAATACAAATTAGAAATCAAATCGGCTTTATCTTCCAACATCACAATTTGCTCAAGTGCTTAACGGCTTATGGTAATGTGCGGATGTCCTTGAAGTTGCATCCAGAAATCTCTAAATATGAATATCGCCAAAAAGCTGTAGCTATTTTAGACGCTGTAGGATTAGGCGATCACGTAGATTATTACCCAGAAAAATTATCAGGAGGACAAAAACAAAGAGTTGCGATCGCGCGGGCTTTAGTTGCTCAACCCAAATTAGTCTTAGCAGATGAACCCACCTCATCGTTAGATAGTAAAACTGGACGGGATGTGGTTGATATTATTCAGCGTCTTGCTCAAGAAGAAGGTTGTTCTGTTTTACTTGTAACGCATGATGCGCGGATTTTAGATATAGCAGATCGTATCATTCAAATGGAAGATGGACGATTGCAGGATGATAATTAATAGGACTAGCTAAAAACCTCAATACTTTGCTTATGCCTTTAGATGTAGGGTTTTTGACTGATTTCCTGTAGCTGCTGGGCTGTACCACCTTGCTGAGAAAGTATCAAAGTTGTTGCGGCTACTGCAAACATCCCTACAATGGCTAACCCCAGTATAGTAGTTCGTTTTCTCAAGGCGATCGCAGCAATTAAAGTTTCTCTAATCGTGGCGTTACCAGTTACCTGAATCGGCTTAAGTGCTGCCAAAGCAACAGCCGCATTGGCATAACGATGGTTCCACTTACGCTCTATCATTTTTATTAACCACGACTGGAAACACGGATGAAGTTGGGGAACTAATTTCTGTAAATTAAAGCGGTTGCGCTGATCAACTAACTTACCAACATCGACAGAGTTGGTACTAGTAAGTAAACAAATCAGTGTTATCCCCAAACTATACAAATCTGAAGCCTGGGTGAGAGAATAACCAAGATATTCCTCTGGCGGCATAAAACCTGGGGTTCCCGCTGCCAAACTACTAAAAGTCATTGTCGTTTTTTGTGTCTGAGTCAAACCAAAATCAACTAAGTAAGCATTCAAATTTTCGTCAACTAAAATATTCTCTGGTTTAATATCCCGATGGATAATTGGGTCAACTTGCTGTTGTAGATAAACCAAAATTTCTAAAATTGACAGCGCTATTTGCTTGATTTCTTCTGGATTAAAGTTGCGACGTACTCCTAAAGATGGAGCGTTTTTATACTCCTGCACTAAATAAAAACCCGTTGAAGTTTCAAAAGAATCTACATAACGAGGGATGCGGGGATGATTAATGGTTTGCAGGATTTTAATTTCGCGTTCATAAGCTTTCAAACCAGACCAGTCAGTTCCTGTATTGGCAATACTAAATTTTTTGATTACTACCTGTTGATGAGATTTTTGGACATTAGCTAAGTAAGTAATGCGTCCCCCTTCCTGATTATGTCCTAGTTCTCGAATAACTTTATACCCTCGTTCAGAAAAATCTAAATGGTAACTTAAGGGTATTTCCCTTTGATTACACATATCAAGCTCCATTACACACCACCTGAGTCTGATTTTGTGAAGACGCAATTAACAATGAACAGTGAACAGTTATGGAAAATTTGGGGTTTAAGTTCCCCAGCAACGCCTGATAACTGATAACTGATAACTGATTTCGTCCCTGTTCCCCAGTGTGTTTGCGTCTATCTACAGTAAGATGCTCACAATGGCTTTATAGTCGTCGTAGCTACATTTTTGGTTAACCAATCAACAATCTGGGCATTGACAACATCTGGAACCTCATCGTGGGGACAATGACCAGCGTTAGGAATGGGAACAATTTTGATTTCTTTGCCATTCTTACAAGCCTCCTCGTAAATCTTAGCCCCAGTAATTGGTGTCCAGGGATCGTCAGCACCCCAAATTACTAATAAAGGACGTTCGACTTTCGGCAATAGTTCCCCTGGGGTCGGGCCAGGAGGTGCTGTCAGTATAGATGCGAAAACTTGCTGCGCTCCGGGATCGCAAGAAGGAGTGTAAAGTAAATCAACTAATTCATCTGTGACAGCTGCGCGATCGCGGTAAACTTGATACAGGGTACGGCGAATTTGGGCTTTTTGGCGGATACGGTTAAAAACAAATTTACCTGTAATAGGCGATCGCACAACTTTGTTAAAAGCTGCCATCACCACCCGTAGCGGTGGATTCAATTCGTGAGGACGATGGCTTAATCCCCCCGCAGAATTAATTAAAACACCACCCGCTGCAATTTCTGGATGTTCTGCCACTATCATTAAACTCAACAGTGCGCCGATGGAATTGCCGATAAATACAGCAGGTTCTAGAATGTGAGTTGAGCAAAAATCTTTCAAAAGTTCTACCCACACTTCCACGCTGTAATCAATTGGCGCTTTGTCGGAACCACCGAAACCTAAAAGATCAACAGCAAAAACTTGATAGCCAGCATTTGCCAAAACAGGAATATTTTTGCGCCAGTGACCAATGGAAGCACCAAAGCCGTGAACTAATACCAGAGGTTTTCCTGTACCCATGACGGTGTATTGAATTTTGTAACCTTGCCAAGTCCAAAAAAGTTTTTCTAAGGTACTTGCAGGTAACTGCTGTGTGATTCCAGTCATTATGAATATTCGTAAACTATGATTCTTTATATAATACGGGTTAGCAGCAACGCTTTGAATATGACGATGAAGTTTTGGCTGATTTCCTTTGACAGTAATTACGTAATCGTTACCACTATCTATAATTAACTGACAAGTTTTCTTTGGTAGTGTACTGTAGCTTTGTGTCGGAGAGGTTCATATAAACTCACGTTAAATACTTAACAAAATACCTGATTCGTTTTTTTTTAGTTTACAATTTTAAAAAACTAATTCTTGTCAAATAGGACTTACACAACGCCGATATTATCATTGCGACCGGAACGGAGTGTAGGGAAGCAATCCCAGCGTTAAGATAGATTACTTCGCTATCGTACCCTTCGGGAAGGCTAACGCCAACGTAATGACGCAGTTACGTTATTTTTGCGTAAGTTTTGTCAAATAAATAATTATTAAATATCATATTAGGCTGATGTATGAATGTTTACTTATTTGTTATCAAACTAGTAATTATTAATACTTTAAAAACCATCTTTCAAGATTGTAATTAAGTTTAAAAAACCATGTGGTTTTGATAAATTTTTGGTAAACATGATTTTTTCAACATCAAGTGTTTGTTATCTATGTATGTGTGCTATTAAAACTTGATAATTAAGTTCAAATTAATTTTTAACTTTAGATAGACAAGCTTAAAGCACAAATATATTTTGATAGTCTTTGTTAGCTTCAGCAGGTATCCTTCTGTAGAAAGTGCTACTTACGACTAGATTTTTTCATGATTACTTTTATTAAATACTAGTTAATGACAGTATTTATCAGGATGTAAAAGTAATTAAATTTTTAGGAATTGTATGCAAAATCAAGTAATACAGCAACTTAACAAAGTTTATAAAGAACTTATCCACCAAGTAAAAAAAATATCCGATAATAAATATTTACGGAAATTAAAGAATGCCAAGTTTTTAATTGTTGTTTTTGCGATCGCAGCGATAATTACTTCCATTGAAATGACAGCAGATTGGACTGTTAAGGGAGTACCTGCAAACACTTACAAAACATCTTGGATAGGTAATACTTTTGGTGGCGGTAAGAAGTGGGTACAAAACAATATTGAAACAATGTACGTTGCCCCAAATGGCACAGTCTATACCAATAGTTTCTGGGATGAAGGCGGGGCAGAAGCAGGAATATATAAAGATGGCGATGTGATTGGAGCTTTGAATGATACTCACGGCTGGAGTCGTGGCGGTGGTAAAGCTATAACGGCTAATAGTAAATATGTTTACATGGCAATGGTTCAGGGAACTGTTGGCAAAATCAATCAAGATTATCCCTCAGATGGCACTACTTGGTACTGTGTCAGACGCTATGACTTGTCTGGAAAACCTGCACCTTTTGACAAAGGACGTGGTTGGGATCAAAGTATGTTAATTGTCAGTAATCAAAGTGAAGTTACTGGATTAGCCACAACGGGGAACGAGTTATATGTAAGTGACTCGGCTACCAACAGCATTCGTGTCTACAATACCGACACAATGAAAGAAATACGTGACTTTAGTGTGACTAATCCAGGTGCGATCGCGATTGATAAACAAGGTAATCTATGGATTATTCAAAGTAAAAATGGCAATAATCCGACCAAAATCGTCCATTACTCCCCAACAGGCAAGCAACTACCCCAAAAAATTACCGATGTAGTCGAACCAACTGCGATCGCTATTGACCGTCAAGGTAGACTGTTACTGACAGAAAATGGCCTGCGTCAGCAAGTACTAATTTACAACATCAAAGATCAACCAGTACAAACTGGGACTTTTGGCAGTAAAGGCGGTATTTATGCGGGTGTTCCTGGCGAAGTCCAAAATTTGAAACTGTACGGACTTACCGGAGTGGGTGCAGATGCCGCAGGTAATATTTATGTCAATAGTAACGGTTTCAATAAATCAGGCACAGATTTACGCAAATTTTCGCCTTCCGGCAAACAACTATGGCAATTACTGGGATTGTTATTTGTTGATAATGCTGATGCTGACCCTAAAACTGATGGGATAGATGTGTTCACCAAACAAGAACATTACTTGATGGACTACAGTAAGTCTGCTGGTAAGCAATGGACTTACAAAGGCTACACGTTAAACGCCTTCAAATATCCCCAAGACCCCCGCTTACATACATCACCAGACGCAACCTTTGTTCGCCGCATCAAAGGTCAGCCTTTTTTATTCCTCACAGATATGTACAGCAGCTTTCTGCAAATTTATCGTTTTAATCCAGCCAAAGACGGCAAAATTGCGATTCCTGCGGGTATGTTTGTGGGTACTCATGGCGGCGGTAAAAAATCAATTGAGGGAAATTGGCCGCCTCATCAACCAGAAAAAGGAGAGTGGATTTGGCGCGATAAAAACGGTAATGGTGCATTTGACAAAGGTGAATATGACAACAACGAAGATTATCCTTACTTAGGAGGATGGTGGGTAGATAGTCAAGGAGATATTTGGAAAACCTTGCGAACTGAAGATGGGATTCGGCGTTATCCTTTACAAGGAATAGATCCCAAGGGCAACCCCATCTATACTTATAGTTCCATGCAAAAGGAAAAGACTCCCAGCATCTTTACCGATTTGCGCCGGATTGAGTATTTTCCCCAAACAGATACCATGTACTTGTCAGGCTTCACAAAAGATCATCCAGCAGTTGGAGATGATACCAAAGTCGTAGGATCTGAAATTGCCCGTTTTGATAATTGGAGTAAAGGCGATCGCACCCCCCGTTGGCGGGTTGTAGTTCCTTATGACACCACTGGTAAGCGTGAAGTAGCCACCGCAGCTATGAGTGTAGCGGATGACTATGTATTTGCTGTAACTTTTAAAACGGCAGAAGTATATGTCTTTGATGCCAAAACCGGAACTTTTGCAAAAAAATTGAAACCCGGCCCTGAAGTTGCTGGTGAAAGTGGCTGGATTGATATACCCCACGGTATCCGTGCTTTTCGCCGTTCTAATGGTGAGTACCTAGTATTTGTTGAAGAAGACTGGAAAGCTAAGGTAATTGTGTATCACCTGAAAAAGTAAAAAACTGAAACGACCTATTTTTCTTGGTGTCTTAGTGGTTAATTAATTTTTGAACCACCAAGGCACTAAGACACAAAGGTCAAAAGCCAAATTTCGGGATAACTTGTCTAAATAATTATGACCATCAAAACGTCTCTACAACAACTCCAAAAATTATTGCCCAGTGCTTGGTTAGAGAAAATTCAATATATTCATTCCAACTTATTATTTAGGTTAATTTTAGTTGGTGGAAGTAAGACATTAGCATTTAGCCAGAAATCAGCAGATGTTGCTGTTGCCTCTGCTAGCGGACAATACGAAGCATTATTAACGCGTTATGGTGTAAAACATTTTCAACTAAATCAGTCAAGAGAACCGCTAAATATTATCAAAGCTGCTTGGCGTTATAGAGAAATTTTGCAAGCGTTTCAGCCTGATATTGTTCATGCACACATGATGACAGATGCGGAAATTATCACTAAATTAGGCTAACGAATTAAATAGTCAGAAAAAAAACTATCAGGACAATACTGAGTGCAAAAGCAAACAAAAGGGCATATTCAAATCGGCGACTCAAATATCCCACAGCAGCAATTAAGCCGACAGCAAGAATCACAACGCCCACATATTGTCCACGTTGCAACCTTTTGGCAATTAAAGGATCTGGGGGAGTCTCTTTAGAAGCTGGAATTTCTTCAATTGTATCAGGCGATCGCTGCGATACTAAAAATTTTGAAGTTGGTAAACTCATAAAATAACCATTGAGTTAAATTACTAAGTAATAAGTTATAAAAACACTTTTATGGAAATCTGGAAATACCAGATAAGTGATACCACAGCAATTATGAAGTTGTTTTATGATACTATTCATGAGATAAATATTCGTGACTATACAAAAGAACAAGTTGATGCTTGGGCTCCAGCTAATATGAATACTGAGGCTTGGATTAACAGCTTAAAAAGCAAATTTACTTATGTGGCAGAAGAAGGTGAGCATATTGTTGGTTTTGGTGAACTAGAGGCTAATGGTCATATTGATCGCTTCTATTGTCATAAAAATTTTCAAGGAAAAGGTGTAGGTACAAAAATTCTGGAAGCTATTGAATTAAAAGCAAGATGTTTAGGAATTAAAAAACTCTTTACAGAAGCAAGTATTACAGCAAAGCCATTTTTTCTAAGTAAAAAATTTATTGTAATTAAAGAACAAAAAGTAGAACGCAGAGGTCAAATATTGATCAACTTCGTTATGGAAAAAACTTTTTAGACTTAGTAAATATTTATTTACATAGTCAGGACTTACGTACCGATTATAATTTTATGTCATTACGAGCAAAGCGAAGTGATCGCAAAGGCTTAGTTTTTTATTATGAATGCGTAAGTCTTAATAGTATCATAACCATTTATAGACGCAGCTAGTACAGTTCGGCAAAAATAAACCACCCATTCCAAATCAATGAAAAGCTTATGCTGTGTTCATTTTTAATTTTTAATTCCGCCTTGCGGTACTAGCTGCTTTTCACATGTCAGTTTTAGTAATTAAGAAAAAAAGAGTGGGAGAAAGCATACCAATAGCCTCTAATCTCCCACTCTAGCATTTGCCGCTGTAGAGTTCAGGAATATGTGTGGACGTTGCCCGTTATTTAGGGGGCTAATGCGTATGTTACCGACAACGCCTCTACACATTAATTATTCCCGTTGCGACAAATGTCAAGTCTAAATTATTAATGTTTTTTGTTCATAAAAAACTTTCAGACAATCCCTAATTAAAGTATTTTGCTATTTTGGTAATAATACCCTGGAAGTTGTTTATCTTCATATAAGATAACTTAGGTAATCTCACTCTAGTTGCCAAATTGGCAGGTTTTTACAGCGTTTCTCGATTGGGTGTAGTACGTCTTTTAAGAAGAGAGGGGCTAGGGACTAGGGATTAGAGACGAGCGTAATGTACCTCATCCACATGAAATTTGCTGTAAGTTTTTTTCATAACTCATTGATAAACTTTTAAAAGCTGTGAAAGAGAATAGGGAACGGGCAACAGGCAATAGGAAAATCAGCCACCCACAAGGGAGAAGGGAGACGCTACGCGCTAAGGGTAGCCATGCCGCAGGCTTTACGGGGGCGTGGCGTTAGCATAGCGGGACGAAGTACGGCTTAAAACCTTACTTTGGGGCTGATTTTCTTTTTCTGTTCCCTGTTCCTGCCCCGTTGGCGCAGCCTTTCGCAGAGAAGGGGCGTGGTTAATTTACAAGAAACTAATAAGGGTACAGTCATCCCGTACCCTTACAATTGCCTGTTATATAAAAACTTTTTGCGTTACCCTGATATTAAGAACTACGTAAAATTGCAGACAAAGAGTTCTGTTTACGAATATCCATTAAGTCTGCTAGAGATTCTTTGCTTTTTTTATCCAGTGGGTGTCTGTGTTCTGGCGGCAAAACCGTCACTAAAGGTTTTGTTTTAGCTGGCATTGAAACAGTAGGCTTTAGTGGTTGTGTAGGCACAAAAACCGGCAAAGTACTGAGAGTCTTTGGTTCCCAATTTCGGTGAGGTCTGGGTGTCAAAGGTTCAGGATAGCGGTTGATACGTTTTTGGCTTTTGCGGCGTGGCTGTGTTGGACGGTTAAGTAGTCGCAAAAGAATAAAACAACCACTTCCACAACTGAGGGCGATCGCAGCTACCATCCATAAAGGTGTAGGATTGCTCTGCGAAGGTGTTTTAATCGGTCTTTCAACTACGGCTGGGATTTCTTCTGGTTCTATTTGTTCTGCACCTCCCACATGACCCAAGCTATATAAAGCCAAGGCAGTACTTCCTATGAACATTGTTAATAACCCAGTTAACAATAGCAAAGGATGATGTGTAACCAGATAGATCAAAATGTTTGCTGAACTGTTTGTTAGTCTCGACTTAGTGTTTGCCCATTTTGGCCTTGTCTGTATTACTTGGATTAGCTCATCCTGTACGCTCTGACTATTTTCCATGATTACTTTCAGATTTGTACCCCTCTAGTCCCTGATTGTACTGGAGGAGGGAGCTATGAGGTATCCGTAGTCAAATTTCGGATTTAAGTAGCTTTTTTGTGACACTTATGCTACTAAATCCGATTTTTTGGCATAATCAACTTTCTTCGGGAGAGGGAACAGGGAACGGGCAACAGGGAACACTTCGACAAAGCTCAGTGCTAGCAGTTCGTTCGTTTGTTCTTTGTTAAATGGGCTACTGCTTTAGTTCGCCAACAGAATGTCTTTCCATAGCTAGTTGAATTAAGCGGTCTACTAATTCTGAAAAAGATATTCCACTATCAGCCCAAAGTTGGGGATACATACTGGTAGCCGTAAAACCAGGTAAAGTGTTGATTTCGTTAATCAATATTTCCCCTGTAGCTTCCACGTAGAAAAAATCTACTCTTGCCAACCCCGCAGCGTCAACAGCTGCAAATGCTTGTAATGCCATCTCCTGAATTTGACGACTGATAGCATCCGGTAATTGTGCAGGAATCAGTAAATCTGCTTTACCTTGAGTATATTTAGTTTCATAATCATAAAAATCACTATTAAAAGAAATCTCACCAACGACAGAGGCTTGAGTTTGATCGTTACCTAAAACCGCACACTCTACTTCTCTGGCAACTACTCCTGCTTCTACGATTAATCGTCTATCATAACCAGCAGCATTATCTAAGGCATTTTCTAATTCTTGTCTTGATCGCACTTTGGCAATGCCTACAGATGAACCTAGATTAGCCGGTTTGACAAAACAAGGATAACCTAATGTTGCCTCAATTTCATCACACAACTTAGGAAATACACAAGGATTTGACCACACTTGCGCTCTAGTTAAACCCTTGTATTTCACCTGTGGCAATCCCGCTTGGGCAAAAGCCATTTTCATGGCAATCTTATCCATACCCAATGCCGAACCTAAAACCCCAGAACCGACAAAAGGAACTTGCATTAAGGTAAGTAAACCCTGAATTGTTCCATCTTCACCATTGGGACCGTGCAGAACAGGAAACCAAACATCAACTTCTGCAACTTGCAAAGGCGATTGCCAACGCTTCAATAAAGCTTGGGTTTTGGAGTTAGAGTCCAATTGATGTTGTGTTTCCAAATAAGGGATACCAGACTCTAAAACTTTTTGGGGTATTTCTCCTGCTAACCAACATCCATCTTTTTGGATGTAAAAAGGCAAGATTTCGTACTTATTAGCATTTTGCTGGGTACTTAAAGCCAGGGCGATCGCTCGTGCTGAGCTTATCGAAACTTCATGCTCTCCAGAACGACCACCAAACAACAATCCCACCCGCAACTTAGACATCTTTAATACCTTTACACTCCTAAAGCAGATAGCGTATCACAACCTGCTGGAGTTGCTATATTTTTACTTATAGCAGTAGCCAAAATTGTTAGGACATTTATCTGTTCCCTGTTCCCTCTCCCGAAGGGAGTTTAACTCAGAGATTTTAGGTAGTGTAAGAGACATAGTATAGAAGATGTAGACCGTCAAAAATCCTGTAAAGATGCCTGGATGTTACAAAAGCAATATAAGCAGAATATAAAACCTGGCTGGTCTTTGGATGAGCGAGATCCAAAGTTTATTCAATCCCTAATGCCTCTTGTGGGCTTTTTCTATCACTACTATTTTCGAGTTCAAACTAGTGGCTGGCATCATATCCCACCCCAGGAAAAAGTTTTATTTGTTGGCTCCCATAATGGAGGACTAGCAGCTCCTGATATGGTGATGATGATGTATGACTGGTTCCGGATATTTGGTGTTGAGCGACCCATCTACGGTCTAATGCATCCCAAAGCGTGGCAGGTGAGTCCGCCACTAGCACAAGTGGGTGCTAAGGTTGGAGCTATCATGGCTCATCCGAAAATGGCTTACACCGCTTTACGCTCTGGCGCTAGCGTTTTGGTATATCCAGGTGGCGCGGAAGATGTCTTCCGACCGCATTATTTACGCAACAAAATCTATTTTGCCGGACGACAAGGATTTATCAAGCTGGCGCTACGAGAAAATGTGCCAATTGTACCTGTGATTTCTTCTGGCGCTCACGATACGCTGTTTGTGTTAGCTGACTTCTACAAGATTGTGCAGCAATTACACGAGTGGGGAATGCCTTGGTTATTTGGCATTGATCCGGAAGTTTTTCCTGTTTACTTAGGGCTACCTTGGGGGTTAGCGCTTGGCCCGTTACCTAACATTCCATTGCCCGTACCTATACACACGCGGGTTTGTCCACCAATTATATTTGAACGCTACGGTAAAGAAGCAGCTAGCGATCGCCATTATGTTGCAGAATGTTATCAACTGGTTGTTAGTCTGATGCAGCAAGAATTAGACTGCCTAGTCAAGCTGTAAGAAATACATTGAGCTTGCCACGTCATTGAACGTGGCAAAGCTATCAAAAACTCCAGATATCTTCTGCTTCAGAATTAATTACCAGGACAGGTACGATATTTAAGGTGATAAACCAAACCTCGGTGTGCGAGATCAAATAGGATTGTTCTATGCTAATTCTTCTCACCTTTTCTCATAATCACCTGGAATTATTCACTAGTAGAGAGGTTGATGCAGTACTGAAAAAGATTGATGGTTCTCACAATATATGGTTGCGTTGTATTCACTTTCGCGATCGCACTGGAACAGCTAAAATCATCAAGCACTTTGGACTCAATCCATCTCGTGTCAATATGATTTTCAACCATTCTTCTGTAGGAATCGATGAAGATGTAGAAGATTGTTTATTTAACAATTATGAAATTTTGACGCATCAAATCAAAAATCGCGAGTTTGAAGTAGCTCGTGGTAGCATTGTAGTAGGAACAAACTTTATCATCACTTTTGAAATTACTGAATTAAGAATATTTAGTTTATTAACTAATAATTTTCAAAAGCGAAATTTAGATTTGCAAAAATGGGGAGTTGACTATATTTTATATCTTGTCTTTAAAGATATTTTGAATAGTTACCATACTGTATTTGACTATATTTCTAGACAACTTGATGATTTAGAAGACGAAGTTTTAGGAAATTCTGGTGATGAGTTAACATATCAAAAAATTGCTACGATGAGGCAGTCTACTCGTGTCGGGCGACGTAATTTTCAAAGCATCAAATCACTTTTAGTAATTATGGATTATGAAGATTTTCAATGGATATCTCAGCCAGTTAAGACATTATTCAATCAAGAAGTAGTTCATCACGTTGATAATCTCTGGCAAGAATATCTTGCTTTGAGAGCTTGGATGTCAGAGTTAATGGAAATTCAACGCGATAATATTGCTAGCAAGACAAGTGAACTGATTAATCGCCTAACTATCCTCTCGACTATATTTTTACCAATCACTTTCATTACTGGCTTCTATGGGATGAATTTTAAATATATGCCCGAATTAGATCAACCTTGGGCTTATCCTACTATTATCAGTGTGATAGCATTAATTGTGATTGGTAGTATTATGTATGCTAAACAACAACGTTGGTTGTAGAAGATAGCGCACTTTATAATTTAGTGAAACAATGGGGAAATGATACATTTAATTCCCCATTTATTTATAGATTATCAGTATTTATCGTAACCTATACTTCAGTCAGTAAGCTTGGAGAAGTTAAAACAAATACATCTCTGATTCCCTGACCCTCAGTTTGCGGTTTTATAGGAGTAGTAAAGTGAAAAAATTCATGGTCGTTGACTAATACTAGCTCTCCAGGATGAAGGATTTTGCTAAATACAGGTTTTTCTTTCTTAGCGGTATATAAATGTGTTTCTCCACCTTGAATATTTTCTCTAGTTACAGAAAATATACCGATAAAATCAGTACCATCTCTATGAATACCTTCAGGTGCTGGATTTCCCAAATTATCGGGTGAACAGGTAGTTCTAATTTGATGAACTCCGATTTCGGCTTCTGGGTGAAGTTTGCAAGAATCAATAAATGCTAAGACAAGATTTTTAAAGATATCAAGTTCTATAAGTGCATCATCTAATTCTGCAAACTCTCTTTTAATATCTCCTAATAATTGATTATAGTCTTTACTTTGCAAGAGGTAGCCATGAGGCAGTTTAATCAAATTATCGCCAGAAACAGTAAACCGAGATAATCGTCTAGAACGATAGTTACCTTTAATATAAGGATCAACAGGCAAATTGTTAAAGAATGCCTTAAAACCTTCTGTATTAATCGAATTTACTTTTCTGAGGGTAAATAGAAAAGCATATTCTAATTCCGTTGATTCCCATACTTTTTGCATAGGATTTACCTCGTTAAAAGTTTAAATTCTCCTATGTTTTTTATAGGAGGCTTATACTGCTAAGTATATGCTACCTTTTATTAAAGTGTCGTCAAAACAACTACAAAAATTGACAAGTTATGATATAGAAAATTTTAGTTTTCCGTTAGTGTAGCTTACTGTAGGTATCGCCTTTAGCGTCAGTTACTCTGCATAGTAGAAAAAGGCAGCGCTACAGCGAGGTAAACTTTGAAAATCAACTTAGAGACTTCAAAATAAAAAAAATATCCCAAAACTGAACCAAAAATCTTCTGTATTTGTCCTCTTTTTGTGTTCTTTGTCTTGAAAAGTTTGTTACGGAGGAGCCAGTGCGGTCTTGGGGAGCCAGTCTGTTGGGCGGGTTTCCAAGGCACTCCGTTGGGCGGGTTCCCCGACTTGTAGGAAGTGCCGCCGACTTGTAGGAACTGGCGTTAGAAACCTTCCGACGCTCACAGACTCGCTCTAAGCGAAGCCTCTCGTAGAGAAGGCTTTACGCTGTGCGCTAAAAGCGCCCCGCTTTGCTAACGCTATGACAACTTTTCGCTGCGCCTCTGTGGTAGCCTACGGCAAGCCGCTTTGCGTCTACGCTGATTTGGATAAAATCTGTCTCATTTTTTTCTTGACAGGACTTACGCAAGTTATTAAAAAAGCTACGCAGACTTTCGGGTCAGTTTTGTCCACCGTCAAGCCTGTTTAGCTAGATGGCAACAATGATTTCTTATTGCCATTCTTAATCATCTCAATCTTAGCTTCCGTGCCAGCCAACAATTTTGTTAATTTCTTAATCTAGAGTCGGTAACTAGAGATATAACTAGACCTGATTTTATATTCTGCTAATGCCCCTGGACGAACTGTAGTTCTTCCATTTTTTCTAAAAGTCGGGATTTGTCCTTTCTGCACGGCTACATATAAATCACTCTGACTTATACCTAAACGCTTTGCGGCTTCTGCAAGTGAAACACCCTGCCTTCGCATACCTGTTGTTCTCCTTGCAATCTTAATTAGATTGCTATCTAATACTATTCTAAAGCAATATATAGAAATATTAAAAAAAGTAACGTTATTCTTGTTCAGAATTTTTAACGCCAAGGTTAAATCAAATGTACAACTGCCCTAGAGCGCATTTAGGGCAGCCTGGATTTGTCTGATTAGTTGGCAGGTCTAAACTCAGCTTTGATTTTTTCGGCAATGGAGACAACTTCACGGCGAATCTTATTAATGTCAACCGTAAGCATTTCGCGTTGGTGCATTAAAACTTGCCCATTCACAATTACAGTATCAACATCGCTGGCATCTGCTGCGTAAACTAGATGCGACATGACATCATAAAGTGGAAGCAGATGTGGTTCTTTGAGCTTGACTTGAATTAGATCTGCTTGGAGTCCTGTCTTAATCGCGCCAATTTTATCTGCCAAGCCGAGTGCTTGGGCGCTGCCAAGTGTTGCCATACGCAAAACTGTCTTGGCTGGTACAGCAGTAGGGTCAAGAGTTGTGCCTTTATGAATTAAGGCGGTAAGACGAATTGCGTTCCACATATCAAGAACGTTATTAGATGCAGCTCCATCCGTCCCTAAACCAACATCAATTCCAGCTTTGAGCATTGCTGGAATCGGTGCAAAACCAGAAGCTAATTTTAAATTTGAGTCAGGATTGTGGATGACACCAACACCACGTTTTGCCATGAGGGCAATTTCACTTTCGTTAGGCCAGACAACATGGGCGGCAAATACGCGCGGATCTAGAAAGCCAAGATTTTCCAAATGTTGTACTGGGGTCGCGTTATAACGCTGCTGAACATCTTTGACTTCAGTTTGTGTTTCTGCCAAGTGAATTGTTAGAGGGACATCGTAATGACGCGCAGTTTGAATAGCTTGCGTCAGATGTTCTGGCGAGACAGTATAAGGAGCGTGTGGAGCAAGTGCTGGTATGATGCGATCGCTCTTGCCTTTCCAACGTTTGAGAAAATTCACTGAACTAGCAAATGCATCATCCCATCCTTGAAAGCCAGGGCTAGGAAAATCTATTGACGAAGGTGCAATCATGGCGCGTAAGCCGCATTCATCAATTACTTCGGCAGCAATATCTGGCTCAAAGTACATATCAACAAACGTTGTTGTGCCACCACGAATCATTTCCCAGCAAGCAAGCTGTTCACCAACACGGACAAAATTTTCGTCAACAAATTTTCCTTCTGCGGGAAATATATAATTCTGGAGCCAATCTTCCAATGCTAAATCGTCCGCAAGACCGCGAAACAACACCATTGCCGAGTGAGAATGACCGTTGACAAGACCAGGCATTAACACCATACCTTCGCCTAGCAGTGTCCTGTTAGCTCTATAAGAAGCTCTAATTTTATCTTGAGTGTCTATTGCAACAATTTTGCCGTCTTTAATCGCAACTGCACCATTTTTAATGACAGGTTGTGTCTCGTCCATCGTGACAACAAAATCACTGCTGACAATTAGTTGTACATTTTGCTTTCCTTGAGTGGCTAAATTATAGTTATTCTGGGCGATAACTATCTGAGTGCAAAAGACAAACAACGTCGTACAAACAAAAAAGACTAACAGCTTATAGTATTTTGCAAGCTGGCGTTTCACAGTATTATCCTTGTTTAATTTTTACTTATGGTTTGGCGATCGCTCGTTTAAATTTTGGCTTTTTTACGTTTCATTACATAGCCAATGCCAATAGCAACTACTGTTCCACCTATTGTCAATGGTTCAGGGACTGGAGTTGTATCGCTCACAGTTATCAAGCCATTATTTTGGTCTATTGTTCCTTGAATAGGATTTCTCAAACTCAAATTTAAACCCACAGTTTCAAAGAGATAATAATCTGTACTTTGCCCATCATCTTTACCGACATCAAAAAAACCAAATAAAGACTTCGTAGCTGTATCGTAGCTGAAGTCTAAAAAATCATAAGCGATGCTTCCATTTGTAATCGGGGCAAAGCTATTTAACAACTTGTTACTTGGGTCAAAAAAATCAATTGTCAGCGATCGCAGTTTTGATTCATCAACAATTGAGTAACCTTGAGTTTCATCGTAGTTAAATGAGCCTTTGGCTGAATAGCCAGCATTACCAGTCCATTCAAAGTTGAGTGTAACCGCATGGACTGAGGCAGATTTTAGAATACTCAAGTTGATCGCTACTGCTGCGGTAGCAATACAAAGCTTTTGAGCTAATTTCATCAGAAACTTTTCTCTAATTAAAGTTGAATAATCCCAGTGTTAACTCGTATCTCAACGTTGAATACATTACTACAGCAATTGGCATTTGAAAAACTATTAGTAAACTTACTTAATCTTATTAATTATTCTGAATAAATAATAATAACCAAATGCCTAAATAAAGCAAAAAATACTGAATCAAGGAAAAGAGATTAATACTCACAAAGTTTACATTAATTAACTACAGAAGCGCAAAAAAGATTGTTTGAGCGATCGCCATAGGTACTTAGTCATCTTCATCACAAAACATATTATTTTTGACGTTTGTTTCAGTATTTTCACTAAAAAATATCATAAATCTTCAATCCTCAATCCCGTCATGATCTAAGATTGTTGGGTATTGTATATCTCAACGATCGCTACCAAATTAATGATTGAAGTTGAACATCTGAGTAAAACATACGGTTCTACCCCAGCCATTACTGATGTGACTTTTAACGTTGAACCAGGGGAAATTTTAGGGTTTTTGGGGCCGAATGGTGCTGGTAAAACTACAACCATGCGGATTTTAGCGGGTTATTTACCAGCGACAAATGGTTCAGCTAAGATTGCTGGTTTTGATGTCCATGAAAATTCTTTAGCGGTGCGTCAGCGAATTGGCTATTTACCAGAAACACCGCCGTTATATCCAGAAATGACGGTAGAGGGATTTTTGCATTTTGTCACCCGCATTAAAGGTGTATCCGCAGGCGATCGCTCTGCTAAAGTTCAAGCAGCGATCGCCCGCTGTAACTTACAAGAAAAACGGCGGGTAATTATTCGCAAACTTTCTAAAGGATATCGCCAAAGAGTTGGTATCGCTCAAGCCATAGTCCACGATCCACCAGCAATTATTTTAGATGAACCCACTGTAGGACTTGACCCCCGGCAGATTATCGAGGTACGAAATTTAATTAAAAGCCTCGCTGGGACTCATACCATTATTCTGTCTACGCATATTTTGCCAGAAGTGAGCATGACCTGTAACCGCGTAGCTATTATCAATCGCGGCAACATCGTAGCAACTAATACACCAGAAAGCTTAATGACACAGTTGACAGGCGGCTCAGGATATGAAATTGAAATTGCCGGATCAGCTAATTTAGCCAAACAAGTATTACAGAATGTCGCGGGAGTAAGTTTAGTAGAATCAATTCCTACCGCCGGAGCGCATAGTCATTTCACACCTCAAGATAACCGTGCTTATTTACGAGTCATATCGCAACCTGGACGGGAACCAGGACAAGATATTGCCGCAGCTTTAGTGCGTGCAGAATTTGGTTTATATGAAATGCGGCGTGTCAGCGCTACCCTAGAAGATGTATTCTTGCAACTGACTAGAGAAGAAAAACAATTTGATCCTGAAGTAGATTCAACAGCCAACGAAGGAGAAGCCGCATAAATGGGTATAGTACTGAGTAATATTATTGCCATTTATCGCCGAGAATTACAGAGTTATTTTACCTCGCCCTTAGCTTATGCGATCGCTGGCGTGTTTTGGTTCATTGCCGGCTTATTCTTTGTAATGATTTTGCTGGGGCCAGATGGAATTTTGGCAGCAGTTACAGCCATAGATTTACAGGGACAACAACTAGGAGTACCTGTACCACCGATAGATGTGCCTTACGAATTTATCCGGGCATTTTTAGATCGCATGGGTTGGCTATTGTTGTTTATCTTGCCTATTCTTTCAATGGGATTGTACGCCGAAGAACGCAAGCGCGGCACATTGGAACTTTTAGCCACCTCACCAGTCACTAACTGGGCAGTAGCAGTGGGGAAATTATTAGGAGTGTTAACATTTTTTACCACAATGGTTTTGCCTTTGCTATTATTTGAAGCGATCGCTATTAGCGGCTCAAATCCGCCAATGTCACCCTTAATTCCTTTACTGGGTAACTTGGGACTAATTTTGTTAGCAGCGGCAATTTTATCTTTAGGAATGTTTATTTCCTCTTTAACAGAAAGTACAATTTTGTCTGCTGTTTTGACTTTTGCGTTAGTTTTATTGCTGTTATTTGTTGATTTAATCGCTAAAAGTATTGGTGGCCCAGTAGGAGCAGCCTTAAGTCATTTATCATTATTGAAACATTACAACACCCTCATCCAAGGGATTTTTGATACAAGCGCCTTAATTTTATTTGCCAGTTACATTTTTTTGGGCATCTTTCTCACAGCCCAATCAATAGATGCACTACGCTTTCAACGTCAGTAATTATTAAAAGGGCATGGGGCATGAAAAGGAGGAATTGAGACAGAAGAGAAGTGCGGTCTTGGGGTCTCCCCAAGTGGAGCAACTTCGGGGCGCGGGGTGCAAGGGGGAGTTTGAAACTACTTCGCACTTATTCATTTGTGGTTAACACTCTTTCCTCTTCTCCCCTGCTCCCTGCCCCTTGTCCTTTTCCCCCTGCCTCCCATGCCGTGGTTGTTGAGCGTAGTCGAAACACTGCTCCCCTGCTTCCTGACTTAATAACATGAAGACCATCAAAAGAAAAAAAATTTGGCAATATCTATTTTTATTCGGCCCGTTCCTATTTGTTGTAGGTTTAACATCTGGTTTAGTTTCTGGGAATTGGGGAGCAATTTCCTTAGCATTTCTGATTGCGGGAATTGTCATCAGCGGGTTGTGGTTATTGTGGCAAAGCCAAAAAAGTAATTGGTGGAAAAGTCGTTCTACTCAAGCTGGGACTAATGCTTTAGTTGCCATCCTGGCTGTATTAGTAATTTTAGGATTAATTAACTTTTTAGGAACTCGCTATCATCTACGAGCAGACTTAACAGAAGCTCAGTTATTTACTCTTGCTCCCCAATCGCAGGAATTGGTACGTGGCTTACAACAGCCCGTAAAAATATGGATATTTGATGTAAATCGTAACTCTCAAGATCAGGAATTGCTCGAAAATTATCAACGGCAAAGTTCTAACTTTCGATTTGAATATGTTGACCCACAAGCTAGACCAGGATTAGCAGAAAAATTTGGTGTTAAAGATTATGGCGAAGTTTACCTCGAATCTGGAGATAAACGCCAGTTAGTCCAAACAGTAAATGAGAATGAACGTTTATCAGAAGTCAGATTAACAAATCGATTGCAACAAATTACTACTTCAACTACTGCAAAAGTTTATTTTCTCCAAGGTCATGGCGAACATCCCATTTCCACAGGTGAAGGTGGAATATCACAAGCTACTCAGGGTTTAAGCGATAAAAACTACACTACATCACCCCTGAATTTAACAGAAAATCCTAAAGTTCCCGAAGATGCTGCTGTGGTGGTAGTAGCTGGCCCCAAACGAGAACTTTTTGATGCCGAAGTTAAAGCTTTGCAAAATTATCTTGATGGCGGTGGTAATGTATTGCTAATGATTGATCCAAATACTGACCCCAAATTGAACAACTTGTTACAAGAGTGGGGTGTGCGTCTGGACAATCGTTTAGCCGTAGATGTCTCTGGCGCTGGTGTCGGACTTGGCCCTGCTGCTCCCATCATCACAGACTACGGACAACATCCAATTACTAAAGATTTTGGTCAAGGCATTTCTTTTTATCGGTTAGCTAGACCTTTAGAAATTACTCCAGTGGCTGGTATCGAAGCTACTCCTTTGCTGCGAACTAAACCCTATCCCAACAGCTGGGCTGAAAGTGACCTCCAAAGTGAAAAGTTAGAGTTTAATTCTGATCAAGATCTCAAAGGCCCTTTAACCTTGGGTGTGGCTTTGGACAAAAAACTATCAGCTAAAGCTCAAAGTATTCCTACTCTTACAACTTCACCGTCACCATCACCAACAAGCGAAGGTCAAGCTAGTCCTACTCCTACGACCTCACCATTACCATCACCGACACCTGAAGCTCAAACTAGTCCTACTCCCCCAACTGAAGAGAAATCTGAACAACCTGCTACCGAGGCGCGCTTAGTAGTCTTAGGAAATTCTGATTTCGCCACTAATGGCTTGTTTCAACAGCAACTAAATGGAGATGTTTTCCTCAACTCTGTTACTTGGCTGAGTCAACAAAATCAACAACTCCTTTCAATTCGTCCCAAAGAGCCGAATAACCGTCGGATCAATTTGACAAACGTCCAAGCTAGTTTTTTAACATTGTCATCTCTGTTGTTTTTACCTTTAATAGGGTTAGTAACAGCGGCTGTTATTTGGTGGCGAAGAAGATAAGAGCAAGTAAAAGAATTAGTTAGCGATTTGTTACAGGCGATCGCTATACTAGCTCTTAACTAATGGAATCATTTGTATATAACTGCAAAAGATGTTGACCATTAAAGTGAATTAAATGAGTGGCATCTTCAGCAACCCAGACATCTGTTTCCCAAGCAATCTCTGGTAAATACTCCACCATTGCTTTACGGCTAAGGAATGTTGTCACCATAACCAGTGGTAGTCGAGTTGCTTTAAATAAAGTTTCCAGTTCTTGTTTCCGCTTAGGGTTAATTGAACCATGTGATGTTACAGCTTCAATCAGTACTAACCAATTATTAGCGGTAAAGTGAATGATGACATCTGGCATTTTGCCGTGAACATCGATAGTAACACCCAATTCTTGTAATGCTGATTCATCGAAGTGAGCAAATTTTTTGTCTGTATCACCAACATAGATAAGCTTTCCACCAGGTGTGAAACGAGGCGCAAATTCATTAATAATTTTTTCGACTAGAATATTTTGACCACCTGGTGATAAAGTCTTAACTTTACCTTCAATTACTATAGGAATACGAGACATTTCACGTTCTTGAGCATAACGCTTTTTGAGGGTTTTGACTGAAGCAAGATAAGTGCGAATACTCTTTTCCCATTCCTCAGTATCATAGGTTCGTAATAGTTCAAGTGCGCTGTCTTCGATCTGATATACAGTTTTAGGACTATTAATAGGACGGTTTGGATCATCTGGATTAGCAACTATTAAAGCTGCATCTAAAAATTGATGCACTGTTTGGCGGCGAACTGTTTCTCTAGTATTGGGTTTATAGGTTTTGCCATAATATTGAGCCATAAAATCCATCATGGGTGTAATTCCCATCAAAGGGGAAGTCGCTGATACCCAAGGATCATTTGGCTTTAAGCCAAGCAAAGCCAGAAGCGTTAAGGCAGACCTTTCATTAAGCTGTGTTCGCGGAAAACTTAAATCCGTCAAGATTTGCAGCGCTTGATTAATTCGAGATTTGATTGCAATTGGATTGTTTTCTGAATGGTTTGTCATACTCAGTAGTTTTTCTTCTATCAATTGATCAATTTCTCGTTGAGAAAGAAATTGCTCACCAACCCACGACCCTAATAATAGTAGTTGTTCTAAAGTAGGATACTTCAAATTTCGTAAATCAGTTGCATTAACCTGAGTATGTCCATTGAATAAGCGAAAAAAAGAATCAACTAAGGTGGAATTAAGATAAACTGCTAATCCGCGGGCTAATTTAATATCTATTCCCCGATTACTTTGATGAAAATAATTTAAGTGATTTTCAAATCCCACATAGGCATAATCAAATCGGTCGGCATCATAAACAACTGCAACAATCCGCCTTTTTTCTTCTTTTGATGAAAATCTTTTGCATAGAACATAATGCTCATTTGGTACTAGAAGATTAGCTGTTTCTTCTCCACACACTAAAGCTTGAGGCTTTTTAGTGGTTTTTGGATGATCTACATATCCATTAGATAAATTAACTGGGTAAACTAGAGGAACAGTATGATTTTCCAGTTTAATTCTGAGGTACTCTTTTGCACGAAAATCCACAACTCGCCCAGTTGAAACTGTCAGATTTAGGTCTTTTAAAGTACAGCTAAAAAGATCCATTTGCTGAACAATATGCTGGCTAAAGGTATCTGGAAGTATATGGATAAACTGCTCTGGATCATTGAGGCGAATTAAAGCTGTATATGGTACAGAATTAGACATGATTAAGTCATCATCAATACCAAAACTGGTATTAATTAGTACACTATTCGGCTGATGCTTTTGTTTTTTAGCATGAATAATGAGAGTTTCTTGTAAAACATCGTCATCACTAAACGCTTCTTGCCGTGACTCAAAAAGATATAATTGCTGTAAAGCCATCATCCCCAAAAACATCTTGCGGAAGTTACGGAAATATGGGCCATTACAAAAACTACGCGGTGTAATTGTTACAAGCTCACCTCCGGAATTTAGTAGTATTGCCGTAGCAGCAATGAAACCACTATAAAGATTGCTGGTTTCCAGACCTATGGAACGTAATAATTTCCGAACCGGAGAGTGGGCATTAATTTTCAAATAAGGCGGGTTAAGAATAGCATGGGTAAATTCTGCTTTATTTGCTTTATTAAACAAACTATTTTGCAAGATATTGACTACATCTTCAATAAAATCAGTCTCACGAATTTCATATTTGAAATCAATGCCAAAATGTTGGCATTTCTGATTACATAATTCTAAAGTTTGATATAAATACTTAATTAAAATAGGATCAATTTCATAAGCTACAATATGCAGATTTGAGATAGATTGTTGATTTTGGCATACCTTTGCTACAAAAGCGGCTGATAATGAACCAATTCCTGCACCTGCATCAAGAAGTGTTATTTCTGAACCTAATTGATCAAACATCTCTGCCATTAATTCTGCAACTGGGGCAGGGGTCAAAAACTGACCCATTGAACCCTTGTTGTTTTGTGTCATTTGTAAATTAGCAATAGTTCGATAGATATCCACTTCCGCAAGTAAATTTATCTTCGATGGTTTCGCAAGACTACAGAGGCTTAAAGTATTATTATTGTTTGATGAAATAATCACTTACTATCTCCCCTTGTCAGATGTCTGGCAACTAAATTTGATTAACAGCACTATAGTTTCAACCTCAATAGGTTTGGAAACAAGAACAAATATCCTTTAGGCTGAATTAATATGTTTGTTCACAGAGAACTTCACCAATGAGCGATCCACAGAAGAATCATATCAAGATTGATCCTGCAACCCTCGTTTTAATTGTGTCTGTTCTGATACTCTTGCCTCTGCTAATTACTGGTTTTTTCTTTCAATAAGATTTCAAGAGGTTGAAAGTTTACGAGTTGGAAATGGCATAGGTGCGTTAACAAAAAACGCACCTAATCAAGCTCCAACTATTTTGGTAAAACTAAGCGCAGTGCTGCTAAAAGTTGGTCAACGCTTTCTTGACGGCTGTTGAAACCCATCAGCCCTACGCGCCAGACTTGATTAGCTAATTCACCCAGACCACCACCAATTTCAATATTATGCTCATTCAGTAACTGTTGGGCGATCGCCTTACCATCTACCCCTCCTGGAATACGGACTGTAGTTAGGGTTGGTAATCGATACTCCCGTTCAACATGCATACTCAGTCCTAAGTCTTCCAAACCTTCCCAGAGATACTCTACATTTTTTTGATGACGCTGCCAGCAGTTTGCTAGTCCCTCTTCTGCCACCAAGCGTAGGGCTTCCCGCAAACCATAGTACAAGTTAATGGGTGCTGTATGATGATATGTGCGTTCTTTGCCCCAATACTTACTCAGCAATGACATATCTAAATACCAGTTTGCCACTTTTGTATTGCGTTGCTGCAACTTCTCAACTGCACGGGAACTCATTGTAAAAGGTGAAGCACCAGGAGAACAACCTAACCCTTTTTGGCTACAACTATAAGCTAAGTCAACTCCCCAAGCATCCAAAAATATCGGGACACCACCAAGACTTGTGACTGTATCTACTAATAATAAAGTGCCAAATTCACGACACAGTTCACCGACTCCTTCTAAAGGTTGACGTGCGCCTGTAGAAGTTTCGGCATGAACCAAAGCCAAAATCGCCGGACGATGAGTTTCTACAGCGGTGCGGAGTTCATCTAATGTGAAAACTTGTCCCCAAGGTTTAGTCATAGTTCGCACATCTGCACCATATCGTCCAGCCATATCCACGAGGCGATGACCAAAGTAACCTGCTGCACCAATCAAAACCACATCATCGAGTTCTATGGCATTGGCAATGGTTGCTTCCATAGCAGCGGAACCTGTACCGCTGACTGCAATGGTGAGGGTGTTCTCTGTTTGCCAGACATAGCGTAATAAAGATTGAATCTCATCCATGAGTGCTAAAAAAGCCGGATCAAGATGCCCAACTGGCGAGGTATTCATCGCCTGGAGAACTGCGGGATGGGCATTTGAAGGGCCTGGCCCTAAAAGTAACCGTGATGGGATTTCTAAAGGTTGGAGTTGCAAGCGCTGAGCGTCGTTAATTGAGATTGTTGGCATCATAATTAGCTTCTAGCCTAGACGGTACTTACCGCATCATAGAGCGATCGCATCACCAATGTTTTAGTCAGACTTTTATATATAGCAAAAAGCTGATGCAAGTCTATCTGCTAAAGCTTTAGAGTTAAATCAAAAACAGAAATACTAGAATGAGTCAAAAACGTTCAAGCTTAAAACCCTTACGCCAAGCAAATCTAACCCTCAGACGCAGGTTAGGTCTCAAAGGAGAAATAGCCTTAGCAACAGCACCAACCCTAATAGTACTAACTGTCATGGCCTTAGTCGAAGCGCTCAGTCAGCAACGTCTTTTATTTGCATCTTTAGCTTCCAGTGCCTTTTTGATTTATCTTGACCCTCATCATGGTACAAATGCTGTACGAACTTTGATTCTTGCCCAAATGATGGCAGCTATTATTGGGTTTATCACCTATTTATTATTTGGTGGAGGATATCTTTCAGGCGGTATTTCAATGGTGATAGCGATTATGTTAATGATTCTATTAGATGCCATGCATCCTCCAGCCGTTTCTACTTCCCTAAGTTTTGCTTTGAGGGCTGGTCAAGTTAGCAACATAGTTTTATTTGCTTTGGCAGTAGGTATAACCGTTCTATTAGTGGGATTGGAGCGCTTCGCACTTTGGCTGTTGGCACGTTACAGCTAGATAAAATTTATAATTTATCGTTCATAGTTCAAATTTCATATAAATTAAATATATTGGCATTATATTTTAATAGAAAAATCATGATTTTCGCCGGCAAACAACCAAACAACTTAGGTGTTAACAACGGCAAATTAGCACCTTGTCCAAACTCTCCTAATTGTGTTTCCAGTCAAAGTTTTGATGCAGTCCATACAATTGCACCACTAACTTTTACTTCGACTCCAGAACAAGCTTTAACTAAGCTTAAAAATGTTGTTGAGTCTTTACCAAGAACTAAAATTATCACTCAAAGTCATGATTATTTATATGCCGAATTTAAGAGTGCTTTAATGGGTTTTGTAGATGATGTAGAGTTCTATCTAGACCGCAATGCTAATGTTATTCAAGTTCGTTCAGCCTCGCGGTTGGGTCAAAGTGACTTGGGTGTAAATCGTCAACGAATAGAGACGATTAGAACCAAGTTAAAAGAAGTTTAGATTAATATAGTAATCCGGTTTGATTCGGTGAATTTATTTGTGTAGGTAGGGAACAGGAAACAGGAAACAGTTAAGAAGGGATAGATATGTACTGAATCGTGTTCAAAAATCAAATAGGAGTCCTATATCAAGCGAATAAACTTAATTTTTTCATTTACCTTGTCATTATTAACCTTGTAGGTAATTGGTAATGGGTTTCTCTAAATTACCCATTATCAATTATCTAAAAAACTAACTAGGAAGATCTATCTAGCTGCGTCGGCTACCTAAACCAACTGTAGTGCGGACATGCCCATTATTGGCAAATCGCTCTTCCATAATCTGTTGATAAACTGCTTCATAACCATCAGTCATCCGCTGAAGACTAAAACGATTTTCAACATCTTTGCGACAAGTGTAGCGATCTAGTTCTGTGATTCTGTCAACAGCACTGATGCACTCTTCAATATTGTTGCAGAGAAAACCTGTTTTTTCGTGAGTAATTACTTCCGTAGTAGACCCTAGTTTCATCGCAATAACGGGTGTGCCGGCTGCCATTGATTCAACCATCACTAACCCAAATGGTTCTCGCCAAGTGATGGGGAAAAGAGTTGCGACTGCACCTCCCATTAGAGCATTTTTTTGTGTATGATTGGCTTCACCCAGATACTCAATTTGCTTACCATCGATTTGTGGCTTAATTTCCTGCTCAAAATATTCCACATCAACTACATCAACCTTTCCGGCAATTTTTAAATGCCAACCTGTTTGTTTAGCGATCGCGATCGCTAAATGTGTACCTTTCTCTGGAGAAATTCGCCCTAAAAATGCTAAATATGGGGGATCTTCTGGTTGAGCATGAAATTTATAACTGCTGACATCAATGCCGTTATAAACCGTTTTTACATAGTTCAGCCCTAACTTCAATTCTCGTTGTGCATCGGAAATACTCACAAAAGGTTGATGTTTAGCATGTTGAAACATCTTTTCATTATCAGGAGTAAAAATGCCGTGTAAAGTATGAATTGTGGGAGTTTTTACCAAATTCGCATAAGGTAGTGACGAGCAGCACAGGTGGGAATGAATAATATCAAATTCCTCTGCCCGTTCGTATACTAAACCTAATTGCAGCATTTCATAAATACCCCGTTCCTTGACATTAGGATCAAGTCTAAGGGCGCGAGGATGAACTGATACTAGTTCTGCCAAACTGAGAGAATCTCCCGATGCAAATAGTGTGACTTCATGTCCACGTCGGACTAACTCATCAGTCAATAAAGACACTACTAGCTCTATACCTCCATAAGTTAGAGGGGGAACTCTTTCTGATAGTGGGGCTACTTGAGCAATTCGCATCACCAACCTCCTACAAATAAAATTTGACTTACAGGTATCTGCTTTAATTTCAAATGTGCTTATAAGTTATTGATATCGCACTAAAAAATAACTTTAAACACTAACTTTGTTCTGAATAACTTCCAAATTCTATACTTTTATTAGTGGTTTATTGGTCTACCTTTGTAGGGAAATTTTCCTCTTCCTCAGAAGGAAAATACATTCTTGTTAAATAAACAATGTAAAAATTCAGCTTTTTTTGGCTTTTATGCTCAAATATTACTGTAATTAGTCAATTTTGCAGTATCGTGTCATGTCTCACCAAAAGTCTGATTGTTTGTAATTCTTGATTTTTGAACATTTCTACCAACAGAAGTTGAGCAATTAAATAAAATTACCTCCTTACTTAGGAAGATATTGGGAAATATATGCTTTTTGGTTACATATAACAATTACTATATTGGAGCTTAGGCTCTTTGTTGAATGTTTATCCTGATAATGTCATAAAAACTTAACTGTTGGTATAGCCTGAATATTCTAATTAAAGAATGATCCGCCAAGTATTAGTTCTAAAGATAGAGGCGTAGGGTTGTCTTCCTCTACTTTTGATGGAGTTAGATTTATGTCAGGATGAGACATGATTAAAACGGTTAGATTTTCCAATCAGTAACGTAAAGTAATAAGATGCAAGTATGTAATTAAGTTGAAGCTAAAAAACCATTTAGCGTTCATACATGACAAAAGTTGTGGCATCTAGAAATAGATTCTTGAAATGACTTAGAACTTCACAACATAATCGCTCTAATTCATGTTTCTGTTCTCTAACGCCAAAGGAGATTGATATGTCAGCTAACAACTGTAAAGAAATTTCACGGCGCGCTATAAGAATGTGGGACAGCAACAATTCAGATAGTCCCAAGGACATTTTTACAAAAAATTACGTCAACCATCAAGAACCCGATGTTGAAGGCGGTGTATCTGACAAGAACCTGGAGGAGTGGAAAAAGATGATCAGCAATTATCATAAATCTTTCTCCAACTCAAAAGCTCTTGTTTTGATGCAAATAGCCGAAGGCGATTTGGTCAGCACCCGATGGGAGTTTACGGCTATCCACACGGGCGAATATATCGGACTTGCACCGACTGGAAAGGAAGTGACTTGGACCGGCATTGAGATCGACCGATTTGAAGATGGCAAAATTGTCGAAAGCTGGGTCGATTGGGATAAGTACCGTTTATTTGAAGGGCTAGGCTTAGTAAAATAAGCCAAAATCCATCATGACTCTCGTGCTTTGTCCGTTTTTAATGCTTTCAGCTAATGTGCTGGTTACTACAAGCCTAAATAGAAAAATATATATTGACTTTTTTTTTAAAACAGGCTAAAGTGTCTGGCCAAAGAAATAAATAATTGTAAGCGTGAATACTTCTCCCTCTCTTAAAAAACCGCGTGTCGCATGGCAGGCGGTTTTCTCAGTAGTCATATTTGTATTTATGTACCTGCCTATACTGGTACTTGGCTTTTATAGTTTCAATCAATCGCCTTATAGTGCGAGTTGGCAAGGTTTTACCCTTGATTGGTATGGCAAATTGTTCAGCGACGAAAGAATTTTATCAGCTTTAAAAAATAGTTTGATAGTTGCTTTTTGTGCAGTAAGTATTTCCGCAGTTCTGGGTACTTTAATGGCAGTGGGATTGGCACGCTATCAATTTCTAGGTAAGAAATTGTATCGCGGTATTTCTTACCTACCGTTAATTATTCCTGATATTGCGATCGCTGTAGCCACGCTAGTATTTTTAGCAGCATTTGCTATCCCCCTGAGTTTGTGGACAATTGTTGCGGCTCATCTAGTCTTTTGTCTGGCTTATGTGGGACTTGTGGTTTCCTCACGGCTGACCAACTTAGATCCTCACTTAGAAGAAGCAGCATTAGATTTAGGAGCCACACCAGTACAAGCCTTCATCAAAGTATTATTACCTCAACTAATGCCTGGCATTATAGCCGGCTGTTTGCTAGCCTTTGTCCTCAGCTTCGATGACTTTCTCATCGCTAGCTTTACCGCAGGTAGTGGTTCTAACACTTTACCAATGGAAATTTTTGGTCGCATCAGAACAGGAGTTAAGCCTGATATTAATGCTCTCAGCATCCTCTTAATTTCAGTATCTGCAATTGTCGCGTTGGCAGCTGAATTAATTCGCGCTTTTGGAGAGAAAAAGTAACAATATTTTTTGTTGCACAATTTAGCAATATTTCTGATGATGTTAATTGAGTCTTCAAAATGCATATTTAGTTGTTAAAACAGCATTTTAATTGATAAACATTACCGTGATAGCACTGAGGTCAGTTAATCAATATACTTAATAAGATAATGTTGTTTTTATTATAAATAATATAAATAAATTTCATTTTTATGTTTGTTTAAAAATAAGTAATTTGTTCTAAATTCAAAAAAATTGACGTTCATATAGAATATTTTTACTTGTTATTAGAGATAAAATTGCCTCGTAGACTAGAAATCAGGGGCTATTAAATTCGTCTGCGTAGCCTTCCGTCTAGTTTGTATAGCTGAGATTTCTCAGGGTGAATCTTCCATGAATCAGATATATTTGGACAATGCCACGATCTTGATTGTTGATGATAATAAGACTAATTTACAATTAATTTCTGCTGCGATCGCTGACTCTAGATGTAAAATTTTAGTAGCTAATGATGGTAAAACTGCCATTGCACAAGCTGAATTGCATCAACCACATCTAATACTCTTAGATGTGATGATGCCGGGAATTAATGGATTTGAAACTTGTCAAAAACTTAAAGCAAATTATTTAACACAAGATATACCAATAATTTTTATGACCTCTTTATCTGACACAACTGATAAAGTTAAAGGTCTTTCGATAGGAGCTGTCGATTACATTATTAAACCGTTTCAAACAGAAGAATTTTTAGCTAGAATTAATATACATTTAAAGCTGCATTTTTTAACTCAACAACTTGCACAACAAAAAGCTGAACTAGAAGAGCGAGTCAAAGAACGTACAGTAGAACTTTCTCAAGCGCTACATGATTTAAAACAATCTCAATTACAGTTAGTACAAAGTGAAAAAATGTCTGCCCTTGGTCAGTTAGTTGCTGGTGTAGCTCATGAAATTAATAACCCTGTTGGTTTTATTAAAGGTAATTTAAACTACATTTCTCAATATACATCAAACCTAATTCATCATTTACAACTTTATCGTTATTACTATTCAAAACCAGTACTAGAGATTGACGAACATGCTCAAAAAATTGATTTAGAAGAAATGATTCAAGATGTTCCCAGAGTAGTGTCTTCTATGGGTGTAGGTATTGAACGCATTTGTGAAATTAGTCAGAGTTTACGAAATTTTTCCCGTTCTGATGCATCTAATAAAATAGCAATTGACATTCATCAAGGCATTGAAAGTACATTAATGATTTTGAAGCATCGATTGAAAGCAAATAATCAACATTCGCATATTGAACTGATTAAAAACTATAGCGAATTGCCCCAAATAAAATGCTATCCAGGCCCCATGAATCAGGTATTCATGAATATTATCGCTAATGCTATTGATGCTTTAGATGAATCTACTAATATTTCTGAAAATCCGCAGACTGATCAAAAATTCAATCAAATTATTATTTCTACACAGTTAGATTCTTTAAGTCAAAATATAATCATCTCAATCAAAGACAATGGTGATGGCATGACACCAGAAGTTCGAGAACATATATTTGAACAATTTTTTACTACTAAATCTGTAGGTAAAGGTACTGGTTTAGGGTTATCGATTAGTCGACAAATCGTCGAAGAAAAACATTTAGGAAAACTCGACTGTATTTCGAGATTAAGAGAAGGGACAGAATTTATTATAAAACTTCCACTATAGAAGTAGAAGTTTTATACATCATAAACAATAAGATCCCCAATTTAGTGGATAAATCGGAGACCTTAACCTCTCGATTACTATGGCAACACCCTTGACAAATTCTATAGTTAGATTTATTATTCTTTTTGTAAATAAAATGTTTGCACTCATATATACTCTTATTTAAAAAGTACCCCGTAGAAAGCAACAAATAAATCAAACTTCTTAATCTGTAGTTTTTATTAATGCAAGCATCTACCTAGATGAAAGATAGAGTGTTTTATTTGTCTGAATATCTATTTTAAATTTGATAATATTGGGGCTAACTTGGGACAAGATGCTATTTACCCCTCATTATGCAAATCTGCCAAAATCCCAATTGCTCAAATCCATTTAATCCTGACGGCAATAGATTTTGTATAAGTTGCGGACAAAGCAGCTTTGGCAAACTTTTGAGAAACCGCTATCGTGTATTAATACTCTTAGGTGAAGGTGGATTTAGCAGAACTTATGCAGCAGAAGATGCAGATAGATTAAATGCGCCTTGCGTCATCAAGCAATTCTTCCCGCAAGTTCAAGGAACCGTACAACGCGCCAAAGCAGCAGAGTTTTTTAGAGAAGAAGCATTTCGTTTGTATGAATTAGGAGAAAATCATACCCAAATTCCTAGATTATTGGCTTACTTTGAGCAAGGATTAAGTTTGTATCTTGTTCAAGAATTTATTCAAGGAAAAACTCTTTTACAAGAAGTTAAACAACAACCTTTTAGTGAAGCACAAATTCGCCAACTTTTAGCTGATTTGTTACCAGTTCTAGAATTTGTTCACTCTCATAATGTCATCCATCGGGATATCAAACCAGAAAATATCATTCGTCGTGACACTGATGGCAAGCCAGTATTGATTGACTTTGGCGGAGCAAAACAGGTAACACAAACTAGTTTAGCCAGACAAGCTACAGTTATTTATACTATTGGTTATGCACCCGCCGAACAAATGGCTGGATTTGCTTGTAATGGTAGTGATTTATATGCTTTGGGTGTAACTTGTGCGCGTCTTTTAACTCAATGTTTACCCTCACAAGATAGCTTCGGCAGTATTAATGATGGTCTTTATGATGCCATGAATGGCAAGTGGTTGTGGCAAGAGTACTTACAAAATAAAGGTATCACTATTGGCGATGATTTAGGCAAAATTTTGGATAAGTTACTCAAGAACTTGCCTAGTGAAAGATATCAATCAGCCGCAGCGGTTTTTAATGATTTAATGTCTATCAAAACATCGACCACTGAAACACAAATTATAGAAACTGCCCAAACTACATTACTACAATTACAAACGCCACCAAAATCAAATCTTCCATTACCACCTTTACAAACCTTTGAATTTGAAGTTTTGACAGTAGACACAGTTGGCACAGAAGTAAGCCGCGATCGCTCTTGTGCTAAATTTTTTGCAGAAGAATTGAGTCATAGTGTGAACATCGAAATGGTGGCAATTCCTGGTGGTACTTTCATGATGGGTTCACCAACTGTTGAAGGAGATGCCGACGAACGCCCTCAACACCAAGTCACTATTGAACCTTTTTTGATAGGTAAATTTCCCGTGACTCAAGCACAATGGAGAGTTGTAGCAGCTTTGCCCAAAGTCAAACAAACCTTAAATCCTCATCCTTCTAAATTCAAAGGTGTCAATCGGCCAGTAGAAAATGTTTCTTGGCACGAAGCTGTAGAATTTTGTGTGAGACTGTCACAAAAAACTGGACGCAAGTATCGTTTACCCAGTGAAGCTGAATGGGAATATGCTTGTCGTGCTGGAACTACTACATCTTTCCACTTTGGCGAAACGATTACCCCCGATTTAGTTACCTGTAGCAGTAGCGATACTTACTCTGTTGATACAAAAACTAGATACCGTAAAGAAACGACCGATGTAGGCAGTTTTCTAGTAGCTAATGCCTTTGGGTTATATGATATGCACGGGTTAGTTTGGGAATGGTGTGCTGATGCTTGGCATAATAATTATCATGGCGCACCCGCAGATGGCAGCGTCTGGGAAGTTGGCGGCGATGTGCATCGTCGAGTATTGCGCGGTGGTTCTTGGAGTTTTAGTGCAGAACTTTGCCGCAGTGCTAGTCGTAGCTGGAATGAATCAGATGGTGGGCTGAGAGTATGTGGTTTTAGAGTCGTACTTTCTGCTACATAGCATAATTGAGTCTTTAAACACAGAAGTGTTTTGTATTGGATATCTGTCTATAATGTTAGTATTAATATTGTTAATAATTAGGTCTTTTGTATGACTTAAATAAAATTTTTACGTTATCTATTTAGAGGTTCAGATCCCCGACTTCTTAAAGAAGTCGGGGATCTTGTTGTTCACGAATGAATAATTTATTTTTTGAAGTATTTAATTCTACAACGTAATAAATTAAAATGTTGTTAATTATGCTTGGATTTAAATCAGGTATTTTATCTCCAAATAATACACTATAAAAAGATAAAAATAACTATATTTAAACCAGTCGTAAGATAGATGAAATTATTAATTATTTAATTTAAAATACATTATACAAAATAAAGGGCGTTATGAATTTAGGTTGTTTAGGGTGCAGCTATCCCAAAGAGCAACCTAAAGGCAAGACAGAGTAAAAATTATGATTTTTACTCTGTATTTATTTATGAAGACTAATACTAACTGCACAATAGCCGTTGTCTATAGAGGATAACGGCTACAGTTATCAAAATTTACGCGATTTTAAATTTCAGCACCAGCTTTTGATTGAGCGCCCATTGGCGAAACATAATCACGGAAAACGTTAAGTTGCTTATCAAAAGGTAATGCTTTGATGTTGTTAAACAGAGTCTGGGCTTCTGAAGAAAGCTCATAGTTAGAAGGCATAGGAATAATAGTAGAGTTTTCCATACCTTGAGCTAAACGATACCAAAATAGAAGCTTTGTAGTGTCGCTTAAAGAACCATATTCACGACTAATCTGGCTGTCTACTTTGTTGATCAAGTCACGCTGAATTTGCAGTTGTTCTTCATGAGTTAATTCTTTAACTTGATTGAACAAACCTTCAGCAATTTCAGGTGAAACAGTGCTAGCATTGGGGGCTGCTGGGGTAATAGAATTACCGATTTCCTCGTAAATAAACCAAAACAAAGCTAACTGTTGATCTACATCCAGTTTTTGCCATGATTGGACAGGTTCACGAATAGTTGGATCGTTTGTTTGTGTATAAGTCATAAACAATTTGATTGCAATTACTTCACTAATAACCGTAACAAACTATATTCACTGTTCCACCCTACTGAGGACGGATGTATCTAAATCATAAATATCACCCTGAGACATAAAAACACTCTATAAATATAGAGACGCGATCGCTCGCATCTCTACACATCGGTTAAATTTCATTCCAACTTAGGCGATACGATCAATTTGCTTACCCTGGGAGGCGATCGCAGGTACTGCAAATTGGCTCATAGGCGCGGGTTTCATGTCCCGGTAGTCTAAAATTTGCACTAAAAGCAGATAAGCGATCGCTAAAAGAATAGAAATCGCACCTGTAATAATGGCAACTATTTTTGATCGGTTCATCATTATTTCCTATAATGTCAGTCAGCTATGATTGTGTACCTATATCCACATTGCCACAGCTGTTAGGAAAATTACTATAGTAATCCGGTTTGATTACCGAATTTATTTGTGTAGGTAGGGAACAGAAAACAGGAAACAGGGAACAGTTAAGAAGGGATAGATATGTACTGAATCGTGTTCAAAAATCAAATAGGAGTCCTATATCTAAAATTCTTAACTCAATCAATATTACTAGACGATTTTATGGTGATATATTCTTCCACAGAAGCTACAGGGAACATAATTCCTATCTTCTTTGTAGGAACATTTAATGTGTTAAATACTCTGTCCCAAAATCCTTGAATACCATAGTTTCCCTGAAAACAAGTGTGATGAAGATCGTGAAAATCTGATGGAATAAAAAAGATTGACAAAGAACTATGACCTTCAAGATTGTAAGCATTGCCTACAACTGTCCAGGCACAGAGTTGAGTAATATCATACCCAAAGATAAAAATAGGTAACAAGTCTGTAATAGTAACAATAATATATTCAGTCAAACTCTTATGTCCAGCAACAAAACTTGAAGAGTCTGCAAATTCATGATGTTTAAGATGTATTTTCTGCAATAACTTTCTATGAAGTAGCCAATGAGAAACATAAAAACATAAATCAGCAATAATTATTCTACTCAAGAACCATCCAAAATTTAAAAGTAAACTATTTCCTCTAGTTACCTCTGGTGCTAGATAGAGGATAATTAAAGCTGTGATGAAACTTTTGATTTCCCCAACCATAATGCCTTTGATAGTAAAGTCAGGAAAAGGTTGTTTTCTGACTTTCTTAAGCCTAACAGTTAGTTTATCTTTTAAAGTCTCATTATTTTTAATCACTTTTTCGATGAAAAAACCAATACTATAAAATGAAACAGAACTAACAAACCAGTACAATAGTACTTGAGAGATAAAGTTAAGTTCGATATCATGCAACAACCAATAAAATATTTGCTGCATAATTAAGCAACTAATAGTAACTTTAAAAAAAAATTCCATCTCCAAGCAGAAATCAAAAAATTTTTTCATTTCTGTTTTTTTGTATATTTAAGTACATAAATATAATATTTTAGCAATTTTCAAGATACAAGGACAGTTAAGCCAGTTAACTACTCCTAAATCTTGATATTCCTTTGTGGCGAAGTCAGTAGACCGAAAAGTTTGGCGATCGCTAATGGGGACGATTGCACAGATGCACACAAAGCGATCGCTCTTTTCCAGATCTAATCAGATATATAATTTTGATGGTAAAAAGTTTGTGTAGTATTCTGATGACAAAGGTTAAGAGTGTTGATATATCAGGAAATTTAGCATTTTTATTAGAAGTTGGTACAGAAGAACTACCTGCAAGTTTTCTCAGTGATGCCATAGCGCAATGGCAAGAACGCATTCCCCAAAGTTTAGAAGTCAATAATTTGACAAGCGCATCTGTAGAAGTTTACGGTACTCCGAGACGTTTAGCAGTACTGATCAAAGGTTTACCATCCCAGCAGCCAGACCGCGAAGAAGAAGTTAAAGGCCCTCCCGCCCAAGCTGCCTTTAAAGATGGGAAACCAACACCAGCCGCCGCAGGGTTTGCTAAAAAACAAGCAGTGGAACTAGAAGCTTTAGAAGTGCGCCCCACAGATAAAGGTGACTTTGTCTTTGTGCAGAAAAGAACTCCTGGCCGCCCTGTTGCAGAAATTTTGACAGAACTAGTTCCCCAGTGGATTTTAAATTTAGAAGGTAAGCGGTTGATGCGCTGGGGCGATGGGGATATGAGATTTTCCCGTCCTATTCGCTGGTTAGTAGCATTACTAAACGAGACAGTTTTGCCGATTGAATTAGTTAATGGTTCAGAAACAATCAAGAGCGATCGCATTTCTTTTGGTCATCGAGTTTTGCATCCAGAAAAGGTGACAATTAACCAAGCCTCTGACTATGTAAATACGCTACTTTCTGCCCATGTTGTAGTTGATGTAAAAGAAAGAGCCAAGATTATTGAAGAACAAGTTAAAGCATCGGTCAAAACTTTAGATGGCTGTACAGAAATCTACCCCGATTTGTTAGCCGAAGTTACTAACCTTGTAGAATGGCCTTCAGCAGTTGTTGGTAAGTTTGAACCAGAATTTTTACATTTACCTGC